>NZ_LSRW01000041.1:0-160147 GCF_003104955.1 Steroidobacter cummioxidans | reverse complement strand
GCAGGTGACTCTGCCATTTATCTCCACTGTTGACAAGGCGCAGGAAGCTGTTCGTCGCATCAACGCGACGGCCGAGGCGGAAGGGGTCCGACCCGTGATTTTCAGCACTTTGGTGCAGGAGGACCTGCGCGAGATNNNAGATCATCAAGCGCGCCAACGGCCTGTTCCTGGACTTCTTCGATGCGTTCCTTGGCCCGCTGGAGATGGAGCTGAAGCTCAAATCCTCGCGCGCGCAGGGCAAAGCACACGGCATGCAGGATATCGGTGCTTACACCACGAGGATCAACGCGACCAATTTCGCCCTGGCCAACGATGACGGCGCTGTCACGCGCGACTACGAGCGGGCCGATCTGATCCTGGTCGGCGTGTCGCGCACCGGCAAGACGCCCACCTGTCTGTACCTGGCCTTGCAATACGGCATCTTCGCCGCCAATTATCCATTCGCTGACGAGGAGCTCGAGACCGGTCGGTTGCCCGCGGCACTGATCAAGCATCAGCGCAAGCTGTATGGCCTGACCATCGCGCCGGAACGTCTGCAACAGATCCGCAACGAGCGCCGGCCGAACAGCAATTATTCGTCGCCTTCGCAAGTCGACTTCGAGGTGCGCACCGCCGAGGCGCTATTCCGTCGTTACGATATTCCGTGCATCAACACCACCGAATGTTCCATCGAAGAGATCGCCAGTCGCATCCTGGACCGGACCGGGGTCGAGCGCCGGCTGCGTCCATAAGCATCTGCCAGCACGACACGAGCGCGCCGATGGCACGCATGTCGCATGCGCGGCGGGCCCATGAAACGTCCCGTGACGCAAGTCACACACCACTGGCAGTAGTAAGAAACTGCTGTGCTATATTCGGCTCATGTCGATAGACCTTACAGCAAGCGATGTGAATTGCCCGGTCAGCTGGCGCTCCCGTCCGGGCAGCTTCGTCAGCCTGATGTCGCTGTACGAGAGCAATTACATCCGGCTCGCCTGGCTGGTGCCGGATCTGGAAAGAGCGGCAGCCACGCAGATTTCAGTGGTCGATGGCGATTGCCCGCTGCATCTGGCGGTCGAGGAGCGCAGCCGTTATACGACGACGCTGCGGCTCACCTACGTGTTCGACGATGAAGCCGGCTCGCTGGCCGATCCCGATCTGTTGATTCGCGTGTATCGCGATGCTCGTCTGGCCGAAGTGCAGGCGTGTGCGCGCTGGCATCGTCACGCGCTGCTCGAATCGTTGCGCTCGCAGCTGGCGCGCGATCTCGGCGATCGCTGGCTGCGTAATATCATGCTCAACAAATGGCTCGATTATTGCGTCGAGCGCGGACATCACTTCCCAGCGCTCGCTGCGACCTAAGTCCCCATCGCCCGTGACGGGCACGCTATGGAATTCTCCGATCGGCTGAGCAATCTGCGCCAGCTCCTTGCTCCGGGCGCGCGTCAACCTGCCGAAGACGAGCGGCTGCTGCAGCTGTATTGGAATCGGGCCGAGCTCAAGAAAGAGCTGTCGCGCTTGCAGGACGAGCGGCACAAGCTGATCGAGCACCTGAACAAACACGAAGCCACGTTTGCACGCCACAGCGAACAGCTGTTGCAGCTCGAAGAGTTTCTCGGCCATCCCGAGACCGGTCCGCACGCTCTGGTTTATTTCCAACTGCGCTCGTTGTGGCGCGCCTCGTCGGCGAAAGTCGCACGCTTCGCACAACAGCTGCAGCAGCAGCAGGCCGATCGCGAGCAGCGTCGTCAGTTGCTAGAGCTGGATCGTACGCGTCGCCAGCAACTCGCCGATTTCGATCGTCGTATCGCAAGCTCACGGGCGCGCGCCGATGAGCTCGAGGCGCAGCTGAAGCTTCAGGAGGCGAAGCTGGAGAGCATGCGCGGCTTCTGGAACTACGCGCGGCGTCGGCGTCTTGCCGAAGAGATCGCAACCGAGCGCCAGCTGTGGGATCAGGCGGCCACCGAAGTCACCGATCTGAGCGACGATCGCGCCGCGCTCGAAGAGCAGGCGCCGCCGCCGTTCGAGGGCATCTCCGTAGATGGCCGGCGCATCGTGAACACCGCCGTCATCGCATACGCGCAGCAGCTGGTTGTGACATTGTCCACCGGCGGACTCGCCGTGCTCGCGAAAGAAACGACCACGAAGCGGGTGTTCGATATGAAATACGGCACTCGTGAAGAATGCTCGCGCTTGATGATGTTGTTGCGCGAGGGGCTGAGCGTCGTCAAAAACGAAAAAGACGATCTCAGTGGCTTGAAGGAGCGCACCGATGCATTGCGCGCGGTGGTGGCCTATCGCAGCGATGCGGATACCGTGCCGCTGACGGATTCGATCGGTACGTTGCCGGTGCCCGTGGCGCCGGTGTCAGGCCTGGAGGCGGGCAATAAAGCCGGCGTGAATGTGCTGGTCGATGACTACTGGGATGTGTATCAGGCGCTGCTGCAATGAGCAGCGCCTGACATTGGTCACGTCAGCTTAGCGCTTTGTTTCTTTCTGGTCGCCCTGAGCCTTCAGGCGCGACAGATACAGATTGCTCATGCCGCTCAAGTCCGCGGCGATCTGCACCGTTTCATCCAACACCGCATCCGGCGGGTCCTGACCCGTGAGGTCAGCGAGCTTGGCAACCGGCGGCTGACCGCGCGACTTGCGGCGCTCGTTTTCACGAGCCAGGCGATCCTGCTCCAGCTGCTCGCGCTCGGCGACGCGTGTCTTCAGGTTCAACGACAGCTTCTTCTGCGTGCGCACTTTCTCGAACGCATCGAGATCGGCGAGCAATGAACGGTAATTCGGATCCGAGGCGATACGCTGCTCGTGCGTCTGCTCGAGGGCCGCGATGGCCTGCGTCAGCTGACCTTCCTTGTTGAATTCAGCCGGACGAATGCGATCCCAGGGCAGGGCGCTTTCGCGCGTGCTCTCACCGACTTCCTCGGGGCTGATGGCCGTCGGCATCGAGATGTCCGGCTGCACGCCGCGATGCTGCGTGCTCTCGCCGGTCACGCGATAGTACTTGCCGATGGTGACCGTCAGCTGGCCGAAGCCCGGATCGGGGCCGAGCGCATAACGATCCAGCGGGTACAGGTTCTGCACCGAGCCTTTGCCGTAGGTCTGCTGACCGACGACGATGCCGCGACCGTAGTCTTGAATTGCGGCGGCGAAGATCTCAGACGCCGAGGCGCTATAACGATCCACCAGCACGATCATCGGGCCGTCCCACGCGGTGTTGGGCTCCGGATCGTCGAGCACTTCGACGCGACCGCCGGTCTCGCGCAGCTGCACGATCGGGCCGGCCGGAATGAACAGACCGGACAGGGCGGTCGCTTCGGTCAGGTGACCGCCGCCGTTGCCACGCAGATCCATGATCAGCGCGTCCACGTGCTCGGTCTTCAACTGCTCGATCAGCTTGCGTACGTCACGCGTGGTGCTGCGATAGTCCTTGGCGCCGGAGGACTTGGCTTCGAAGTCCTGATAGAAGCTCGGCACGTTGATCACGCCGACCTTCATGTCGCGATCGCCACGCTTGATGGTCTCGACTTTCTTCTGGGCTGCCTGAGCATCCAGCGACACCTTGTTACGCTGCAGCTCCAGCACCTTTTCCGGCGAGCCCGGCGCGGCGCCGGCCGGCAGGATGTTCAAGCGCACGGTGGTGCCGACCTTGCCGCGAATGATCTGCACGACATCATCGAGGCGCCAGCCGATCACGTCGACCATCTTGCCGTTCTTGCCTTCGCCGACCGCGATGATGCGATCGTTCGCGCCGAGCGTGCCGTTGACCGCGGCCGGGCCGCCGGGCAACACGTTGAGCACGGTGACGTAGTCGTCGACGAGCTGCAGCGAGGCACCGATGCCTTCGTACGACAGGCTCATCTGAATGCGGTACTCCTCGGAATTGCGCGGCGAGAAGTAGCTCGAGTGCGGATCGAAGACATGCGCGAAGGCATTCATGAACACTTCGAAGATGTCGTCGCTGGTGACCTGCTCGGTGCGCTTGACCACGCGCTCGTAGCGCTTTTGCAGGATGTCCTTGGTTTCCGGCCAGGTCTTCTCGGTGAGCATCAGCGACACCGCATCGTTCTTCACGCGACGGCGCCAGATGTCATTGAGCTCTTCGGGGGTCTTGGCCCACGGCGCCTTGGTGCGGTCGAACTCGAACGACTCATCGACGGTGAAGTCCGGCTCGGACTTGAGCAGGTCCATCGCGTACTTGATGCGCTCCTGGTTGCGCACCTGGAAGCGATTGAAGATGGCGAACACCGGCTCGAGCTGGCCGTTCACGACTGCGTCGTCGAGCTGGTAGCGATAGCGCTCGAACTCGGCGATGTCCGAGGCGAGGAAGTAGCTGCGGCCGCCATCGAGCTGCTCGATGAAGCGATCCAGCACCAGCGAGGACACCGGGTCGTTGATCGGCGACTGGCGGTAATGCGAGCGCTCGATCACGTTGCTGACCAGCTTGCTGACGCGGCGCTGCCGCTCGGTGGGGGACAATTCCTGCGAGTTGGCGGTCGCGACCGCCTTGGCGACCGGCGCTTGCGCCGTGCCCGCCAGTAACGCACAGACCACCAGCAGCGCGGGCAAGCTGAAGATCAACGTATTGCGCCGCTGCTTGGCGGGTTGGTGCGAGGGCGACTGGTACACTGTTTCACATCCTCATCAGGGGGAGGGGGCCGCGGCCATCAAGGCGGCACCGGTCCCGATTTCGACCTAAACCTGAATCGCAAGCAAGGCAGGACAAATCCATTCTATGGTCAAGGCTAGAGAGACGCTGCACTCCGATCAAGTACGCGCTGCTCGTGGGGGGCAGGAATTGGAGGGGCTCAGTCATCAATTCGTTCAGCACCCAGCCGGCGGGTCTGCGGCGTGGCACCGGAGCCCGACATGAGACCGCTCGCCGTCTTGAACGCCATCGTTTTCGGCTCCGCAGCTGCCATCACGTTCGGCCTGCTAGGTGTGGTGGTCATTTTCCTGGTCCTCAAGGGGAGCAACCCGGCACTGGGCAGCGAGTTCCCCGCGCTGTTGCGCAGTAGTGCGGTATTCGCCGTGCTGGCGGCCGTTTCCGGCGCGAGCCTGCTGGCGCTGCTCAAGACCCTGAAGTGGCGCTGGCTGGCGCAGCTGGCAATGTGGGTGGTGATCGCAGGCATTGCCGCGCTGTACTGGCCGGAATGATTACAGTGCAGCCGCGGCGCGGGTTTTGCCCCCGAATCCATCAGGGGGAAAACCCTCAAGGCCGCCTCAGGCGAGTCGTTAGCGGCGAATGACGCGTTCCCAGGCGTCGCCGCGCTTGAACGTACCGCTGTTATAAGGATCGAAGCCACTTTTTGCCTTGCTGCTGACCTTATCTGCATGAATGCCGCGTTTGGCATTGCCTGCCGACATAGGGCGTTGCACGGGCGGGACGGCGCCATCGGCGATGCGGGGCGCGATCCGCGCTGGCCGCTCTGCCGCTTGCACCTTCCGGCCGCCGAATAACCGGGCGAGCCACTTGCGCATTCTTCCCAACCAAAAAGTGTAAAGAAAACCAACAGATTCTTTTTAATTTCAACCGCTTGCAGCCTACACGCCGAACTTCGGCGCAGCGCGTTTTTTCATTGAGAAGTGTGACCCGTGTCACGTATCCCTGTTAACGAGTTCGTTGCATCGCGCGGTGCAGATTCGTCTGCACTCAATCGTTGCCCATGCGCGGCTCGACGCGCGTCGGCCGACCGGGCGGGCGCTTGGGTTCCTTTTTGACAGGTGCGCGCCGTGGTGCAGGTGGCTCTTCGTCTTCGTCGAGGGTCTTGCGTTCGACCGGGGCGGCTTTCACGCCAATGAAGACCGCGCGCAGCAGATACATGAGCAGCAGCGGTCCCAGGGCGATGCTCCAGGCGCGGCCGGACATGTCGGTGAGATCGGCAAAGAAATCGATGTAGAACGTGCTCAGACCGGCGCCTTGTTGATCCGAGGCGCCGTACGGGCCGAGCAGGGCGCCGCCGACCCAGAAGATCAGCGCGGGCAGCAGGAACAGTCCAACGACCAGCCACAGGCTGGCGAAGATCAGCTCGAAGCGCAGCCGGTGAGCAGGGCGCTGCTCATCGGAGCCATCGTCATCGGTATGGGCGGCGGCGTTCATGCGGGCCTGTATAGATGAGGTGGCGCGCATCTTGTCACAAATATCTCGGGATCGGGCATTACGCTGCGCAGTCCCTGCTCCGCGTAAGCCCGGGGTATACATCCATGTACACCCGCTCGGCGGAGCGAAGCAGCGCTTCGCTGAAAGCACCGCCGAGCCCTGCCACGACCCTCGTGCGAGCAGTCAAAAAGGCGCGACTTTTTGTCGCTCGCCGCCGCTATGGCGGCGGGGTACATCCCTGTACCCGGGCAGTACTCGGTATGATCGCGGCTTTTCATTGGGTCGAGGCACTCACGAATGTCAGAAGCAACCCACGCCGCACCGCTGCGCACCGCCGTCATCGGCGTCGGTTATCTCGGCCGTTTCCATGCACAGAAGTACGCGCAGATTGCTGGTTCGACGCTGGTGGCCGTGGTGGATGCAAATGCCGATGCCTGCGCAAAGGTCGCCGCCGAGCTGGGCACGAAGGCGGTGCATGACTATCGCGAGCTGTTCGGTGCGGTCGATGCGGTGAGCCTGGCGGTGCCGACCCCGATGCATCATGCGATTGGCTGCGAGCTGCTGAAGCACGGCATCGATGTGCTGATCGAAAAACCCATCGCCACGACGGTCGAGGAGGCGCGCGAGCTGGTCGATCTGGCGCGCACTCACAAGCGCATCCTGCAGGTCGGACATCTGGAGCGCTTCAACCCCGCGGTGCTGGCCGCCGCCGAGCGACTGCAGACACCTCGCTTCGTCGAATCGCATCGACTCGCGCCGTTCAAACAGCGCGGCACGGATGTGAGCGTGGTGCTCGATCTGATGATCCACGACATCGATCTGATCCAGGAGCTGGTCGGCACGCCGATCGAGCACATCGATGCCGTCGGTGCGACCGTGTTCTCCGGCGAGATCGATATCGTGAACGCGCGGCTGCGCTTTCAGGGCGGCTGCGTGGTGAACACGACGGCGAGCCGCATCAGTCTCAAGCAGGAACGCAAGATCCGCATCTTCCAGGACGATGCGTATCTGTCGGTCGACATGCAGCAGAAGATTCTCACCGTCATCCGCAAGAAGGACGCGGCGGCGTCGGTGGAATCGCCGGCGCAAGTCTCCATCGAAGAGCAGAACTTCGATCAGGGCGATGCGTTGCTCGCCGAGATCGAAGCGTTCTTGAAAGCGGTGCGCGAGCGCAGCACCCCGGTCGTGACGGGTGAGGACGGACTGCGGGCGCTCGAGACCGCGATGAAGATCACGGCCCTGGTTCAGCCAAAGGTTTCATGAGTCGTTCTCGCTGCAGCGAGCGCAGCGGTTTGCCGGCGACCTGCTGCGCGATCTCCTGGAGCTGAATCAGGCTGACCTCGCCGCGGTCGGCCGCCAGTTTGCGTGCGACGTCATCGAGGCTCTTGGCGCCGCCCGTCAACGAGCGAATCTCCACATCGACTTGTTGAAACACGAGCACGGCGCGTGCGGTCGTCGGGCCCGTGGAGTTCTTGGCGAACAGCGTCGGCGCGCGGCGCGCCGATTTGTTCAGGTGCTCGATCGCCTGCTCGTAGCGCTTTTGACTGATGCCGCCGGAGCGACGCAAGGTCTGAATGGAATAAAACTCGGCAAGGCCTTCGACGATCCAGTCGCTTTCGTTGTCGCCGCGAATGCCGAGCGCGACGTGCACCAGCTCATGTAACAACGGGCTGGTGCGGTTCTCGCTGATCAGTGGCCGGTCCGCATGCACGTAGAGCGAGGCGGGACCGGACAGACCGCCGCGCCACATCGGATTGCCGGCCGATACGATCAGCACGCGCTTGGGGAAGTCCGGAAACACCTCCAGCAGTTTGGGCAGATTCCAGTTGATGAAGGCGAGGGCGTCCTGGCGACGCGCGCTTTCGCCTTCGGGCGCGGCGATCACGGCAGTCACATGATGAATGCGCTCGCTGCGCACGCCGATCTTGCCGATCAGCATCCAGCCTACGGGCTGCACGAAACGCCGCTTCGAATCTTCGATTCGGAAGCTGTGCTCGCCAGAGGCGGCATAGCGAGTCACCGCGGACCAGCCCTTTGGCAATTGGAATTGCAGCGTCGTGCGTGAATGAAGATCGCGAGGTGCCGTGACGCGCGTGCTGGGGATCAGCTTGTCGCCGCGAAACAAGGCCCAGTCCTGGGTGATGTAAGAGTCGTAGCCGCCTGAGGAGCGCTGGTGATTCACCGCAAATTCATAGCTCAGGGTCGAGCGCTTGCCTTGCGGGCGCCACACGACTTCGTGGTCACCGACCTCCAGCGGCTGGTTGGAGCGAAAGTTTCGATAGCGCTTGGAGTCGACCCGCAGCACCAGCTTGCTCGGCAGCCGTGCGCCGTTCAGCTCGAGCTCGACTTGTGCGTGCTCGACCCCTGGCTTGAATGTCGCGCGATAGGTGGCGTCGTAGTAGGCGATCTTCGCGGCCAACGCCGGCCCGCCCATTACTAACGATGCAATGGCGAGCAGGACGGTGCGCAATCCCGGCAGTTTTGCAATCAATTGTGGATCCTGGCGCGGTCGAGACGCGGAGTTTACGGATTTTTGACAGAACTCGGCGGGTTTGGCGTTAGTTGCACAATGTCGGTAGGATGCGTCACCAAGCGAATGTCTTTACGCACTTTCCGTCGGCCGGGCTGCCGGATGGTGCCGTGTGACATGCCCTGATCGTCTTGCCGAAACAGCTGAGCTACTCCTGGCCCTCCAAGACGAATGGGGACGAGCACAGAACACGAGGAATTACGGACGATGTCCGCGACCCTGTCCGCGACGTATAGAACATTGCTGGTCGGCAGCTCCGAGACTACCCGGGGCCTGCTCGACCGACTGCTGGATGCTTCCGACATCGTCATCGACGACATGGTCGAACCCGATCAGGTCATTGCCAGCGTCGCGCGACGCGCACCCGATCTCATCGTTCTCGATGTCGAAGCCGAGGCGGCCACGACACTTGCGCGAGTGTGCGGTGTGCTCAAAGCCAATCCGACCACATTGCTGGTGCCGCTGGTGGGGCTGGCGAAATCCGCCAAGCAGCGACTGCTCGCGTTCGAAGCCGGCGTCGATGACTTCCTGACCCATCAAGTGCGGCGTGAAGAGTTTCTGATGCGCGTGCGCTCCTTGCTCAAGGTGAGCGCGACACGACGGCAGCTTGCGGCCGAGCAGCTGGCCGAAGAGGTGAAGCGTCGCGAGCTGATTCGTGCGGCCTTCCGTCGTTACATTTCACCGAAGCTCGCCGATCAGATCCTCGCCAGCCCCGAGCTGCTGGACTCCATGTTCGCCGGCACGCACAAGCGCACGCAGGTCGCGGTGATGTTCGCCGACATGCGCGGCTTCACGGCGCTGTCTGAACGGCTCAATCCGGAGCAGGTGGTCGAGCTGCTGAACGAGTTCTTCAAGCTGCTGACCGACATCACGTTCGAATATGAAGGCACCGTGTTCAGCATGGCGGGCGACAGCTTGCTGGTGGGCTTCGGTGTGCCGGTTGCGCAGGAAGATGGGGCAGAGCGTTCCATCCTCGCGGCCAAACTGATGCTGGGGAAATTCGCGGAGCTCGCGCATCGCTGGACGGATCGTTACGGCGTGGAAACCGGGCTTGGCATCGGCATCAACGTCGGCGAGGTGATCGCGGGCAATGTCGGTTCGCCCTCGTATATGAACTACACCATCATTGGCGACACCGTGAACGTTGCTTCACGTCTGGGTCAACGCGCGCGTGCGGGCGAAATGTTGTTCTCGGATGCGGTGAAGAATCTGCTCGATGAGCGCGGCGTCGATGTAGGGGCGATGCCTTTGCCGTCGCTGGTATTGCGTGGCCGCTCCAGCCCGATCGGCATCTTCTGCGTGCCCACCAACACCACCGACCGCGTCGACTTCCGCCCCAATTAGAGAATCACGCCGGGGCGTACTGGCGCGCGAGTTTGAGATCTGTCACGAACTCCTCGAACGCGCTGTCCCGATCCGCATCCGGCACTCGCAACAGGTAGGAGGGGTGCACGGTCACGATCACGTCCGCGCTCAGCTCGCTCGCCAACGACTGACCTTTGATGACGTGACCGCGATTCTTGCCGATCGCCGTCGCACGACCGAACACGGCGCGCGCCGCGGTCGCACCCATCGCGATCACCAGCGTCGGCCCGATGAGGCGCAGCTCGTTGTCCAACCAGTGCTGCCGGCACACCGAGATCTCTTGCTCGTTCGGCTTCTTGTGAATGCGACGCTTGCCGCGCGGCTCGAACTTGAAATGTTTGACCGCGTTGGTGACGTATGTTTGTGTGCGCTCGACGCCCGCTCGCTCCAGCGCGCGATCGAGCAACTTGCCCGCAGGACCTACGAAGGGTTTACCCACCAGATCTTCACGGTCACCGGGTTGTTCACCGATCAGCACGATGCGCGCGGTGGCCCGGCCTTCACCGAACACAGTTTGCGTCGCGTTCTTCCACAATGGACAGGCACGGCAATGCTGCGCCTCTTCGCGCAGCGCTGTCAGTGAGCGCGCAGTTGGACGGGCTGGCGGTGTTGGGGCTCGCGCTTCGCGCACGCTTTTCTTCGCAGGCGCGCGCCTCGTCGTCGATGGATTCGGGTGGATCATGCCGTGTATCCGTGCGTGCAGCTGTTTGCAGCTGCAACGGTCGCATGATCCGGAGGGTTCCGAGGCCTTGTCGGAACGTCAGACGATTGCGGGCAGAGGGCGCGTTGCTATTCTTCTGCTTCGTCGAAGGCGCTCGAATCGTCGCCGGCGGGATCATCCAGGCCGATTTCGTAGTCGTCGAAATCGGACAGCTGCGCTGCCGTCTCGCGCTCTTCACGAATGCGCTCCAGACGCCGCCAGGCCGGCTCGCCGGCCTTGGTGACATTTTTCTTACGCTTGTCGATGTCGGCGATCAAATGATCGACATCGAGGTCCTCGGACTCGACGGCACCGCCGTCGTCCTCCTCTTCATCGAACTCTTCGGATTCCGGCTTCTCAGTCATCGACTGCGATCCCGCAACTTGCCGCAGCGCCCCAGGGTGTTTACGGCGCGAGTATATAAAGGGAACGCTGGGGTCTAGCAATAGCGTCTTTGCGGATTCGGTGAACCAGGTCCGCCCCGTGCACCTGCGGGGCGGCGCGCCGACCTCAGTGAATCAACTGATTGAGCTGGAAAATCGGCAGCAACATGGCAAGCACGATGAGCAGCACCATGCCGCCCATGAAGAGGATCATCAGGGGGCCTAGCAGGCCCACCGCCGCAGTCAGGATCGAGTCCATCTCGCGCTCCTGATTGGTCGCTGCGCGATCCAGCATGGTCTCCAGCTCGCCGCTCGACTCGCCGCTGGAGATGAGGTGAATCATCATCGGCGGAAATATTTTCGACGTGCCCAGCGATCTGCCGATCGGCGCGCCTTCGCGCACACGGGTGGCCGCATCCTGAACGGCATCGCGCATCGGCAGGTTGGTGACGACTTCGCCGGAAATGCGCAGCGCTTCCAGCACTGGCACCGCACTCGAGGTCAAAGTGGAGAAAGTGCGAGCGAAGCGCGCAGTGTTCGAGCCGCGCACCACTTTGCCGAACAGCGGTATGCGCAGCAGTATGGCGTGGAAACGACGTCTGGCGCCGGGATCGCGCAACCAGCGCTTAAAGAGCCAGCCGATGCCGACGAGGGCCAGGACCAGCAGCCAGCCCCAATCGCGTAGGAAATCCGAGATTGCGATCAGCACCTGCGTGAGCATGGGCAGCTCGGCCTTGGAATTCTCGAACTGCTTGACGATCTTCGGCACCACGAACGTCAACAACAGCGCGACGATCGAGATGCACACGAGGAACAGCAGCACCGGATAGAGCATCGCGTTGATGGTGCGGCTACGCATCTGCTCGCGGTTCTCGGTGTAATCGGCAAGACGCTCGAGCACGGTATCGAGATGACCCGACTGTTCACCCGCGGCGACAGTTGCGATGTACAGCTCAGGGAAGACGTTCGGGAAGTCCGACAGACCATCGGCGAGCGTGTGACCTTCCATGACCTTGGCGCGCACGGCCAGGACGATGCTGCGCACTCGCGGCTTTTCGGTCTGCTCGGACACCGCAGCGAGCGCCTCTTCCAGCGGCAGGCCGGATCGAACCAGCGTCGAGATCTGGCGCGTGAGCAGCGACAGATCGCTGGCAGACACGCCGCTGCCGATGGAGAAGCGGGCGGTGCGTTGCTTTTGCTCGCGCTGGGTGACTTCATTGACCGTCAGCGGCAACAACGCCTGATCGCGCAGCAGCTGACGAACCTGCCGTGCGGTATCGCCTTCCAGCACGCCTTTGCGTTCGCGGCCCGATGCGTCGACCGCGGTGTATTCGAAAGCGCTCAAAGCAGCTCCCAGTAATTAAGCGCGCTCAATCCTCGCGCGTGACGCGCAGGACCTCTTCGACGGTGGTGACGCCGGAGAGCACTTTGGAGCGACCGTCGTCGCGAATGCTCGGCGTCAACGTGCGCGCATAGCGTTCCAGCTCCTGCTCGCTTGCGCCGTCGTGAATCATGGTGCGCATGGTGTCATCGACCAGCACCAGCTCATGAATGCCGGTTCGACCTTTGAAGCCCAGTGCAGCGTCGGCGCCGGGTCGATACAGCGTGGGCGAGGGCGCACCGTCCGGCACGTTCAGCAACCGACGCTCGTATTCGCCCGCCGGATACGCCTCGCGCGTCTCTGGATTCAACACGCGCACCAGGCGTTGTGCGAGCACGCCGATCAAGCTCGATGACAGCAGGAACGGCTCGACACCCATATCGCGCAGACGCGTGACCGCACCGACCGCGGTATTGGTGTGCAACGTCGAAAGCACCAGGTGTCCGGTGAGCGAGGCTTGCACGGCGATGTGCGCTGTTTCCAAGTCACGAATTTCGCCGATCATCACTACGTCAGGATCCTGACGCAGGATGGCGCGCAGGCCGCGCGCGAAGGTCATCTCGACCTTGGTGTTCACCTGCGTCTGCCCGATGCCGTCGATGTAGTACTCGATCGGATCTTCGACGGTGAGAATGTTGCGCGTGTTGTCGTTGATGCGCTCGAGCGCCGAGTACAGCGTGGTGGTCTTACCGGAGCCGGTCGGGCCCGTGACCAGGATGATGCCGTGCGGCTTGTGGATCAGCTCATCGAGGAGCTTCTGCGAGCGAGGATCCATGCCGAGCGCGTTCAGCTCGAGCCGGCCCGCCTGCTTGTCGAGCAAACGAAGCACGACGCGCTCGCCGTGACCGGCGGGAATCGTCGACACACGAACATCGACGGCGCGACCTGCGACGCGCAGGGAGATACGACCGTCCTGAGGTAAACGTTTCTCGGCAATGTCGAGCTTCGACATGACCTTGATACGCGACACCACGAGCTGCGCGACGGCGCGCTTGGATTGCAGTACTTCGCGTAACACGCCGTCGACACGGAAGCGCACCACCAGGCGGTTCTCAAACGGCTCGATGTGAATATCGGAAGCGTTCTCTTTGACCGCCTGCGTCAGGATGGCGTTGATCAGTTTGATGATGGGCGCCTGATCGTCGCTTTCCAGCAGATCCGAAGGCTCCGGCAGATCCTGCGCGAGGTGGGCGAGGTCGGTGTCCTCTTCGACACCGGCGCCGGCCACTTGCATGGCCGAGTTGCCGGCTTCGTATTGCTGTCGCAGCAGCTGATCGAAAGCCTCGGCATCCACGCGTCGCAGTTGCAACGGCACACCGAGCACGCGTCGCACTTCGGCAATCGCCGCCGGTTGCGCGCCGGCGCGATACACGGCCTCGGCAGATGTTTCATGCACCTTCTGCACGAGCACGCCGTGGCGCTTGCAGAACGCGAACGTCAAGGAAGCCGCGGATGCAGCGGCTGCGGGTACGACCGCCGCGCCACGCACGGCGACCGGAGTTTCAACTTGTGCGCTCATGACAACACCTTGTCCTGAGAAAGAGGGCCAATCACGGCTGCGGCGGCGGTGACTGTTCCGGCAGCGGTTCGGCCTGCTCCGGCTCCACTGATTCGGGATTCGTACCCGGTGCCGGAGCATGTGCGCCCGCGGTCGGGTCGGCATACTTCGCCAGGTCTTCGATCGGCGGCAACAGCGGCTGGCGTTCGCCGGGCAGCAATGTCACACGACCGTTTCTCCGCTGCAGCTGTTGATCGCGCAGCACGTTGTACTTGGCGGTGGTGGTGATGGCCGCGGCCACGCCATCGCGCAAGATGGTCGGACGGATGAACACCATCAGGTTGCGCTTTTCCTTCGAGCCGTTGCGAGTCTTGAACAACTCACCAATGATCGGAATATTGCCGAGGATGGGTACGCGCGCCTCGCCCTCGTTGGCACTGTCGGTAATCAAGCCGCCCAGCACGATCATGCCGCCGTCCTCGACCAGCACCGTGGTGGAGATGGTGCGTTTGTTGGTGATCAGATCGACCGCGCCGGTCACGCCTTGCGTGAGGTTGGAGTTTTCCTGCTCGATCTTCAGCTGCACCGCCGTGCCTTCGTTGATCTGCGGGGTGATCTTCAGAATGTTGCCGACCTCTTCGCGCTGAATGGTCTGGAACGGATTGACCGCGCCCTGATTGGTCGTGCCGGTGTTGGTGTACTGACCGGTGATGAAGGGCACTTCCTGCGCCACTTTGATCTCGGCCTCTTCGTTGTCCAGCGTCGTGATCGAGGGCGTCTGCAGAATGTTGCTGCTGCCATCGTTACGCAGTGCGCGTAACAGCACCGCGAAATTCAGTCCGCCATCTTCGATCATGCCCGCACCGAGCGTGAGGCCGGTCGGCAGCGTCGGGATATTGGTCGTGCTCGGATTGAGGATGGCCGAGGCGAGGCTGCCGAGGCTGGTGCCACCGACGGTCTCATTGAACGTGCCGATGGGAATGGTGCTGCCTTGCTTTTCGCTGAACACGGCCCAGTTCACGCCCAGCTCGGCGGCGCGCGACTGAGTGATTTCGACCAGGATGGCCTCGAGGTGCACCTGGGCGCGACGGATGTCGAGCTTGTCCACCACCGACATGATCTGACGCATCATCTTGGGCGCTGCGGTCACGACCAGGGCATTGGTTTGTTTGTCTGCCCAGATGGTCGTATTGCGATCCTGAGCCGCGGCGGGACCGGTGGCGCCGGGGGCGGCACCGGGTGCGCCAGGGGCTGCTTGAGTAACGCCGGTGACTTGCTCCTTGAGCTTGCCGGCGATCTGCTCGGCGTCGGCGTAATTGAGATAACGAACCTGCGTGTCGCCGCCGGCTTCCAGCGGCGTGTCCAGATGCATCACCAGGCCTTTCATGCGCAGACGCTGGCCCTTCTCACCGGAGATCAGCACGCTGTTGGTGCGATCGTCGGCCACCAGCTTGGCTTGCATACCGGGCGCTTCGCCTTGCTGTTGCGCGCCCTGTGACAGCGCATTCACCACGCGCACGATTTCCGAAGCGCTGGCATTCTCCAGACGAACGATTTCGATCTCTTCATCGCCGCCCTGATCCAGGCGCTGCACGATGCGAATGATGCGCGAGATGTTGTTGGCGCGATCCGAGACGATCAGCATGTTGGAGGCGGGGTAGGCGACCAGGTGACCGTTCTGCGGAATCAACGGACGCAGCACCGGTACCAGCTGCGCGGCATTGATGTTGCGAACCGAAATGACCTGAGTGACCACCTCGTCCGAGTTCGGATTGACGCTCGAGGGCAGATCGTTGCCCGGCACCTGACGCGCATTCGCGTCCGGCAGAATCTTGATGTTGTCGCCGGCGGGCACCGCGATGAAGCCATGCACCTGCAGGATCGAAAGGAACGTCTGATAGAACGCATCGGGCGTCATCGGCGTCGAGGAGCGGATCGTCACCTGCGCGCGCACGCGAGGATCGACGATGAAGGTCTTGCCGGTAATGGTCGCGACCGCGTCGATGATTTCAGTCAGCTCGGCGTCACGAAACGCCGGCGTGATGGTCGCCTGCTGTGACGGCGGTTGTTGCTGTTGCTGTTGCGCCGTCGCCGAGACGCACGTGAGGAAGCACGTCACGGTGAGCGCGAGCAGACCGGAGCGCTTGCCGCTGAGCACGCTCGCCGGCTTCCCAGCAGCTGGGTTGGTTGAAGAAATCGTCATGGACGGTCCTTGACTGAGCAAAGGCAGACTGTCGTTCTTGGAAACGCGGCCGCTCATTCGGCGGGCGGCTGCGGACTGTTCGGGCTTTGGGTCGGGCGCGGCGGCTGACCGGCGTTGGCGTCAGGCACGTTGATCTGCGCCATGTTCAGCGTCAGCTCCTGCGTCTGACCGTTACGTTCGACGGTCACGTTGACCTGACCGGCGCTACCGATGGTGTTGAAGATCTCCATGCCGCGCTGGGGATCGTCCAGCGGGGTCCCATTGATCGACAGCACCAGATCGCCCGGCACCAGTCCCAGCTTGCTGAACTGGGCACGGTTGCGACCGGGGTAGACGCGGTAGCCTCGTTGCACGCCATTGGCGAACACCGGCTGTGGCCGAATGATTTCGGCAAAAGCGCTCGGATTGGTCTCGGCCATGCGTCGGAGATTTTCCGCGGCCTGATTCTGCTGGGGCGGCGGCGGGCGATTGATGACCAACGCAGCCATGGTGCGCTTCGGCAGGGCCAGTGCTTCCAGGTTGCCGCCACGGTCGAGGATGACCTTGTCGATGTACACGGCGTGCAGCTTCGTGCCGGGGCGAACCATGCCGCCGACCGCGAAGACTTTCGCCGACTGCGCCGACTCACCGATGATGGCGAGCCCCTTGGCCGGATCCTCGGCGGCGAAAACGGCTGACAGCACCAGGTTCATCTGCGTTGCGGGCGCATTGGCCGCATCGGGCGCCGCCGGAGGCGCAGCGACATCGAACAGATGCGCGTTCACGATGGCTTGGATGTCCACACCGCTGCGCACGGGCGCGACATTCATCGGCGGCGCGGCCGTGGCGGGTTGACGTTGCGGACCGCGATCCAATACCAGCCAGGTGAGCTGCACCAGTTGCCAGGCAATGGCGACGACCAGCACCACCATCACGACCTGGGGCGCGGTCCGCGACGCCCGGTCGAGCCACTGCTGGGGCGTGAGGTCCTGAAATTCGTGCAATTTTGCAGACAGCGGCATCGTTCGAATACGCGACCAAAGTTAGACGACCAGTGTTGTCTTCCACCTATTCGCAACCAGCGGCGGATCCGTGCTGGCCACGGGTCAGTCCGGCTGAGGCGGCCTGACACGACATGATACGGAGTGGCGTTAGTTTGTCACAAGAGATTGTTCCCATTGATGAAAACACTGTCGCAAATGTCCGAATCGGCAATTTTGTCGGTACCGTCCGTAAGCGACGGCGCAAGGCCATGGATCATAGGCCGCAGCGCCTGGCTGCGGCGTGAGGCGATACCTGCCCTGGCCGTGCTCGATGACCTGAACACCCGCGGCTGCGCACGTTTTGACTGCCTCATCGGGCCGAAGTGCGGTGCGACGGATGCTGCCTTGTATTGTCCGGGGTTCCCCCCTATAAAGAGTGCGAACTGGTAGCGCGCTAAGTTGATGACGGAAGAGAGCACACGGCATGAGCGGGAACTGGTCACCGAGGAAGCCGAGCCAAAGCTCAAGCGGCCTCCGTTGTATCAGGTGGTCCTGCTGAACGACGACTACACGCCGATGGAATTCGTCGTCGACGTGCTCGAACGTATTTTCGGCATGGATCGCACGACGGCCACGCGCGTTATGCTTGAGGTGCATACCAAGGGCAAAGGGGTGTGCGGCGTCTTCACCTTCGAAATCGCCGAGACCAAGGTCGCACAGGTGACCACGTACGCGCGCCAGCACCAGCATCCTCTGTTATGCACGATGGAAGAAACGTGAAGAGGTTCACCGCATCCACGCGTGGCCCTGCCACGCTGGAAACCGACTGCGGTGGAGGTTACGAACCTCCGACGCAGGCAGCGGTCCACTCTTTAAGTTGTTTAGGTATCTGAGAGTCAGTCCGTGTTAAGCAGCGAACTCGAAATCTGTCTCAACGAGGCTTTCCAGTCGGCGCGCGAAGCGCGGCACGAGTTCATGACCGTCGAGCATCTGCTGCTCGCGATCGTGGACACGCCGAAAGTCCGGGAAATCCTTCGCGCCTGCGGCGCCGATGTCGCTCGGCTGCGCAAGGACCTGAAGGATTTCATCGATCAAACCACACCGCGGTTAAAGGATGATGACGATCGCGAAGTGCAGCCGACGCTGGGCTTCCAGCGCGTCCTGCAGCGCGCCGTGTTCCACGTCCAGTCCAGCGGCAAGAAGGAAGTGACCGCGGCCAATGTGCTGGTGGCCATTTTCAGCGAGAAGCACTCGCATGCGGCCTACCTGCTGTCCATGCAGGACGTGGCGCGCCTGGACGTCGTCAATTATATCTCCCATGGCCTGTCGAAGATCGCCGAGGACCGCACCGACAAGGACGAGTCGGCGCCCGGCACCGAGGCCGAGCGCGGCGAGCCCGATGGCGGCACGGCGCTGGAGAAGTTCACGACCAATCTGAACAAGCAGGCCATGGAAGGGCGCATCGACCCCTTGATCGGCCGGCGCACCGAAATCGAGCGCACCGTCGAGATCCTGTGCCGTCGCCGCAAGAACAATCCGCTGTATGTCGGTGAAGCCGGCGTCGGCAAGACCGCGATCGCCGAAGGTCTCGCGCGCATGATTATCGAGGACAAGGTGCCCGAGGTGCTTTCCGACAGCACGGTGTACTCGCTCGACATGGGCGCGTTGATCGCCGGCACCAAGTACCGCGGCGATTTCGAGAAGCGCTTGAAGAGCGTGCTCAGCGAGCTGAAGAAGAATCCGGGCTCGATCCTGTTCATCGACGAGATCCACACGGTCATCGGCGCCGGTGCCGCATCGGGCGGTGTGATGGATGCGTCCAATCTGATCAAGCCGGCGCTCGCCAATGGCGAGCTGCGTTGCATTGGCTCGACGACCTACAGCGAATACCGCGGCATCTTCGAGAAGGATCACGCGCTCGCGCGCCGTTTCCAGAAGATCGACATCGTCGAGCCGACGGTGCCGGAGACGGTGGAGATCCTGAAGGGGCTGCGCTCGCGCTTCGAAGAGCATCACAACGTGAAGTACGCCGATGATGCGTTGGCGGCAGCGGCCGAGCTCGCCGCCCGGCACATCAACGATCGTCAGTTGCCCGACAAGGCGATCGATGTGATCGACGAGGCGGGTGCGCGCCTGCGCCTGAAGCCTGAAGGTGAGCGTGAGACGACGGTCACGACGCAGATGATCGAGGACGTGGTCGCGCGCATCGCACGCATCCCGCCGAAGAACGTGTCGACCTCGGACAAGGATGTGCTGAAGAACCTCGAGCGCAATCTGAAGCTGGTGATCTTCGGCCAGGATACGGCGATCGACTCGCTGGCCTCGGCGATCAAGATGTCCCGCTCGGGTCTGGGCGATCAGCGCAAGCCGGTTGGCTCGTTCCTGTTCGCCGGTCCGACCGGCGTCGGCAAGACCGAAGTCACCCGGCAGCTCGCGCTGGCCCTGGGGGTGGAGCTGATCCGCTTCGACATGTCCGAATACATGGAGCGTCACACGGTGTCGCGTCTGATCGGCGCGCCGCCGGGCTACGTGGGCTTCGATCAGGGCGGTCTGCTCACCGAAGCCATCAACAAGCATCCGCACTCGGTGCTGCTGCTCGATGAGATCGAAAAGGCGCATCCGGATGTGTTCAACCTGCTGTTGCAGGTCATGGACCACGGTACGCTCACCGACAATAACGGCCGCAAGGCGGACTTCCGCCACGTGGTCATAGTCATGACGACCAATGCCGGTGCGTTCGAAATGAATCGTCCGTCGATCGGCTTCACGCAGCAGGATCACTCGACCGATGGCATGGAGGCGATCAAGCGCATGTTCACGCCCGAGTTCCGCAACCGCCTGGACGGCATCATCCAGTTCAATGGCCTGGATCCGCGCACCATTCAGCGCGTGGTCGACAAGTTGCTGGTGGAAGTGGAGGCGCAGCTCGAGCAGAAAGGCGTGCAGCTGCACATCGACGATGCGGCGCGCGAGTGGATGGCGCGCAAGGGCTACGATCCGAAGATGGGCGCGCGTCCGATGGCTCGCGTGATCCAGGAAGCGATCAAGCGACCGCTGGCGGAGGAGCTGCTGTTCGGACGCCTGGTCGGCGGCGGTCACGCGTTCGTGACGGTCGGCGCCGACGACAAGCTCAAAGTCGAATCGCGCGCCGACACGGAGCAGGCGCTGCTCGAGGAAACCAAATAGGTAAATCGGCAGCAGGGTAGCTGCCGGTTATCTGCGGAGAGCGGCCTATCGACAGCGCTGTGGTGCGTCTGTCGAACAAGAATCCTTATTTCGCGTCAGCGGCCGCGGTACACGATACGGCCTTTGGTCAGGTCGTAGGGCGTGAGCTCCACGGTGACCGCATCGCCGGTCAGAATGCGGATATAGTTTTTGCGCATCTTTCCGGAGATGTGCGCAATCACGGTGTGGCCGTTATTCAGCTGCACCTTGAACGTAGTGTTGGGCAGCGTGTCGATCACGCGGCCTTCCATCTGAATCGCATCTTCTTTCGACATGCACTCTCGATGACTGTCCGGCAGGGCCCGCCGGCAGGGCGCGCGAATTGTGCATAAAGCCCCTAGCCAATGCAATTGACACCGGACCTTAGACGATCCCGTGCTGGGCATTCGTCGCATCAATTCGTCATACGTTCGCCGGGGGTGCTTCGTTCCCGGCCGGCACGGCTTCGTTCCACAGGCCGGGCTGGAACAGGCCGCCCAGGTGCTCATCCAGCGCGTGGGTGAATTCCGCGCGCGGGATCATCTTGGCGCCCAGGCTCATCAGGTGGGGGGTCGACATTTGACAGTCGATCATGTGGAAGCGACGCGAAATCAGCTCCTCGCAGAGCCGTTTGAGCGCAACTTTGGAGGCATCGCGCTCGGTACTGAACATCGATTCGCCGAAGAACATGCGCCCGAGCGCAACGCCGTACAGGCCGCCAACCAGCCGGTCGTCGAGCCAGGTTTCCACCGAATGGGCGAAGCCCAGCCGGTGCAGCTTGACGTAAGCGGCGCGCATTTCCGGGGACAGCCAGGTGCCGCCAGGGCGCAACTCGCTGCTGCCGCAGGCACGCACGACCTCGCGAAAGGCGGTATCGATGCGGGTGACAAAGCCGCGATTACGGCTCGATTTGGCCAGACTGCGCGAAACCTTCAGCTGCTGCGGCATCAGGACGGCGCGCGGATCCGGACACCACCACAAGATCGGCTGACCGCGCGAGTACCAGGGGAAGATGCCGCGTCGATAGGCGGCCAGTAGTCGCATTGGGGACAAGTCGCCGCCAGCGGCGAGCAGTCCATCCGGTTCGACCAATGCACGATCCACCGGCGGAAACGCATCCGGTGAATCGTGCTCCGAAAGCCAGACAATCGAGCCGCGCATGGGTCAAGGCCCTCGGTGATACGGCGTATGTTCTTCGACTTCCAGGATATATTGATCGATCGCCGCGCGCTCATCATTTAGGTAATGATCGATGGCGCGACGGAAGCGCGGATCGGCGATCCAGTGTGCCGACCAGGTAGGTGTCGGCTCGAAGCCGCGCGGAACTTTGTGCTCGCCCTGCGTGCCCGGCTCGAAGTGCTGCAGCCCGTGCTCGATGCAGTACTCGATGCCCTGGTAGTAGCAGGTCTCGAAATGCAGACTGTGAAAGTTCGCAGCTGCGCCCCAGTAGCGACCGTACAGCACCTCATCGCCGCGAAAGAAAATCGCGGTGGCGATCGGATGACCCTGGTACTCCGCCAGTTTGATCACGACCGAGTGCGGCATCACCTCGGACACGGCCTGGAAGAATTCCACGTTCAAGTAGTGCTCATGGCCGTGCGATTCGAACGTCGCCGCGGAAAACCCGAACACGATGTTCCACAGCTTGGCATCCATCTGCGCACCGCTGAGCGTGCGAAACGTGACGCCCCCTTCGCGCACGCGACGACGCTCGCGCAGTGCTTTCTTGCGCTTGTCGGAGCGAAACGTCGCGATGAAATCGTCGAAGGTTTTGTAGCCGCGGTTGTGCCAGTGGAACTGGCAGTCCTTGCGCCACAGATAACCTTCATCGCTCAGCGACGCACGATCTTCCTCCGTCAGGAACAACAGATGCGCCGATGACATCTGCTGCGACTTCGCGTACGTCAGCAGTTCCATGCTCAGACGCGTGCGCACCTCGGGCGAGGCATCGGGAGCGAGTAACAAACGAGGCCCCATCGCCGGTGTGAACGGCGGCATGCTCACGAGTTTGGGGTAGTAGCGCAGGCCGGCTTGATCGTAAGCACGCGCCCAGCTCCAATCGAAAACAAACTCCCCCCACGAATGACTCTTGCGGTACAGCGGCATGGCCGCGACCAGCTGGCCTTGCTCTTCGAGCAGTAGATGATGGGGCAACCAGCCGGCTGCCTTACCGACGCAGCCGGCGCGCTCCAGGGCGAGCAAGAACTCGTGCCGCACGAACGGATTGCCCCCGAGCGCCAGCGCATTCCATTGCGCAGCGGGGATGCGATCGATGCTCGTAATGATGCGTGCTTGCAGATTCGCTGCCATTGGCCCCGATCTTACCGATCGGCAGGGCGATGGCGCGCGTCAGCGCGCGCCGTCAGCTCAAGCCTTGAGATTGGCTGCATCGATCTGGTCGAGATACTTGTCGGCGTCGAGCGCCGCCATGCAGCCCGTGCCGGCCGATGTGATGGCCTGGCGATACACATGATCGGCGACGTCGCCGGCGGCGAACACGCCGGGCACGCTGGTCTGCGTCGCGTTGCCGGCGATGCCGGACTTCACGATCAGATAGCCGCCCTTCATCTCCAGCTGGCCTTCGAACAGCTGCGTATTGGGCGCATGGCCGACGGCGACGAACATGCCGGTGACTTCCAGATCGCGCTTCGGTCCGCCCGCTACGGGCGCGATGCGAACGCCGTTGACACCACTGTCATCGCCGAGCACTTCATCGACGTGGTGATTCCACACGATCGAAACTTTGCCGGCCTTCTCGCGTTCGAACAGATGATCCTGCAGGATTTTTTCCGAACGCAGCTTGTCGCGGCGATGGACCAGCGTGACGTGCGAAGCGATGTTCGACAGATACAGCGCTTCCTCGACCGCGGTGTTGCCGCCGCCGATGACCGCCACTTTCTGATTCTTGAAGAAGAAGCCGTCGCAGGTGGCGCAGGCCGACACGCCGCGGCCGCGGAAATTCTGCTCGGACTCCAGGCCCAGGTACTTGGCGGTCGCGCCGGTGGCGATGATCAGCGCATCGCAGGTGTAAGCGCCGCGATCGCCTTCGAGTCTGAACGGACGCTGCGACAGGTCGACGCTGTTGATGTGGTCGTTCACCACTTCGGTATTGAAGCGCTCGGCGTGCTCGCGCATGCGCTCCATCAGCTTCGGGCCGGTGAGGCCGTGCGGGTCGCCGGGCCAGTTGTCGACCTCGGTGGTGGTCATGAGCTGGCCGCCTTCCTCGAGGCCGGTCAGCAGCAGCGGCTTGCGATTGGCGCGCGCGGCATAGACGGCGGCGGCGTAGCCTGCGGGGCCCGACCCCAGAATGATCAACCGGGAGTGGCGGGGAGTGCTCATGTATGATTCACCTTCACGATCCTTAAAGCGTCGATGCGAGAGTTCTGACAGTCTGTGAGGGCGCCCGTCGCCAATAGCAACGCCGCGCGGTTCATCCGCTCGCCCGCCTCACAGGCCGGTCAGGGGCGCATGGTATGTAATGCGCACCGGGCCGCCAAATAGAGGGGCTCGATGCCGGTCATCGACGGACCGCTCCCGCTGGTCAGCTCGAAGCTTGCTTTCGGGGGGTGGCTCAACCCGCCCGGCCCGGGATAATGTATATTCGATATCAGTGAGTTACACAGCTTTTCTTATGCAATTGGTTGGGGTGAATCGAGTTGGCCAGCAGGGCTGAGGCGCGCGAAGGAATGCGGTTGGGGTCCACCGTCGTGCGGTCATTGCGCGAGGGGGCCCTGTGGGTGTTCGGCGCGCTCGCACTGATCGTGCTGGCGGCGCTCATCACGTACGACCGCCACGATCCGTCTTTCGCAACCACGGGCGAGCCCGGGCCGATCGCCAACGTCATCGGTCCCTTGGGCGCGCATATGGCGGGGCTGCTGGTGCTGTTGTTCGGCGCGCCAGCGTTCTTGTTTCCGGTGATGATCGGATTTGCCGGCTGGCTGCTGTATCGGGATCGCAGCAAGGATGACGCGCAGTCGAACGCCACGCTGGCCTTTCGCGGCCTGGGCTTTCTGCTGACGCTCGCCACCAGCTGTGGGTTGGCCAGCCTGCACTTCACCATCCACAGCTATCCGGACTCAGCCGGCGGGGTGCTCGGCTCGCTGGTGGGGCAGGGACTGGACTCGGGCTTGAGCTTCCTCGGTGCGACCTTGATGCTGCTGGCGCTGTGGCTTGCGGGCGTGTCGCTGTTCATCGGCCATTCGTGGATTCAGGTCATGGACGTGACGGGCCGCGCGACCTTGCGTGCGTTCGAATGGATGTCCGGCCGGATGAGCACCGCACGCGAGATCAAACAAGGTCGCGAGGTGAAGGAAGCGCGCAGCGAAGTCATCCGCGAAGAGAAAAAGCGCGTCGCCTCGCGTCCGCCGCCGAAGATCGAGCGGGTCGAGCAGAAGGTGGAGAAGAGCGAGCGCGTCGAGAAGGAACGTCAGGTCGCGCTGTTCGAAGCGCCGCAGTCGAAGGAACTGCCGCCGCTGTCACTGCTCGATGATCCGCCGCCGAAACAGCAGGGGTATTCATCCGAAGCGCTCGAGGCCATGTCGCGCCTGGTGGAGATCAAGCTCAAGGACTTCGGCGTCGAGGCCGAGGTGGTCGCGGTGAATCCGGGCCCCGTCATCACGCGCTTCGAGCTGAGTCTCGGCACCGGCGTGAAGGTCAGCCAGATCTCGAATCTTGCCAAGGACCTGGCGCGTGCGCTGTCCGCGATCAGCGTGCGCGTCGTGGAAGTCATTCCCGGCAAATCGACCGTCGGCCTGGAAATTCCCAACGAGAAGCGCGAGATCGTCACGTTGGGCGAGATCATCAAGTCCAGAGCTTACGATGATATGGCGTCGCCGCTGGCGCTGGTGCTCGGCAAGGACATCAGTGGCGGTCCGGTCTGCGCGGATCTCGCCCGCATGCCGCACTTGCTGGTCGGTGGTACGACCGGTTCGGGTAAATCGACCGCGGTCAACGCGATGGTGCTGTCGCTGCTCTACAAGGCATCGGCGGAGCACGTGCGCTTGATCATGATCGATCCGAAGATGCTGGAATTGTCGGTGTATGAGGGCATTCCGCATCTGTTGGCGCCAGTCGTGACCGACATGAAGGAAGCCGCCAACGCGTTGCGCTGGTGCGTGGCCGAGATGGAGCGTCGCTATCAATTGATGGCCGCGCTCGGCGTGCGAAACCTTGCCGGCTTCAATCGGAAGATCAAGGAATCGCAGGAGGCCAAGGAGCCGATCCGCGATCCGTTGCTGATGAAGATGCTCGGCCCGGAAGGCAATCCGAACGAAGTGCCGTTCCTGGAGCCGCTGCCGTTCGTCGTCGTCATCGTCGATGAGTTGGCCGACATGATGATGATCGTTGGCAAAAAGGTGGAAGAGCTGATCGCGCGCCTGGCCCAGAAGGCGCGTGCGTCGGGCATTCACCTGATTCTCGCCACGCAACGTCCGTCGGTGGACGTGATCACGGGCTTGATCAAAGCAAACATTCCGACGCGTATGGCGTTCCAGGTGTCGGCGAAAGTGGACTCGCGCACCATTCTCGATCAGATGGGCGCCGAGGCTTTGCTCGGTCACGGCGACATGTTGTTCCTGCAGCCGGGCACCTCGGTGCCGGTACGCGTGCACGGTGCGTTCGTGTCGGACGCCGAGGTTCATCGCGTTGTCGGCAGCTTGAAGGGCTCGTCGCCGCCGTCCTACGTGGATGAGATCCTGAAGGGACCTTCCACGCCGATTCCTGGTCTAAAGGGCGAGGATGACGAAGGCGGCGAGGGCGGTGAGGGTTCCGATGGCGAGCAGGATCCTTTGTACGATCAGGCGGTGAAAATCGTGGTCGAGTCCCGCAAGGCGTCGATCTCCGGTGTGCAGCGTCGCTTGAAGATCGGTTACAACCGCGCCGCGCGCATGATCGAAACCATGGAGGCGGCCGGCCTGGTCGGTCCGCTGCAGTCCAACGGCTCGCGCGAAGTGCTGGCGCCCCCGCCGGCCGAAGAGTAGCTCGATGACGCGTTTTTTCAGTGTCGGTCGTATGGCGGCCGCGTTGCTCCTCACGCTGTTTGCTCACGTGACGCTCGCCGCCTCGGACACGGCCGCGGGTCAGCGGAAGGTCGAGAGCTTTCTGCAGGGCCTGCAATCGCTGCAGGCGCAGTTCAAACAAACGCTGATGGATCGCAATGGGTTGACCGTCGAGCAGGCGAGCGGCACGTTGGCGATCCGCCGCCCCGATCGGTTCCGTTGGGATTATCACGAGCCCAATGAACAGGTCATCGTCGCCGACGGCTCGCGCATCTGGCTGTACGACGCCGATCTGCAACAGGTAACGGTGCGCAAGCTGGATGACACATTATCGGCGACGCCGGCCATGCTGCTGAGCGGTCAAGGCAATCTGCAGGACAACTTTACTGTCACGCAAACGTCGCAAGAGGGCGGCGTGTTGTGGGTGCGCATGCAACCCAAACGCGATGACACGGATTTCAAATGGGTGCGTCTGGGCTTCGATGGCAACACATTGAAGTTCATGCAGCTGGCCGACAAGCTCGGCCAGACCACGAACCTCGAGTTTTCACAATTGGAGCGGAATCTCGCCCTCGATCCGTCACGATTCACCTTTACCGTACCGCCTGGTGCCGACGTGATCGGCGATACGTCCAGGAATTGAGGTTATGTTGCCGTTGAGATTTCCGAGGCTCTGGCTCACCTTGGGCTGGCTCGCCATCGGGTTGGCGATTGTTGTCTGCCTGATGCCCACTGACCGGCTGCCGCTGCCGTCGAACTTGAGTGACAAGTCCGAGCACTTCATCGGCTATCTGCTGCTGTCGTGCTGGTTCGGCGGTATCTATCCGCGCTCGCGATACTGGCTCATCGCGCTCGGCCTGGTCGTGATGGGCGTGCTGATCGAGTTCGCTCAAGGCGCCATGGGCTGGGGGCGCCAGGCAGATGTGCGTGATGTCGTCGCAAACAGCGCTGGCGTGTTCGCTGGGCTGTTGCTGTGCTGGTGCTTCGGCAGCTGGGCACAGCGCGTAGAGTCGGTGGTAGCGCTCGTGACCGGGACGCAGGAGTCGTGAATTTGCCGTTCGACGACGCCGTCGATGCGCGACCGCTCGCGGATCGCATGCGACCGGCTTCGCTCGATGAATATATCGGACAGACGCATCTGTTCGGCCCCGGCAAGCCGCTGCGACGCATGCTCGAAGGCGGTCATCTGCACTCGATGATTTTGTGGGGACCGCCCGGCACGGGTAAAACCACGCTGGCTCGCTTGGTGGCTCAGCAGTGCGATGCGCAGTTCATCGCGTTGTCTGCGGTGATGGCCGGCGTCAAGGACATTCGCGCCGCCGCCGAACAAGCCCAGGAAGCGCGTCGTGCCGGCCGTCGCACGGTGTTGTTTCTGGACGAGGTGCATCGTTTCAACAAAGCACAGCAGGATGCATTTCTGCCGTGGGTCGAGGATGGCACCTTGGTCTTCATCGGCGCGACCACCGAAAATCCGTCGTTTGAATTGAATAACGCGTTGCTGTCACGAGCGCGCGTTTACGTGTTGCGCTCGCTCACCGAGGCGGATATCCGGCAGGTGCTGGATCGTGCGCTCGCCAGGCAAGAAGGTGCGGTCGCGGCCGAGGAACGCGCGCTGGAATTGATGGCGAAAGCGGCCGATGGCGACGCGCGCCGTTCGCTCAACATGCTGGAGCTCGCGATCGATCTGGCAAGTGCTGGCGAGCCGCCAGCGATCACTGAAGCCATCGCGAATGAAGTGGCCTCGGGCGGCTTGCGACGTTTCGACAAGCAGGGCGAGGCGTTCTACGACCAGATCTCGGCGCTGCATAAATCAGTGCGCGGCAGCGATCCGGATGCGGCGCTGTACTGGCTGTGTCGAATGCTGGATGGCGGCTGCGATCCTCGATACATCGCTCGGCGCGTGCTGCGGATGGCCTCGGAAGATATCGGTCTCGCCGATCCGCGCGGCCACACGTTGGCGTTGGAAGCGTGCGAGGTGTACGAGCGGCTCGGCTCGCCGGAAGGGGAGCTGGCCATCGCGCAGGCGGTCGTATTTCTGGCGTGCGCGGCGAAGAGCAACGCCCTGTACAAGGCGTTCGGCGAGGCCATGCAGGATGCGAAAACCTTGGGCTCGCTCGATGTCCCACTGCATCTGCGCAATGCACCGACCAAGCTGATGAAGTCGCTCGGCTACGGCAAGGACTATCGCTACGCGCACGATGAGCCGGATGCTTACGCGGCCGGTGAGAATTACTTCCCCGAAGGCATGGAGCCGCGCCAGTACTATCAGCCCGTGTCCCGGGGCATGGAAATCAAGATTGCCGAGGCGCTGGCACGCAGAAAGAAGTGACTGCTGACTGGTGACTAATGACTGGTCAGAGGGTCATGGCTGCACTTGAGATGCCGCTGGAATACACTGTGCCGCTTTCTGACCAGTCATCAGTCATTAGTCAGTAGTCACTTCTACTATGCTCGACCCCAAACTGCTCCGTTCCGACCCCGACGCCGTTGCCGCGAACCTCGCGAAACGCGGTTTCAAGCTCGACGTGGCTCAGCTGAACTCGCTGGAGGAAGCGCGCAAGAAATGGCAGGTGCGGGCCGATGAGCTGCGCAACGAGAAGAACGTTCACGCCAAGAGCGTCGGCAAGGCCAAGGCGCAGGGGCAGGACATCGCGCCGCTGTTGAAGCAGGTCGAAACGCTCGGCACCGAGCTCGCGGCCGCCGAAGCCGAGTTCGCCAAGGTGCAAGCGGAGCTCGAGAAGATCACGCTCGGGCTGCCGAACATGCTGCACGAGAGCGTGCCCGTCGGTCGCGATGAAACTGCCAACGTCGAGGTTCGTCGTTGGGGTGAGCCGCGCAAGTTTGCGTACAAGCCGCTCGACCACGTTGAGCTCGGCGAAAAGCTCGGCCAGATGGACTTCGCTGCCGCCGGCAAGATCTCCGGCGCGCGCTTCACGGTGCTGACCGGGCCGCTGGCTCGCCTGCATCGCGCGTTGATCCAGTTCATGCTGGATCTGCATACCGGCGAGCACGGCTATCGCGAGACCTATGTTCCCTATCTGGTGAACGCTCAATCCCTGACGGGCACCGGCAACTTGCCTAAGTTCGAAGCGGACTTGTTCGCCCTCAAGGGCGAGTCGGGGCTGTATTTGATTCCGACCGCGGAAGTGCCGGTCACGAATCTCGCCCGCGAAACCATCATCGAAGCCGACGAATTGCCGATCCGTTACGTCGCGCACACGCCGTGCTTCCGCTCCGAAGCGGGTTCGTACGGCAAGGACACGCGCGGCATGATTCGTCAGCATCAGTTCGAGAAGGTGGAGCTGGTGCACCTGTCGAAGCCGCAAGATTCGTACGCCGAGCACGACTTGCTGACGCGTAACGCCGAAGAAGTGCTCAAGCGACTGAATCTTCCCTATCGAGTGATGGCGCTGGCTTCCGGCGATATCGGCTTCGGCTCGGCGAAGACGTATGACCTGGAAGTATGGCTGCCAGGGCAGGAGGCATATCGCGAGATTTCTTCGTGCTCGAACTTCGAGGCGTTCCAGGCGCGTCGCATGCAGGCGCGTTGGCGCAATCCCGAGACGGGCAAGCCGGAGCCGCTGCACACGTTGAACGGATCGGGTGTGGCCGCCGGTCGCGCGCTCGTGGCCGTGCTCGAGAACTATCAGGAGCCGGATGGCAGCATCAAGGTGCCCGAGGCGCTGAAGCCGTACATGGGTGGTCTCGACGTCATCCGCCGTCCGTAAGAGGCTCTCGACGATCGGTGGTCCCGGAGACCATTTGACGCCTTCCGGGACCACGCGCGCGGCTTTTGTGTAGTCGCTCGATCGCGGCTATCTGCCGATGAAGTTCACGACACTCGTTGTTGTGGTCATCTTGTCGGTGACAAAGATCGTAATACTGCTTCCCGAGAACGCTGCGGCGAGAAGTGCCGCATAGGCCGCCTTTCCTCCTTCAGTTCCTGCGTTTCCTCCAGGGGCCTGCAGGTCGATGTAGTACTTGTAGGTGGTCCCGAAAGTTATGTCGAAATCCTTCAGGTTTTGCAGCCACACCTTGTTGGCATACATGTCCACCTGCCATTTCAGCTGGCTCGCGTCGGGAATCGACACGGCATCATTCGCTGACGCCGAGTGCGCGACCGTCAACAAGGCAGCAGCGGCTAACAGAGCTCTCATTCCTTTACTCCTCCTGTCCCAGAAGCGGCGACACTAGCCGAAGCGGCATAGACAATCGAGATTCCCGGAACATAAAGCCGGGCGTAAAAAAAGGGCGCTGCTTTTGGCAGCGCCCTTTGTCTTTCAGCCCTGGATGACTCGATCAGTCATCACCGGAGGCCGCGCCCAACAGGTGCAGCAGGCTGGTGAACAGGTTGTAGATGCTCACGTATAGCGTGACCGTCGCCATGATGTAGTTCGTCTCGCCGCCGTGAATGATGGCGCTGGTCTGATACAGGATCAGGCCGGCCATCGCGATCACGAACACGCCCGAGACCACCAGCGACAAGGTCGGCATGTTGAAGAACACGGCCACCAGGCCGAGCAGGAAGGCGCCGATGATGCCCACCGTCAGGAAGCCGCCCATGAAGCTGAAGTCCTTCTGGCTCTTGACCGCATAGGCGGACAAGCCGACGAAGGTCGCGGCGGTGACGCCGAGCGCCGTGGTCACGACTTGCGCGCCGTTCGGCAGGAACTTCAGATACATGCTGATGATGGGGCCGAGCGTCAGGCCCATGAAGCCGGTCAGCAGGAAGATGAACAACAGACCCCACGAGCTGTTCTGCGTCTTGGTGACTGCGAACAGCAGGCCGAAGTAGCCGACCAGTGTGATCAACAGACCCGGATGGGGCAGGTTGAGCAGCATGGAGACGCCGGCCGTCAACGCACTGAAGGCGAGCGTGGCACCGAGCAACAGATACGTGTTGCGTAGAACTTTATTGGTCGTCAGCGCTGAGCTGCGCGTGGTACTTGCAATGGTGCTTGGATAAGACGCCATGACTTTCGACTCCTCCGGAATATCGTCCAGTTGGACCGCGTTCCGTCCCGCGAGTTGCAGGCCGACGCGCCTTGTCCAGCATTCTACAGCGGCCTGGGCGGACCCCGTCTATGTGATTGCAAGATTTTGAATTGCAAGGGGTTGAACCTTACCGGGCTGTCAGGAAGGCGGTCATGAGCGATTGTGCAGGCGCATTGACACTGCTGTCAGCAGCCCCTTAGATTTTGCGACCTGATCGATTGCCGCCGCATCGGTTGTTGTGGTGGCCCGTCCATCGCAACGATTGCATGGAGGCTTATGCGCACGGCACGGAACCGCGACATGGCGCAGATCGTCGGCTTGGCGAGCAACTCGGCGAAATTCGGTCCGCCTCGCAGCACCTCGGCACTGATTCCACGTAGTCCCCTGGCAGCCCGCATCGACCGAGGCGGCAAGGTCGTGCTGCTGCTCGCACCGCCGGGTTCGGGAAAGACGTCGTTACTGACCCAATGGCACGGCCAGCTCGGGCCAGAGCGGCGCGTGGCCTGGCTGTTGGGCGAACGTCGTGATCGCGAGCCGGTGCATTTCTTCAGCTGGCTGGCGGCCAGCATCGACAAAGCGCTGCATACCTCCGCCGCCCCCTTCGTCGGGGCTGGCGCGTGCACGCATTGCTCGGCAGAACACATCACAGATGCCCTGGGCGATCAGCTTGCGAGTCTCGATCAACCCTTGGCCGTCGTCATCGATGACCTGCAATGGTTGGATTGCGCCGAGGGTGAGCGGGCACTGCTGCAACTGATGCTGCAGTCCTCGCCGAAGGTACGATGGATCCTCGCGACGCGTCGCGTACCGAGATTCGATTTACAGCGACTCAAGCTCGAGGATGCATTGACGCTGTTGGACGCGGCCGATCTCGCGTTCCAGCCCGAGCAAATCTGCGAGTTGTCCTTACTCCTGCGCGGCGTACCGCTGTCGCTGCAGGATGCAACCGAGTGCGCTCGGCGCACGGAAGGATGGATCGCGGGCGTGAAGCTCACATTGCTTGCGAGCACGAGGGGCGAGCGCGTCGAAGGACTCGATCACGACATTGGCGCTTATCTGATGGCCGAAGCGTGGCAGGACTTGCCGGATCGGCTGCGCGAGTTCCTGCTTGTCACCTGTGTTCCCGAGCGGTTCTGCAGTGAGCTTGCGGTGGCGTTGCTTGGCGAGGATGACGCATCGCAGTGCCTCGATGAGCTGGAGCACTCGCAGCGCTTCGTCCGAGCGTTGGACGGCACGCATCGATGGTTCCGCTATCACACGATGTATCGGGAGTTCCTGCTCGGGCAGCTGAAGAAACTCGGGTCTGCGCGTATCGCACAGCTGCATCGAATCAGCAGCCAATGGTTCGCCGATCATGAGCAACCGCGCGAAGCCCTACATCATGCGTTCGCGGCGGCCGATCGCCAGTGGGCGCTGCAGGTGCTGGCGCGCTGTGTGCCCGTGTGGTTGCGAACGGGGGAGTTTCCCGAAGTGTTGCAGTGGTCGGGACGACTGACGCTCGGCGAGATCATGAGCTGCGAAGCGGTGCGTGATGCGCATCTGATGAGCCTGATTTTCCTGCGACAGTTCGAGCGGGCCCGTCAGGAGCTTCGGCTCGCGGATCAACTGGCGCGCGATGAGTCGGAGCGACGCGCGCTACCGCCGCTGCAATTGATGCTCGAGATCATGACCGACGCCCGGGTGCAGTTCGTCGTGCCGGACGTGGAGGCGCTGAGCATTCCGGAGAATCCCTATCTCACCGCCAACCTGTTCAACGTCGCGGCGTATCAGTTGCTCGTGGACAAAGCGTTCGATGCCGCGCGCCGGCTCGCATTGCGAGGCAAGCAGTTGCTGCAAGGAACGCAACATATCTATGCGTTGGCACAAGCCTCCGTGGTGCTGATGCTGATCGATCGCGCCGAGGGCCATGCGAAAGAGGCAGCAGAAAGCTGCATGCAGCTTTACGCATGCACGCGAGGAGGGCGGCGCAATCCGATCTGGGTTACGGCCACCACCGCCGCGGCGTCCGTGCACTATCACCACAATCGATTGCAGCAGGCCGAAGCGCTGTGCGCTGAAGTTCTGCCCCTGCTGTCGATGGCGCCCTCGCTGGAGAATCTGACCGTCGCGCATGTGGTCGCCGCACGGCTCAAATGCGCATCCGCGAAGTACGGCGACGCACTGAGATTGCTCGACTATGCGCACAGCGTGCTCGACAGCAGCAACTGCCAGCGATTGTTGGCACGGGTATGTTTCGAGAAGGTTCGGCTGTGGCTGCTACAGGAGCAACCGATGCGGGCGTTACGCGCGCTTGCCGATTGCGGACAGTCCTTCCACGTCGATGCAAACAACCGAGCCGAGCCGCCGTGGGAGGAGTTTGCCTTGTCGCGCGTGGCGATCCTGATTCATCGGGGCTTGTTCGATGCGGCGGCGAACGAGTTGCAGCGGTTGTGCGAACGCGCAGAGGCGGCGGGCGACGTGTATGGCCGGGTACGGCTGGAAGCGACGCTTGCGACGTGCAGCTGGCAGGCGCATGAAGAGGAGGCCGCGTTTGGCTGGATGAATCGTGCGCTCAAGCTCACTGGCCATCGAGGCTTCAGCCGAGCCGTGTTCGATGACGTCTTCGGCTTACCGAAGATGTTTGCGACGGCGATCAAGATGTCGCGAGTTGCGACACTGCCCTCGGCAGAGTACTTCAAGCGCTTCCGCGACGTGCTGGCGTTCGATCCCTATGAGCACCATCCGCCGGCTGAGCCGATGCCACTACTTACCCAGCGCGAGCTCGACCTCCTGAAGCTGGTGTCGCAGGGCTTGAGCAACAAGGACATCAGCGAGCGCAGCAACATCACGCTGCTGACGACGAAATGGCACCTGAAGAATGTGTTCGCAAAGCTCGGCGTGAGTACACGGATGGAAGCCGTATTCCGTGCGCAAGAACTGCGCCTCGTCGACGGGCGACCGCCGTCGCTATCGGCGCGCTGAACCCCGAAGGAAAAAAAGGTCGCCGCCAGAGTGGGGTGACGGCGACCTCGAGAAATGTCTGCAACGGATGTTGTTGTCGCAAGCGGCTAGGGAACGGCAGCAATGCGCGCGCCCGAGCCAGGAGGTACGCAGGTGAATGTGATCTCTTGTCCAGGGATCAGCGCCAGTGCGCGGAACAATGCGTCGGGCACACCGATTCCGCTGCCCGAGGGCACGAAGGCATCGGATGCGGCGTTATAAAGGAATCCGCGCGGCGTACCCGCCAGTGTGAGCTTCGCGACCAAGTCGCATTCAGTCACCGTGCCACCGAGCGTCTTCGAGGTGAACGGCGCCGCGGCCCGGGCTTGCAGCAGATCGATGCGCGGACCCACGGCCGCGGCATTGGTCTTCGTCAAGGTGATCTGCTGACCCACGATGGGCGCGATGTCGGAGTCGAAGGCCAGCATGAACTGCTCCATGTCGCGTCGGGTTTGTTCGTAGGTTGCCGCCGGGAAGCCCACCTCCGGCGTCGGTGCGAACAGCACCGCCGACAGGAAATGGAATACCGTGTCGATCGAGCCATCGTGCAGGTAACCAAAGCCCCGGATCTGATTGCCCGTGTTGCCAGTGTCGGGCGTGGTGAAGAACGGCATGCCGGGGAAGCCGAACATGCCGACCTTCGTATATGCATTGCGCAGATGCGGGATCTTCACGATCTGCGGCAACCCTTCGAAGCTCGCTTGACCGTCGGTGCCGAAGAAGCCTTGCGATGCATCCAGGCGATGGCAGCCTTCGCAGGTAAATCCAGTGCCGGGTCCTGCAGCCGGTGGTGCACCGTCAGCACGACGGGGGCCAAGATAGAAATCATGCCCGCGCTGTTGAGCCGGGGTGAGCGAGTTGTCCAAATTGCGCACCGGATTCGGCGGCAGCTGCACCTCCAACTGGAAGTTGGTGAAGCGCTGCATGGTTGTCAAATCCGGCAGCGTAGAGCGGCCAATCAAACCATCGAACGCCACGACGAAGTTGTTGAACGACAGTTCCGGATCGAACGCATCGGTGCCGAAGAACCCGTGAGCGCGATCGCCGCGCCAGTGCATGGCGCCGTGATGGCGCATGCCACGCAACGTCTGCGTCGTCATCGGTCCCTTCATCGGATGGAAGTCCGTCACGACGCCGGTGCCGTTGATGCGCGGCTGCGTGTTGAGCGCCGCGAAGCCCAAGCGAATCGGAATGGGATTGCTGGTCACGAGGTCATCGGGATTGCCCAGATCCCAGGCCAGCTCGTCGTTGTCGCCGAAGATGTGACAGCTTGCGCAGGCAGCTTCGCCATTGGCTGACATATCCACGGCATCGTAGAGCAGCGGCCGGCCTGCGACGACTTGCGCAGGCTCGGGATTGAACAACGGTAACGCGGCCACTTCCGCCTTCGTCGCAAGGTTGATGACCTTCACTGCGTTGTCGAAGCGTGTCATCACGTATAGCCGATTCCGATTTTCATCCAGTGCAAGGCCGCTTGGGCCACCGCCACTGACGCTGATGTAGTTGGGGCTCGTCGTCACCGGATTGAACGTGTTCGCTTCCAGCGCCGTCGTGTCGAACACGCCGACCTTGCTGGAACCGAACGCGGCAACGTAGAGCTTGCGACCATCGCGGCTGACCACCATGTCCAGCGGCGTCGACAAGCTGTGGTTTTTCACGCTCGGATCGAAGCCGGGATCGTTGGCAAGCAGGTCGTAGTTGATGTGCTTGTTCAGATGGCGAGAGGCGACAGTGGTGCCGGAGATCACCGAGATGCGCGTCTCGGCAAGCCGGCCTTGCACGGTGGAGCCGCCGACCACGCCCGGTCCTTCGAAGCGCACGTTGTTGATGGCCTCGGTATTGGAGACATACAGCTTCCCCGTGCGCGGATTGGTCGCCATGTTGAACAAGGTGGTGCCGACGTGCGAGAACGACGCCTTCTGGGTGAGAGCGTTGGCATCGATCGAGAACACATCTTGATCCGGCAATTGGAATCGAACCGCCGCATCCCAGTTGCGGCCCAGTTCGTCTTCCCAATGGCCGCTTGCGCGGTTGAACTTCACGATCAAGCCGACTTCCGGTGCGCGCTTGCCCTCGAAGTTCGTCATTGGGCCCGGGTTGCCGCCGGGCAGGGTGTTGCCTGCGAAGGTGCAGGGGGTGTTGGGGTCGAAGCCGTCGCACACCATCAGCTCGAACACCGTCGTCGTTTGATTGCCGGACTTGAAGGCCGCGGCATAAACGGTCTTGCGATCGGGGCTGACGGCGAGCGCGCGCGGCGTATCGCTGAAGAACGTCATGATCTTGAGCGGCGTGCCACCGAAGGCCGTGCCGAGATTGGCAGGATCGAACACCCACACGTCGGCGCGGCCGACACCGGGCGTCGTAAGCTGCGGATCGCCGGCGCCGGACACGGATGCGATGGAGGGGTCGGTGCGGTGCTGGCCGCGATGTGCGGTGGTGATGAATGCGCGATTGGAGGTGCCGGCGAACACGATGTCACGGGGCTCATCACCCACGAGCAACGTTCGTGTGACTCGCGGCGTACCTGTCAGCGTGACGACGCTGACGCTGTCGGATAGATGATTCACCACCCACACTTCAGTGCTGCTGCGGATCGCGACGGCGACTGGCTCCAGACCGACGGAGACTTCGGCGTCCTTGAAGATGCCAACGGGCGTGACGTTATAAATGACGAGCGTGTTGTTCGGGGTGTTGACGGCGAACAGCTTGCTGCCATCCGATGACAAGGCGAGCGGTCGGACGTGACCGCTTTCGAAGGCGACGAACGATGGTGCTGCCTGCACCGCAGGCGCGAGCATCCAAGCTAGAAACAATGCGCTGCTTGCTGCCAAGCGTCTGAGCTGGGCAGTGCCCCCTGAGCGTTTGAACATGGTTCTCTCCGTGGCCAGTCCAATGCGTTGTTGTGAACGCCGCGCACTGTACGCGCTCGTAGGGTGGCCTCGCGCCCCTCTCCGGAGGGGGCATTCAATCCATAGGCCCGCAGTGCAAGGGCGAGCACGTCATCGAAGCCGATCCGACATTGAACGCGGCCACAGCCGGGATGCCTGGGAGGGGAAGGGCGATCCGCACTTCGGCGGCGCGATCGGAGTGAGCTGAAGGCGTTCCGCGGGCGCAGGCGTCCACCCCCGATCCATGCTAGGATGCGCGCCCCCGGGCCGACCCTCCCGGGGCTCATGCGTGGAAGGGTGGCAGAGTGGTCGATTGCACCGGTCTTGAAAACCGGCAGGGGCGCAAGCCTCTCGTGGGTTCGAATCCCACCCCTTCCGCCACAAGAACAAAAGAGCCCCTTGCGGGGCTTTTTTGTTGTTGTCGTTTGGGTGGGATAGAGAACCTGCGAGCCTCGTGGGTTCGACAAAACGGCAGGACAGCCGTTTTGCACAGCCTTTAGGCTGCCCGAAGGGCGAAGTACATGGATGTACTTCGTGTCATCCCACCCCGCCAGAGGCCCTCATCCTTGAGGGCGTTTCGTTTTGACGGGTCAGTCTCACCGCCGACTTTCGTGTTCATCACGGATCCATGTTCGCTTCGTACGTCACCGCGAACTCGACGAACTTGGACGCGGCAGGCATGTCCTTGGCAACGTAGCGGACCGTGTGCGAGTCGAGTCGCTCGACGATGGGTAGATAGCTCAGCATGTCGGCCTGGCGATAGCTTTTGAAGCGCAGGTCGAAGCGCACCGGTGTTGCGACTGTGTAAGGCTTGAAACTCTTGATGCGGGCAAGTGCGCGCTTCGTCGCTGCGCGAAGCACATCGTTTGCTTCGGCGGGTGTCAGCGTGCGGGCGGAGTGGAAGCCATGCGCCCATTTCACCACCGCGCCTTCGACGTTGCCGAGCGAGCCCTGCAGCTCTTTCACGAGTTGGTCATCGCCGCTGACCATGATGACGGGCACACCGAAGTGGCCAGCGATGGCAGCGCTGATCTCACCTTCACCGACTTGTTTGTCGTTGATGCGCACGTCGGCAAGACGGGCGCTCGAGAGCGTGTGCGCTCGCACGCCGGCTTCGTTGTGGGTGCTGGTGTGATAGCCGAGCAGAATGGCGCCGGCGAACGATTCATCGATGCCTTCCATCATCATCAGCGGCCGCGGCCAGGAGCGCACGACCGATACCTTCTTCGGGAATTTCTCGATCAGCAGGTTCTGACCATTGCCGTGCGAATCGCTCACCACGATCTCGGTGACGCCGGCGGCGAAGGCGGTCTCGATGACCGTGTTCACTTCGGCCGTCATGAACTCGCGGAAGCGTGAGTATTCGAAGCCGCTTGGGCTGAGCTGCTGCTCGCTCACGACGCCGGCGACGCCTTCCATGTCGGCCGAGATGTAGAGCTTGAGGGGCGTCTGTGCCGCCGCCAGGCCAGGGGCGAGCCCGAGCGCCAGCCCGGTGAGCACGGTGTACAGACGAGAGCGATCTTTCATTGCCGAACCTCGATGCAGTTGTTGGTTATTGGCGGCCACATTCCGAGTTTGGGTCAGCATTTATCATGGTGCGGCGCTTGACGGGGTGATTGGTGCAATCGACGACATTTCCGACGAGGGGCAACGCCGCGGGGCTAACGGAAAAATCGGCGCCTGGGGCCCGTATGAGCTTTAATCGCGGCCGGTGACCTCAAGGCTCAGCAAGGTAGGGACCTCGGAGTATCGATGACGCAACCGGCGGACGACGGCATTGCGGGCTCAGCGCTGCGCAAGGTGGCGTGGCGGCTGATTCCATTTCTGGGGATGCTGTACTTCTTTGCGTTCCTGGATCGAGTGAACGTCGGCTTCGCGGCGCTCACCATGAACGCGGATCTGGGCATCTCGGCGGCGGCCTTTGGGATCGGCTCGGGCATCTTCTTCATCGGCTACATCCTGTGCGAGGTGCCGAGCAACGTGATGCTCGAGCGCTTTGGCGCACGCATTTGGATCGCTCGCATCATGATCAGCTGGGGCGTGCTGTCGGGGGCGATGGCGTTCGTGCAGGGGCCGCAGAGCTTCTACCTCGTGCGCTTCCTGCTTGGTATTGCCGAAGCCGGCTTCTTTCCTGGCATCATTTTCTATCTGACCTGCTGGTTCCCCTCGCAGCATCGGGCCCGCATCATCGCTTTGTTCATGATCGCACTGCCGATGTCGAGCGTCATCGGCGCACCGATCTCGACCTCGCTGCTCGGCATCGAGGCGGCCGGACTCAAGGGATGGCAGTGGATGTTTCTATTGGAGGCGGCGCCCACGATCATCCTCGGCATCGCCGTACTCGCGGTGCTCCCGGACCGACCCTCGGATGCCGAATGGTTGAACGAAGATGAGAAACGCTGGCTGCAGAGGGAGCTTGCGCGTGAGCACTCAGGTGCCACTGAGGGTCATGCAAGCAGCTTGCGCGAGGCGCTCACATTGCCGCGCGTATGGCGGCATGGACTCGTGTACTTCTGCATTCTCGTTGGTTTGTATGGGTTCAGTTTCTGGTTGCCCCAGATCATCGCATCGCTGGGACGTCTCACAAATGTGCAGGTCGGTCTCGTCACCATGATTCCATACTCGCTCGCGTGCATCGGGCTGGTGTTGTGGGGCAGGCATTCGGATGCGACAGCGGAGCGCTCGTGGCACGTGGCGCTGCCCATGTTGCTCGGAGCGGCGGCGCTTACGGTCAGTGGCTGGACGAGCGCTCCAATGCTTGCATTTGGGGCGTTGTGTCTCGCCGCGGTGGGTATCTATTCGGGGTTGCCATCGTTCTGGGCATTGGCGAGCCGAGGGTTGCAAGGCGCCGCCGCGGCGGGCGCGATCGCATTGATCAATTCGCTTGGAAACTTCGGCGGCTTCCTCGGGCCGGCCGCGATCGGCCTGGCCAAGACCTACACCGACAGCTACGCCGCAAGCCTGTTGCTCATCGCCGTATTCCTCGCGATCGGTGCGGTGCTCGTTATTTGGGAACGTTCCCGCGAGCAGCGGGCACTGGCGATGGTGAGGCAGACGTAACGAGCATCGGCAGGCGAGAAGTGCCTTGCGGCACGCGGCAGTCGAGTGTTATTTGTTGTCGATCAAGACGACAAGGAGCCTCCTTTGACCGACCGTCGTTCGTTTTTGAGATCCGCTGTATACACTGCTGTCGCTGCCAATCTTCCCGCCGTCGCGTTCTCGCAGAACAAGAAAGCCGAGGAAGACTTGAACGCGCTGATGGATTACGCCTATGAAGAACAGGTGATGGCCAATCCCGAGTCGCGTACCACCTACGGTCTCGACAAAGGAAAGTATGCAACCGCCAAGCGCGAGTTGCTCGATCGCTCGCCTGCGGGTATCGAAAAGGATCACAAGATCGTTCGCGCTGGGTACGCCCGCCTGAAGGCCATCGATCGCAACGCCTTATCTGCGCAATCCAAGGCGGACTACGACTCGTTCGATTACCTGCTCGGCGTGATGGTCCGCTCGTACGACGATTTCAACTACGGCACCTTCAGCTGGCCGGAGCCGTACAGCGTGCACCAGCTCGGCGGCACGTATCGTGGCATTCCGGACTTCCTTCACAACCAGCACACGATCGAGACGCGCGAGGACGCCGAGGCGTACGTGTCTCGCGTCGTCGCGTTCGCCAAGCAGCTGGATAACGAGACAGGGCGGTTGAAATCCGAGTATGCAATGGGCGTGATTCCGCCGAACTTCGCCATCGATCGCACGATCGCATTGATGGACGGCATGCTCGCGCAGAAGCCTTCACAAACGAAGCTCGTGACCTCCATCGACACACGCGCCCGTGCGAAGAACATCGCCGGTGACTGGGGCGCGCAGGTCACGCGAATCGTCGAGCAGCAGGTTCATCCAGCGCTGCGGCGTCAGCGCGAATGCTTCGCCGACATTCGGCCGAAATCAACGAGTGATGCTGGCGTTTGGAAACTGCCGAAAGGCGAGGAGTACTACAACTACGCCCTGCGTTATGCGACCACCACGTCGCTGAGCGCCGAAGAGATCCATCGTGTGGGTCTGGAGCAGATGGCCGAACTCAGTGCCCGTGCGGATCGGATCATGAAGAGTCAGGGCATGACTCGAGGCACGGTGGGCGAGCGCTTCCATGCAATCGCGACCGATCAGCGCTTCATTTATCCGAACACGGACGCGGGCAAGCAGGAGTTGCTCGACTATCTGAATACCGGCATGGTGAAGATCCAGGCCCAGCTGCCGAAGTACTTCGGGCGTATTCCGAAGGCAAAGGTGGAGATTCGCCGTGTGCCGACGGATATCGAGGCGAGCGCGACCGGTGGCTACTATCAGCCGCCTGCGCTCGATGGTTCGCGACCCGGTGCGTATTACATCAATCTGCGAGATACCGCAGAGACGCCGCGGTGGGGCTTGATGACGCTGACGGCGCACGAAGCATCGCCCGGTCATCACCATCAAATCGCACTGGCCCAAGAATCCACCGGGGTCCATCCCATACGGCGCTTGCCCTGGTTCTCGGTATATACCGAAGGTTGGGGCTTGTACGCGGAACAGCTGGCGGACGAGATGGGCGTGTACGAAGGCGATCCGTTCGGTCTGTTGGGTTACATCCAGTCTTATATGTTCCGCGCGGCCCGCCTGGTCGTCGACACGGGGCTGCATCACAAGCGCTGGACGCGAGAGCAGGGCGTCGAGTACATGGTCACCTCGCTCGGCGAGCGACCTTCGTCGATGATCACGGAAGTGGAGCGATATTGTGTGTGGCCCGGTCAGGCGACGAGTTACAAGATGGGTCAGACGCAGTGGCTGAAAGTGCGTGAAGACGCGCGAAAGAAACTCGGCTCACGCTTCGACATTCGCGAGTTCCATGATGTCGCGCTGGCCGCGGGCACGGTGCCGCTGACGGTGCTGGAGCGGCTCGTCAACGATTGGGCGGCGAGCAAGGCTTGAGTTTTGAGTCGGCTGGCTCCTGTTCTGGAGCCAGCCATCTTCCTAGCCCTTGATGCACATCACCTGCTTCAACGTGTGCACGATCTCGACCAGATCGGTCTGGTTGGCCATCACCACGTCGATGTCCTTGTAGGCCGCCGGGATCTCATCGATCACGCCGCCGTCCTTGCGACACTCCACCCCTTCGGTCTGCTTGGCCAGATCGAAACGGTTGAAGCGACGCTTCGCCTCCGTGCGACTCATGCGACGCCCCGCGCCATGCGAGCAGGAGCAGAACGACTCGGGATTGCCCTTGCCGCGCACGATGTACGACTTCGCGCCCATGCTGCCCGGGATGATGCCGAGCTGGCCTTCCTGCGCGCTGATCGCGCCCTTACGAGTGATGAACAGCTTCTCGCCGAAGTGATGTTCCACCGCCACGTAGTTGTGGTGGCAGTTGATCGCCTCGCCATCGGTCTTGAACGGCGGCAGATGCGGCGCCAGTGCATCCAGCACCAGCTTCATCATCATGCTGCGATTCAATAGCGCGTAGTCCTGCGCCCAGTCGACGGCCTCGACGTAGTCGTCGAACAGATCGGAGCCTTCGCTGAAGTAGGCGAGGTCGCGGTCCGGCAGGTTCACCTGATGACGACGCATGTCCTTGCGCGCAGCTTCGATGAAGTAGCGCCCGAACACGTTGCCGATACCGCGCGAGCCGGAATGCAACATCACCCACACGCGCTGTTCCTCATCCAGGCACAGCTCGATGAAGTGATTGCCACCGCCGAGCGAGCCCAGCTGGCACACCCAGGTTTGAGCGAAGCGGCGTTGCATCTTCATCACGCCAGGATGCTTGCCGACGATCTTATCGAGTCGATCATCGAGCACGCGGCCTTGTCGTGCATGCGAGCTGCCACGAACCTTGTCCGAGTCGTGCTGGTTGAAGCCGACGGGCACGCGTGCTTCCACGGCGCTGCGCAGCTTCGCGAGGCTCTCCGGCAGATCCTTTGCGTGCAGCGTCAGACGAACGGCATTCATACCGCAGCCGATATCGACACCCACGGCGGCAGGAATGATGGCCTGCTTGGTCGGGATCACGCTGCCCACGGTGGCGCCGATGCCATGATGCACATCAGGCATGGCGGCGACATGGCCGTGAACGATGGGCAGCTGCGCCACATTGAGCAGCTGCTGGATGGCGTCGTGCTCGATGTCCTGGGTGAAGACCTTCACCGGGACTCGGCCCTTATTCAATGTAATTTGTACTGGCATAACTAATTTCCCTATGAGACCAGCGGCCCAAACAAAAACCCCTGGTCGGTTTCCCGGCCAGGGGTTTGAGCGGAGTCGTAAGCTTCGCACCTGACTTGGGGAGCAGGCGTGCTCCGCAAGTCATCTTGCGGATCAACGCGCGTTGTTCATATTCGTTTCAAGATTTGAGGATGCAAGCATGTCCGACTCCAAGGGATCCAGTGTTTTGCTGGGGGCGCGGATCATACTCGTCATCGGCGTCGTGTCAATATCTATGGAAGATTGCTGACACGAGCAAGCGGCGTTACCTGACGGCCCGAATGATGACCGTTACATAACCGCTATCCGACTGACATCAGATCCCGCTGGGCGCATCCTGAACGCCACTGCAGAAGCGGATGAGCTGGAGGAGCGATGCTGCAAATGTCAGTCAACCGTGACTATGGAGTCGATGCCATCAATCTGATCGCGTTGTCTGCAACGGAACGTTTGCACCGGTGGTTGGGCGGGCGCTGGTCGATGCTGTTCTCGCATCCGGAGGACTTTGCTTCCCACGGCTTCGAGGCGGATCGCTGGATCTCCTGTCTGTGCGAGGATCTCGAGCGGCTGGACCTGCGCGTGATCGGTGCGGGCGGGAGCAATCGTCGCAGCTGGGTGTCGCAAGTCGGCGGGCGATTCATTTCATCGCAAGAGGTGGACGACTTGCTGCCCGGCGATTGGCACGTGAACCCGCACGAGCACTTCGTGACGATATTGGACGGCGCCCTGCGGGCGCGTCGTACGATCGTGTATTCGGCAGGAACGGACCTGCCTTCGCCCATCGATCTGGCGCAGACCGCTGCTGGTCTGCGCTCGCGAAACCTGCCGCGTCAGTTGGCGGGATTTTGTAGACCGTCCAACTCGCCGCGGGCGCGCGCCTCGCGGCCGTAGACGTATTCGAACAGCGGTGATGCCATCAAGGTCGTGACGATGGCCATGAGCACCAGGATGGAAAACAGTGCCGGGCCAATGACGCCGGCCTGCAAGCCGATGTTGATGATGATGAGCTCCATCAGGCCGCGCGCATTCATGAGCGCGCCGATGCCAAGCGCCGTGCTGTTGTCTTGACCGGAGAGGCGCGCCGCCGCCCAGCACGCACCAAACTTCGCAAGGATGGATGCGGCGAGGATCGCAACCCCGATCAGCAGCAGCTCGACGTTGTTGACCATGGCCAGCTGCGTGTTGAGGCCGGAGTAGGTGAAGAACATCGGCAGCAACAGCACGACCGTGAACGGCTCGAGCAGCCGTCGCAGATTGTCGGCCAGGGCACCGCGAGGCATGACAGTGCCAAGCAGGAAGCCGCCGAACACCGCGTGCAAGCCGATGAAGTCGGCGGTATAGGCCGACAGCATGAAGAGCATCAGCACGATCGACAGCAAGGTCGGGCTCAGCGTTTGAGTGAGCGCTTGTTCGCGCTCGGCCATGCGGCCAAGCGGCGCCAGCAGCTTTGGTGCAATCAGCAGCATGAAGGCGGCAAACACGACGCCGCCGACGATGGCCATGATCGCAACACCTGCGCCCGCTCCGAAACTCGCTAGCACGATCGCCAGCACGCACCAGGCGGCCGCGTCATCGATCGCCCCGGCCGACAGCGACAACGTGCCCAGGGATGTGTGACTGAGTCCGCGCTCATGAATGATTCGAGCGAGCATCGGAAACGCCGTGATCGCAATGGCGGCACCCATGAACAACGTGGCATCGAAGCGTGTCGCGTTCTCGGCGAACAAGCCCGGCACGGTCAGCAGCCAGGGCGTGCCGATGATGGCGATCAGGAAGGGGGCTGCCATGCCGGAGATCGAGACCGCTGCGGCCTTGCGAAGATTGTGGCGGAAGTGATCGCTTCGGAAACCGAGCCCGACCAGGAACATGTAAAGGCCCACACCGAGCTGTGCGCCGACGTACAACACGCCCTTGGTCTCAGCGGGAAAGACCGCCTTCTGGATCTCGGGCAGGAACAGCCCGAACAGCGACGGGCCGAGGATGACGCCAGCGATCATCTCGCCGACCACCTGCGGTTGTTTCAGGTAGCGGCGGCCGATCCAGCCGACCACGCGACAGGTCGCCAGGATGACGAACATCTGTAAAAAGAAGGCAATCGACAGCTTTGCGACCGACATGAGAGTCCCGTCATCGTTTTGATGGGCGCCTGAGCCAGACGCGGCGTCCCTGTTCGGTCGGGGTTATATAGAGCGCTGCCGTGGCGCTCAATCGAGGGTCGATTAATTCTCGCTATGGCAGCGCAGGTCAACCGATCTGGCCGGCCAGGAACTGCTCGTGCGTCGGCAAATGCTCGACCATGCCGGCGATGGCGGCCTTCGCCGTGCGTAGGGTCGCTTCGATGTGTGCGTAGTCGATGTTGTCGACGCGGGGCGAGTAGGCGCGCGGGCGAATGCCCATGCCTTCGAACACGGACTGCCAGCTCGATGCACGAAACAGCTCATCCGTGCCGTCGCGCATGGCGCCCTGACTCTTGAACAGCTCGATGCGCTCGCGCAGGGAATCTGGCAAGGGCAGCTGCTGGCACGCCTGCCAGAACGATGAGTCCTCGCGGCTGGTTGCGCTGTAATGAAGCACGATGAAGTCGCGCACTTCCTCGTAGTCAGCCGTCATCCGACGGTTGTACTCGCGCGCCAGGGCTGGATCGCATGCCCGATTGGGGAAGTAGCGCAGGAAGAAATCGATGCCACGCGCCATCAGGTGAATGGCGGTGGCTTCCAGCGGCTCGATGAACCCACCGGCAAGACCAATCGACAGGCAGTTGTGCTTCCAGAACTCGCGACGATGGCCGGTCGTGAAAGGAATGACTCGCGGCTCATCCACGCAGGCGCTGTCCAGATGTCGCAAGAGCGTTGATCTTGCGTCCGCGTCGCTGCAGAACTGGCTGGAATACACATAGCCCTGACCGACGCGCGATTGCAGTGGAATGCGCCACATCCATCCCGACTTCTGCGCGGTGGCGCGGGTATACGGAACGAGCGAGCCGCTGTTTTCCGTTCTGACCGCGACGGCGCGATCGCACAACAAATACTGCGACCAGTCGATCGACTCGACGCCCAGCGCCTTGCCCATCAGCAGTGCGCGCGAGCCGGAGCAGTCGATGAAGAAATCACCGTGGATCGTCGTGCCATCGGCGAGCACGATGTGATCGATGAAGCCATCGTCTCGTCGGCGAACGTCAGTGACGAGGCCCTCGGTGCGCTTGACGCCGCGCTCTTCGCTGTAGCGGCGCAGATATTGGGCGGCCAGGTTCGCATCGACATGAAACGCGTAGTTCGCACCGCCAATCGGGGTATTGCGCGCTCGGGAAGGTGGAAAGAAACGGCCGCTTCCTGCCATGACGTTGCAGGGTGAGAAATCCTGCAGGGCGGAGCTGTCGCCCTGGGTTCGCGCCTTCAGCCAGCATTGGTAGAAGTCGTGCGTGCCGATCGGTTTGCCGATGACGCCGAAGGGATGGAAGTAGGTGTCGGTGCGCTGCTGCCAGCCGACGAATTGAATGCCGAGCTTGTAGGTGGCGTCGGTGGCGCGAATGAACGCCTGCTCATCGATGCCCAAGCGTTGAATCAAGCCGACGAACGGCGGCACGGTGGATTCGCCGACGCCGATCGTGCCGATGTCTTCGGATTCGATCAGCTGGATCTCGCACAGCTCGCGCTTGAGGTGATGACGAAGCATGGCCGCAGCCAGCCAGCCCGACGTGCCGCCTCCCACCACGACGATTTTGGACAACGGTTGCATCCGTCTACCAGTCCCGGTTTTCGATCATGACGCCGGGCGTCGCCGGCTCGCGGGCCGTATTGTAATTCCAATAAGCGGCGCTGCTGGCCTGAATTGCCCTTCGGAGCACGTCGATGGCCTTGTGCCGGGGGTAGCTCACCCGCCAGGCCAGCACCAGCGTGCGCTTGGGCGCCGGTTCTGTAAAAGGCTTCGTCACCAATATATCGGGCGAGTAGAGCGGGGCATGCGCGGCCGCCTGCGGCAGGATGGTCACGCCCAGGCCGGAAGCCACCATGTGGCGCAATGTTTCAAACGTGCTGCCCCTCATCGAACCGCGCAGGTTGGGCTCGGCATCCGTGGGGCGAAGCTGTGGAAATGCCGCCAGCACCTGTTCGCGGAAGCTGTGTCCTTCATCCAGGAGCAACACTTCGGCGGGATCCAGATCGCTTACGTCGATGCTTGCCTTGCTGGCCAGGCGATGCCGAGCCGGCAGCAGCACGTTGAGCGGCTCGTCGAACAGCGGTTGCGTGACGATGTCCGGTTCGCTGAATGGCCCGGTGATCAACAACACATCCAGATCGCCGTTGCGCAGCTTTACCGCCAATGTTTGCTGGGCGGCCTCTTCGACGAACAGCGGCATGCCGGCCGCCATTTCTCGCAGCAACGGAATGAACTGCGGCAGCAGATAGGGCCCGACGGTGGGGAGTGTTCCAAGGGCGAGGGCGCCTTGCAGCTGATTGGCATCGCCGGCCGCGACGTCCTTGATCTCCGCCGTCCGCTCCAGCACGGCACTTGCCATCGCGATGATCCGTGCACCCAGCGGAGTGACCAGGACGCCTTGCTTGGCGCGCTCAAACAAACTCACCCCGAGCTCGTCCTCGAGCTTTTTCACCGCGATGCTCAGGGTCGGCTGACTGACATTGCAGCGCTCGGCCGCGCGGCCAAAGTGCTGTTCCTGCCCCAGGGCGACGATGTAACGCAGTTCGGTGAGCGTCATGGTTGAGGCGAGTGTAGGCGAGCCGCGTGTCTACGGGAATCTCTCTATCCTGCTTCGACTTTGCAGGCGACAAGATCGTGTCCTGCGCGAGGACATTCATAACTCGGCAATGTCAGGACCGACAGCGACATCTTCTTGGACTTCAGGCTAAGGGGCTCTCGTCATGATCAAAGTTGTGTTTGCAGTGCTCATGCTGTGGGCGACAACTGCATCAGCGGATGTCGATGCGCATTTCTCTACCGGCGTGCTGGGAGCAAGATGGGGAACTACCCTGGACCAGGTGCAGGTAATGTACCCCGGAGGCGCCAGCTGGCCGAACGGCGGGGAACGCGGCGGTGAAATTGTGTATTCGGTGCCCGGCGACTTCAGAGTGCTGGCGCTGGATATCCCAGTACCGCTAGTGCATTTCATTTTCTCCAAGGAGAACGCACTCACTCGGGCCGTACTCCACTTCAGATACTCGGATCGTGAAGAGGTGCTTTATGGTACGGCCCTGGTATTGGGTCAGGACTATTCAATCCGCGACGAGGCGAGCGCCAGAGTATTTCAATGGAAGCCTGGGAAGGCTTCATATGTGGGCATTGAAATCGGAAGCGGGCCGCAGTTTCCTTGGGCTTTCCTCGGCGTACGCGCCATCGAGCAGAAGGCGGGTGTTCGAAGATAGAGGTGCCGTACCCTTGGTTTCTGGGGTACTGCCAGGTTGTGGCGTTTGGTGGACTTGCCTGGACCTCCTTGGATCAGGAGGTGGCTCCCCGGGCCTGATTCGAACAGGCGACCAACGGATTAACAGTCCGTCGCTCTACCACTGAGCTACCGGGGAACAGGTGGGTCAAATCGAAGGCCGCGAATTTTGCTAATGCGCCGCGGCCCTGTCAAGGAATCGAAGCGATTTGGGTCGCAACTTTTTGAGTTGACTTTCTTTTCGGTTGTGCCGCGGTGCGTTTGAGTGGGGTGGTCTTTGGCTGACAGAGCCTTACGGAGCCGCCGCACGGGCCGAGCGCCGCGGGGTTGGGCGTTCGCCCAGATCGAAGTCGCCGGGCCGGCGATCATCGGCCAGCCACTTCAGGTAGTAGGCCTGCTTGCGCTCGACGAAGCGCAGCGCGGCCTGAAGCTCGGCGATATGCGCCGCCGTGCGGGCATGGTGCGCTTCGAGCAGTTCCAGTCGTTGGCGAATGGTCTTCTTGCCCTGGGCCGCGAGGCTCGCGTAGCGACGCATATCGCGCACTGTCATCCCGGCGTAACGCAGGCGATCGAGGAACAGCAACCAGCCGATGTGCTGCGTGATGTAGACGCGCCGGCCGCCGGGATCGCGCGTCACGCCCGGCATCAAGCCCTGCTTCTCGTACCAGCGAATCGTGTGCACGCTGCGGCCGGTCTCGCGAGCGAGCCGGCCGATGTGAAAGCGCGCGCGGCTTGGGCTCATGCGCTTTGGGTCCGGACGGGCGGCTGAAGCGCAGAGGTCACCAGTTCGGTGTCGAGATACTCGGTCAGCTCCACCAGTTTGCCGTCACGCATGCGGATGACCATGCAGTAGGTATTGCAGTAGGGCTTGCCGGTCTTGGTCGTCACGTCGCCGCGACTTTCCACCATGACGAACTCGCCATCGGAGAGGATGCGCTTGGGCGTGTTCGTGTATCGGCTACCAAACTGGGTGAACAACGGCACGATCAGTCGCTGCCGCACCTCGGCTTTGCCAACGAAGGTGCCCGACCACGCGGTTGTACCGATCATGTGCCAGGTGAAGTCATCCGCCATGGCATCGGCGAAGGGCTGGCGCTCACCGCGCGATAGCGCCTCCATGATGCCGGTGACGATGGCTCGATTGCTCTCTGTAACGCTCGTCATGGGTCGCCTCCTTAGGTTGCGACCTCGTTCTAACGGCTAGAGCGCGCTCTAGATCAAGCGGCTTGCGCGGCCCGGAGCGTCTTCTCCATGCGCTTGAGCGACTCTTCGAGGTTCTTCATGCTGGTCGCGAACGACAGGCGCATGTGATTGGGCGCGCCGAAGCCGCTGCCTGGCACGACGGCCACGCCGCCATGGACGAGCAGGTGCTCGGCGAACGAGTTGTCGTCCTTCGCACCGACGATCTGCATCGCTTTTTCCACGTGAGCGAACGCGTAGAACGTGCCGGCGCCTTCGAGGCAAGTGACGCCGGGCAGTTTGTTCAAGCCGGCGACGACGAAGTCGTGGCGCTGCTTGAAGGACTTGTTCATCTCGCGCACGCAGTTCTGATCGCCGTTCAGTGCGGTGATCGCCGCCTTCTGCGCGATCGACGAAGGATTCGAGGTGCTCTGGCTCTGAATCGTCGACATGGCGGTGACCAATTCGATCGGACCGCCGCAATAGCCGATGCGCCAGCCCGTCATCGCGTACGCCTTCGACACGCCGTTGGTCGTCACGACGCGGTCGTACAGCTCGGGGCACACCTGCGCGAGGCTGACGAACGGCTCCTTGCCCCAGTAGATGTGCTCGTACATGTCATCGGTGCAGATGATGACCTGCGGATGTTTGACGAGCACATCGCCCAACGCGCGCAGCTCGGCCGCGGAGTACGCAGCGCCGGTCGGATTGCTCGGGCTGTTGAGGATGAATAGACGCGTCTTCGGCGTGATCGCAGCTTCGAGCTGCGCCGCGGTGAGCTTGTAGCCCTGCTCGGGCCCGGCATAGGGCATGACCGGAATGCCATCGGCGAGCAGCACCATGTCCGGATAAGACACCCAGTAGGGCGCCGGCACGACCACTTCATCACCCGGATCGACGACCGCGAGGATCAGATTGAAGATGGTCTGCTTCGCGCCGTTGGAAACCAGGATCTGATTGCGCTTGTACTCGAGCCCGTTCTCGCGCTTGAACTTCGCGATGATCGCGTCTTTCAGCTCGGCGACGCCTTCGACTGGCGTGTAGCGCGTGAAGCCCTTGCGGATGGCCTCGACGCCCGCGTCGGCGATGTGCAGCGGCGTGTCGAAATCCGGCTCGCCGACGCCCAGGCTGATGATGTCCTTGCCTTCGGCCTTCAGCTGCGCGACCCGCCCGGTGAGGGCCACGGTCGGGGAGGGCTTCACACGTTGGACGCGCTTGGAAACTGGTAGACTCACGGCGACACCGAGTGACCTGAAAAAACGGAAAATCCCTGACAACCGTCGGGACGTTTTCGTGCGATTGTAGAGTGATTCGCCCCCCGGCTCTATACGAAAGGCCCGTTCCCGTACTGGAAATGCGCCATTCGAGCCCTACGTCTGCTCATCTCTATGCCAGTTGCACCTCGCTCGCTGCAAACCATGACCGACAAGCCCGCTCAGACCCCGTTTCAGCTGAAGGGCGGCTTCAAGCCCTCGGGCGATCAGCCCACGGCGATCGCCAAGCTGATCGAAGGCATCGAGGCGGGTCTGGCGCACCAGACGCTGCTCGGCGTCACCGGCTCGGGCAAGACCTTCACGATCGCGAACGTGATCCAGCAGATCCAGCGGCCTACCTTGGTGCTGGCGCATAACAAGACGCTCGCGGCGCAGCTGTACGGGGAGTTCAAGGAATTCTTCCCCGACAATGCGGTGGAGTATTTCGTCTCGTATTACGACTACTTCCAGCCCGAAGCGTATGTGCCGTCCTCCGATACGTATATCGAGAAGGATTCGTCCATCAACGAGCACATCGAGCAGATGCGTCTGTCGGCGACCAAGGCAATTTTGGAGCGGCGCGATGCGATCATCGTCGCGACGGTCTCGGCGATCTACGGCCTGGGTGCCCCTGAGACCTATTTGTCGATGGTGTTGCACCTGTCTCGTGGCGAGCACATCGATCAGCGCGCGATCCTGCGTCGCTTGACCGACATGCAATACAAGCGCAACGAGCTCGATCTGACGCAAGGTACCTATCGTGTGCGCGGCGATGTGATCGACATCTTCCCGGCCGAATCCGAGCGCGAGGCGGTGCGCGTCGAATTGTTCGACGATGAGATCGACTCGCTGCAGGTGTTCGATCCGCTGACGGGCGAGATCAAGCGCCAGATCCCGCGCTACACCGTGTTCCCGGGCACGCACTACGTGACGCCGCGTGAGCGCCTGGTGCAGGCGGTGGATCACATTCGCGATGAGCTGCACGATCGACTCATCCACCTGAAGGACGCCGGCAAGCTGCTCGAAGCTCAGCGTTTGGAGCAGCGCACGCGCTTCGATATCGAGATGATCCGCGAGCTCGGCTACTGCAACGGCATCGAAAACTATTCGCGCTTCCTCTCCGGTCGCGAGCCCGGCGAGCCACCGCCATGCTTGTTCGACTATTTGCCGCAGGATGCGCTGCTGGTCGTCGACGAAAGTCACCAAACCATTCCTCAGCTCGGGGCGATGTTCAAGGGCGACCGCTCGCGCAAGGAAACGCTGGTGGAATACGGCTTTCGCTTGCCCTCGGCGCTCGACAATCGACCGCTGCGATTCGAGGAGTGGGAGGGGCTGTCGCCGCAGGCCATCTTCGTCTCGGCGACGCCGGGTCGATATGAGCTCGAGCATTCCGGCGGTGAGGTCGTCGAGCAGTTGGTGCGTCCGACCGGGCTCGTCGATCCAGAAGTCGAAATCCGCCCGGTGCGCACGCAGGTCGACGATGTGTTGTCGGAGATCAAGCTGCGCACCGCCAACGACGAGCGCACGTTGATCACGACGCTGACCAAGCGCATGGCCGAAGATCTCACCGAGTATCTCGATGAGCACGGTGTGAAGGTGCGCTATCTGCACTCGGACATCGACACGGTCGAGCGCATGGAGATCATCCGCGATCTGCGCTTAGGCAAGTTCGACGTGCTGGTCGGCATCAACCTGCTGCGCGAAGGTCTCGACATGCCCGAGGTGTCGCTCGTCGCCATTCTCGATGCGGACAAGGAAGGGTTCCTGCGCTCGGAGAACTCGCTCATTCAGACCATCGGTCGCGCGGCGCGCCATCTGAACGGCAAAGCGATCCTGTACGCCGACAGGATCACTGGCTCGATGAAGAAGGCGCTGGATGAGACCACCCGCCGCCGCAACAAGCAGCTGGAGTACAACGCTGCGCACGGCATTACGCCTCGTGGCATCAAGAAGGCCGTGGCCGACATTCTGGAAGGCGCGTATTCGGAGGCGAATCGCGGCCCGGTGCGCAAGATCGCGGAGACGACGCCCGATTACTCGAACCTCACGCCCGATCAGGTCATGCGCCGGATCAAGAAGCTGGAAGCGGAGATGCTCAAGCACGCGCGCAACTTGGAGTTCGAGGAGGCGGCGAAGCTGCGCGACCAGATCACGAATCTGCGCAAGTCGAGCTTGGGGCTGGCGACTTCGAAGGCGGGCTGAAAAAAATCGACGCGGTGTTGCTTGCCACCATCACAACTCGCCGCTATCCTTCCGGCCCCTTTCGATCCGCCCGGATGCGCGCGTAGCTCAGCGGTAGAGCACTACCTTGACATGGTAGGGGTCACAGGTTCGATCCCTGTCGCGCGCACCAACTTTCTCCCGCTTCTTCAATGACTTGCGACTTCACCCGCACTTCCAGTGCAAGGTCGCCAGCAACCTGCTGATCGCTGCTGCCTCCCCGGCGACTGTGCCGGGTAGAGAGGACCACGCGCGACACGCGCTCCGGGCGCGCGACGGTGCTTTGACGCAAGTCGCTCCGATCATCAGGCGCAGCTGGCCTCACTCCCGTGCCCTGCCGCCTCCCAGAACGTGGTTGAACTCCTCGCGAACCAAGATTTGTTCGTCGCGAAAGGCGGGCTTCGTTGCCGGCGACGTTGCGAATGGCGCTGCCCCCCATTCCAGCGCGTCACTCAACTGCCGCCCGATATAAGCGCTGTGGTTCTGCGGCGTCTGCACGCGGCGACGCTGCCAGCATCGGTCCCAATGACGACCGAACACGAGCGCCGGCACCGAATAGTGTCGCGCTTCTTGGGCGCCGAGGAAGTCGCGTCTGGCTTGCACATGATCCTCACCGAAGAAGATCTGTTGGCAATCGCGAGTCTCGCAGGCGGTGAAGTCTAGCCAATCCCCGGGGGCCAGCTCCGCGCGTCCAGTGAGATACAGCAGTGAGTGTCGATCGCGTACCGTCGCCGCCGCCAGCGTCAAGTGCGCAAAGACCTCAGGGCCAGTAATTTCCATTCTCGGCCAAGGTAAGTGCGCTGTACGAGGCTTCTGCTGTGAGTGGCACCCCATTTTGTTAGCGGCGTTTCGCAGCCAGGCTCGGATCTCCGGACCATCGAAGGTCGCTCCAGGATTGAGCAATGGGATCTCTCGGGCTTTGAGATTGGCGCCGACGAGTAAAAGACGCCAGGCAGGGCACTTCTCGATCAGAGCAGTATGGTTCCCGAAGAGGGACTCGGGCGCCTCGATCTGCAGAGCAAGATCCAGCATTGCACCCATCGTGAGCGGCACCCAATCGGGCAAAGCCCCGGAGAAGAGGTGCTCCTGGGAGTAGCGTCTGCCACTCACGTGATTGATGCAGTGGAGGCAGTAGACGAGCGCCGAGCGATAGGTGACTGGCATGCGCATCCGTGCGCTAAACGTCCATGCGGAGTCGTGTTCACGCATGCTCATCAGTTCACTGATCACGGCGACGCCTTCGAGCACACTTCGAGACGAGAGCAGCATCGGCGATTCGGATCCCGGAACATCGTGGACCTGAATTTTCGGAAGGATGGGCACCGAGCAGGAAGGCTCTTCCAATGCATTGCAGATCTGTGGCGCGATCAACGAGTAATGGTGCTCGCTCATGAAGCAAAACGTTTCCAGGGGGCGGTCCGGGCTGCCGATCTCACAGAACTGATGGCAGGCTGGTGTGGGCTCAGATGCGTGCGAGCCATTCGCAACGCTGATCAGGTCTCCGTATGCGCGCAGCAGGGCCTTCCACTCACAATCCGGCGCGTATCCCACCAGGAACTGATTGAGTGCATCCAGCTCGCGATAGCGCGCGGCCGCCACCCCCACCTTGAGCTTCGGATGCGGTGACAACGCATTAGGAAACATCCGGCCCCGCGAGTCCACGATGGGGACCGTCACCTTTTCGATGAGGCGCGATCGGTGGACTTCCCAAAGTATGCACTGCGCCAACTTCAGCTGAAGATCCAGGATGCTGCGATGAACTTTCGCCAGGTCCGAGCCCAGGAAAGACACCAAATGCGCGCGCTCGTGCGCGATCTGACGCAGGAGCCCGAATCTTTTGGAGTCTCGGCACGCGTGCTTACTATACAGATTGGCTTGCAAGAGCTCCTCGAGCGTGAGGTCGATCTGTAAAGCGAGCGAAACGAGATCCAAATGGACCATTACGACTGTCTGTCACGGTCCTCGGTTCGATTGTCCTGCAATCCCTTCACCAGAATGATGACGAGCGCCGCACCTGCGAGCGTCCGTGTTGGCGGAAGTTCGAGGTACTGCAGTAGATCGGACACGATTCGATCGATCGCCATCCCCGCCACGGTCGCCTCGGACCACGTCCAATGCTGGACATCCTTCAGCCGCCCGATGGCGCGCAGTATCTGTGGAGCGTATGCACGTACCCATGCGGGTGTGAATTCATCGAACCCAAGATGAGTGGTGCTTTCCGGAAACCGACCGTGGATTGCTCCGGTGAGCCCTGAGTCCTGCTGTATGAGGGACACGAGCGTCTGCCACGGCATCGACATCAGTTCGGCCGTCTGAAACATACTGGTTTGCAAACCTTGGGCGTTGAACGAGACGTCGGCTCGTTGGGTCGGCAGATCTCACATCGTATCGCTGTGAGCGCGGTTGAGTCCTGAGCGATCGATGTCACACATCGGGTGTCGAGTCGAATCTGGGTGTGGTGTTGTTAATGCATTTTTTGACATCTGTGGTGCACGCGGTCGAATGTCTGCGGAGAGCCATCCCTGGCCATGCACGTGATCCCTCAGCCCCTATGCCAGATTTCGCGAGCATTCGGGGACAAAAAAATTTCCGAAGACTACCTCAATGACGTGCTCTTGCCTTACCACTAGGCGATTCATCGTGGCGGCCCGGTCTATCGACGGAAGACAGCGCTAGTCGAGGGTATCAATGGTCGATGGATCCAACACGACGAGAACAAGATTTTCGCGCCCGGAGCTGGCCAGGCTCGCCCGAGAGCAATATTGGACGGCTCTTTACGCGCACATTTCTCATCGGGTCGAGAGTCGGCACGATGTGGAGGACCTCAGACAGTCCACCGTGGTGAGAGTTCTCGAAGGAAATAGCGAAATTGTGATCACTGACAATCCACGGCGTTTTCTGTTGAACGTGGCGAATGGCGAAATCGTGGACTTCTATAAACGGCGCGCCAAGGATCGAACCCACATCGTGTTGACCGACGACATCGAGCAGTTGATGGATGACACGGAGGTTGCCAACAGTGAACTATGGCCCGCCGAGGACATAGCAGAGCGCCATCAGCACTCGGACAGCTTGCGACGTACCGAAATCGCGATGAGCCGATTACCGCCACTATTCTCCGTTCCGCTGCTGCTGTTTGCGCACGAAGGACTGAGTTACGCAGCTATTGGCGCGGCGCTGAAGATATCCGAGGAAGGCGTCAAGAAGCGCATACAGCGCGCTCGAGCTCTATTGAGGAGTTACTTGTTCTCGGAGGAACGTTGATGACTACGGATGAGTCCAAGCTGTGTACCGGGTCGGCGGCCGAGCAGGCGGCTTACTGGTTCCGAGTCTTGGAGGACCAGCAGACCCCGCAGCGCCTTGCCGCGTTCACACGGTGGATTGAAGCGTCGCCTCGCAACATCAAGGAGTTTTGCCTCGCGCAAGAGGTCGACAATTGTCTTCAGGAGTTTCTCGGGACGTGCGCCATCGATATCGATCAGTTGATGGAGCAAGCCAGGCAGGACGAACGAGCGAAGCGCCGACGCATCTGGGGGGCGAGCTTTGCCGCGAGTATCGTGTTGCTGAGTGTTGCGTCACTCGCACTCATCGACCGGCAGCGCGTCGAGACAACCTATACGGCTACGTATGAGCCGAGATTCATCAAACTCGATGACAAATCTGAAGTCGATCTCAATGCTCAGTCTGTCATGCGGGTCGCATTCTCTCGGGGGAGTCGTGACGTCTACCTGGAGGAGGGCGAGGGCATCTTTGACGTCCGCCATGATCCGCGCCGGCCGTTTCGAGTGCATGCGCGGAAGATGATTTTCGAAGCGCTCGGCACACAGTTCGATGTGCGTATGGAGCAGGATCAGACCGTCATGAGCGTCATCAACGGCGTCGTGCAGGCAAAGCCACGCTTCGTCTTGGTAAAAGCGCTCAGCGATCCAGCGGGCTTCAAGTCGATACCCAAGGTCACCGCCGGTTTCTCGCTCGTACTGGACCAAAGCGGCCGGGCTGCGCCGCTGAAGCGCTTCGATGTAGCAGCCGCGACCGAGTGGCGTCCGCGCTTGGTGTTCAACTATCAGTCGCTTGCCGCGATCGCGGAGGAGTTCAATCGACACAACATGGCGATGAAATTGAGAATTGAAGGCCAGACACTGCGCGAGCGTCGCTTCTCGATCTCCTTCAGAGATAGCGACCCACAGTCATTGATCAACTATCTGGCCCGCGATGAAAGCCTGGAGTTCGTCTACGACGCCAATGAAATCATCATCCGCGAGCGCAATCAGTAAGCAAATCGCCAGATCATGGCTGGCCTTCGTTGCGCTGGGGGTGCTGTTGGCGGCGGCCTCGCCGGCGGCTTCGGATGCGTTACTGAAGAGATCATTCTACTTGCCGTCCCAGCCTCTCGCGGAGGCGATCGCTGCATGGGCGGTGCAGTCCGGATTGCAATACGTATGGGCGATCGAGCCCATGACACTGGGGCGAGCCCCCGAAGTGATCGGGGAATTCACACCCACGGAGGCGTTGGGGCGCGTGTTGGAGGGGTCGAGGTTGACGTACTCGTTCGTGGATGCGCGGACAGTGGCGATCGAATCGAAGAGCGAGCGGAAGCGTCCGAAGTCCTCGCGTGAAGGGCCTCTCAGAAGACCGCTGCTGGTTGGAAGGGGAAACGGCAAGAATGAGTTCGTGGAACGGATTACCGTGACGGGAACGCACATCCGGGGTGCGTCTCCAATAGGCCCGAGCCCGAGGACAATGGATGAGGTTGAAATCCGCCAAAGCGGATACACGACGACCGAGCAGATCCTGCAGGCACTTCCGCAGCTTGCGCGAGGCGCGGGCGGGGAGTCCGCGGATGTCAGAATGAGCGGGGCCGCCGGCGCGTCCAACAACATCACGTTTGGTACCGGCGCCAACGTGCGAGGATTAGGGGCTCGGGCGACGTTGACGCTGGTCAATGGCCATCGCGTGGCACCCTCTGGCAAAGGCGCCATCACCGATATGTCACTCATCCCCCTCGATACGATCGAGCGCGTCGAGGTGTTCGCCGATGGCGCCTCGGCACTATATGGGGCCGATGCGATCGCGGGCGTCGTGAATTTCATTTTGAAACAGGATTTCAAGGGGAGCGAGTCCCATCTGCGATACGGATTCACTGCACCCTCGGGACGAGCGGAGCTGAGTGGCTCGCATACGTTCGGCACAAAATGGGAGCGTGGTAGCCTCCTGGCCATCGCGAGCTATCTGAATCAATCCCGACTGAGTGCCGATGAGCGCTCGCGCACGAGTAACGTGACATCACCAGAGACGATTTATCCAAGCAATGAACATCTGGCGCTTCATCTTGCGGGCCGACACCAGGTTGAAGAGTCGGTGACGATCAAGGCCGACATCCAGCAGGCGCATGTAGAGCGGTTTGCGGTGGGTTCCTTGATGCCGGGACGCTTGGAGTTTCCGTTGCGGATCGACCGGACGGATGCTTCCGCGGGTGTTCACTACGAGGGCATTCAGGGGTGGGACATTGCGCTCAATGGGCATCTGAGCCGCGAGGACACCGACTTCAGCTTCTTCTACTTTCCGCCCGGGGCGTCAACAGAAGATATCGGCCGGTCTGAAGTGCAGCACTTGAGGCAAGCCCAGTGGAGCACGGGCGCCTCTGCGACCGGAACCGTGGGAAGCTTGCCTGCAGGCGCGATTCGGCTCGCGTTGGGAGCCGAGCATCGTTCGGAATCCTACATCCGTGCGTTACGGAAGCCGTTAGCTGCACGTCAAGATGTGGCGCGCTCTGTCGATTCCGCGTATCTGGACCTGCGTCTGCCGTTGATCGGCACGACCAACCGGATTGGCGGCGGCGACGTCAGTGTGTCATTGGCGGGCCGGTATGACGCGTATTCGGACGTTGGCTCCAACTTCAATCCCAAATTTGGGGTGTCATGGATGCCGACCTCGGGGCTTGAAGTCCGCGGGTCGTACAGTCATTCGTTTCGACCCCCGACAACCGGTTTCGAGCTCATGAGCACCGCTCGGGACACAGATGCATTGGTCTCGATCTACTCGTTCAAGAGCGTTGACGGACGAGAGAATGTCCCGGTCGCCTTCCTGACCGGCCCGAGGGCGCTTCGACCAGAGAGGGCGCGTCACTGGACCGCCGGCATGACGCTTCGTCCCGTAAGCATGCAAGGGTGGAGGTTCGATGCCACGTACTATGCAATCGCATATACCAAACGCATCGTGAGACCTCCCTTGGATGCGAATGCGCTGTCAAATCCAGACTTGCAGAGTTTCATCAAACGATACGCCAGCGCGGCCGAACTGCAGACGTCACTAACTCGCGAAACCGGTGGACGGCTGGTGTACGTCGATAAAACCGGACCCGGGCCCAAGTTCGAGGGCGGGGCATTCGGGCTGAATCCGCAGGATCTTGCCCAATACCTATTCGACGCCCGACTGGCGAATAGCGCGGTCGTTCACACCAGTGGCATCGATATTGGCGTGCACTATTTCAAAGAAGTGGGGGCGGGCGAGATCGACCTGATGCTGGAGGCCAACTACATCCACGCATTGAAAATGGTCCTCGCACCCGGCGCCCGATCGATGGACTTGGTCGGAACCACAGGAAATCCCGCAGGGCCGAAGCTGAGAGCCAGCGGCGCGTACAATGGCGAGCGCTGGAGTGCCGTGCTTGCGATGAACTTCATCGATGAGTACACCAACACCTACGCAGGGGTGGACTCACGCGTGGATCCATATGCCACGGTCGATGCACAAATAAGCTATACGTTTGCCAAGGCTGGGGGGCGAGCGGTCGATGACGTGACGGTGAGCCTGTCGATCACGAATCTTTTCAACGAGCCGCCGCCCTATCTTGCTGGCTCTACCGCGACGCGCGGTGCCAACTACGACACCGCGAATGCAGATGCACTTGGTCGGCTGATTGCCATCGACGTCGTCAAACGCTGGTAAGCGAAGGCTCATTCGCCGAGGGGGTTAAAGTCGGGCGCCTGCCCGGGCCCACCGTCGTAGCCAGATCTCCATATAGATCTGTCTGATCAACTCCGCCATGCCAACACGCGTCCGGCTCACTTCTTTCGATAGCAGGCTCTGGATCTTGCTTCGATCCAGAACGCCCTGTTGGACCAGCAAGCCTTCCAGGAGCAAGTCGCCAAGGACGGTCGCGTTGTGATCAAGCAAGCTTCGAGCCCACGCGGCTGGCGTGCCCTTGCCAGTTCCCCGGTTCAGTACCTGCGGGGACAGGTCAGCGCGGAAGGCAGCACGAGCCACCGCACCGTTTTCTGCCCCCGAAAAGTGTGTATGGCTTGGTATTCGCAGTGCCGCTTCGAGCAAGGGCTGGCTCGCGAGCGGAGTCATCATGGGTACTCCGTCCGTTTCGCAGAACGGGGAATGAGTCATCGATGAGGTGATCTTGATGATGCTGTAGATCAGCATTGCCTTGCCGAGCGGCATTCGCTCAGCTGCCTTGAACCATGGGTGCGTGTATCGAGGAATCATGGCTTCGTACGCGCGGAGGGCTTCTTGAGAGGCGAGCGAGTCCTCGTGGGATTGCCCCACGAGGTTTCGATGTCGATACACGCTCCAGACGCCGATGCGACGCGACCATTTCAGGGATCGATACGCCAGTTGCATGGCACGCCAGACGGAAATGCGGGTGAGCTCCGCATAATCCATTGCGGCTGAGAAGAATCGGAGCATTTGGGCGGAGTGCTGGAGAAGCTCCGAGAGCGCCTCCGGCGCGGGTGCGTGGCCAAACACGTCGTCACCAGTCTCTCCGGTAAGGATGGCCGTCGCGTTGTGCCTGCGGGCCATTCTCTGCATGGTCGGCTCCACATCGAAGGCGGTAAAGTTCAGCACCGGGCTCGGCGTTAACGAACAATGCAGGAAGTCTCGCAGGTCGATGCTGAGCTGACTCGGAATCTCCTGCAGTTCGGTGCTCGTTCTCTCCGCCATGCTGCGCGCAAACCGGCGTTCATCACCGGCCCCTTCGGAATAAAAATTAACGGCGATTACTCGCGTACGAGTCGACGCGGTACGCAGGCATGACAGGACAATGGAGGAGTCCAAGCCCCCGGACAACAAAAGCAAGACCGATTCGTGCAACGATGCCCAAGCGCTTACGCATCGTCGCGTCTCGCGGCGCAATAGGGCAGCGGCGTCAGCAAGATCGGGAACGGGATCGGTGCAGAGGGTGCAGGGATTCCAATAAGAATGATGAGTGACCTTCCCATCATGAATAGCCAAGCACTCTCCACTCAAGACGGCCGCGACTTCGCGCAGTCCCGTCTCGTGCGTCAAGTAGTCGCCGGCCGCGGCTTGCGCTCGTATGGAATCCCAGTTGATTGATAACGAATCCGGACACAGCCAGAGCAGATCGGCCGTATGAGAGACGAGGACGACACATCGGTGGTACGTGAGGTAATAGCAGGGGAGGGTTCCGGCGGGGCCCCGAAGTACCCGAATCGTGTGTTCCTCAGGGCACCGAAGAAACAGCAGGTAAGAACCCCAGTCCGTCTGGAGGAGGGAACGACCGTTGGTGCGAAGGATGTCCATCGTCTGCCGCGCTTCGATCATCCATCGACGTTCAGAGTCGGACACGTCTGTGGATCGCTTGAATAGGGTGCCGAGGATGACGCCCGCGTTTTGATAAAGAGCGATGGACTGCCGTGAGGAATCGCATGTCCGGTGAACATAGACGGTCAGGCCGCCATGATCGGTCAGGGCCTCCCAAGCGGCAGCATCCTTCATCCGTTGATGGAGGCTCGACGCCCATTGCATGCTTTGCTGGTAAAGATGGTTCGCTACGATGGCCAGGAACCGAACCATCGAAGCTCAGATCGCCAGGATCGGGGTAAGCGTCTGGGCGTGCTCGAGAGAGTCGTTCAGAACGCACGTGTCCATTTGCACCCACGCATGGGCCAGGAAGGGTTTCGTTCGCACACCGAAAACCAAGGTGACCGCATGACCCTGTTCGATGAGCAACTCGGCAAGGATCGCCGAGTCGAGCAGACAGGCATTCTTGGGGGTATAGCAGAGCACGGACAGTCGACGCACGACATGCACCAGTGCCACGACGTCTTGCGCCTCGGTGATGCCAGAGGTCGACAGTCGAGCCTTCAGCGCCCTCACATGGGCAGTCAACCTCGAGAGTTGACCCCGACGAATCATGATCGATGCACGCGTGAGTGCAATCACGAACCGCATCGCCTGCGCCATGCTGATGCGAGTCTCGCGTCGTCCCGTGCCGAAGGGGAGTGCGTGAGTCAAGCGTACGCACGGGCGAGAGAATGGTCGCCCCAGAGAGGCGGAGTCGGTGATCAGACCCCTGCGCACGAGCGCTGCCAGTGCAATCGGCAGATCAGCCGTCGAGCTCTTGGTAGATCTGTCAGCGCTCTCATCCAGTCCCACCAGGGACGTCCTCAGCGCGTCCCTGGTTGCAGCATCGATGCCCAGATAGGCATTGCCAGAAAGATCGAGAAAGATTGCACCATCGTCGACGAGGGACATGTGAACGCCGTCTCGGAGATACGTGCCCATGGCTCGTCCCGCTGACCTCGGGAAATGCGCGCGCCTCGCCGCTGCGCCCTACGCAAGATTCACGGCTGCTCGTCGAAGAAAAAATCAATGTGTCCGTAGAACTTTTTGGTTTCCTCAGTGGCCTTGCCCAGCTCGATGATCATGGGGGTCTCCTCGCTGTGTTGCGGTTCCTCGGGTGGCTGCGGATGCAGCGTGAGCCTGTGAGTTGTCGCTGTCAAAGCGGTGGAGAGAGCAATCGGAGGGGATGGCTGGAGATGATGCACGGCGGTTAGAGAATGTCTGTAGCTCAGACTTCTGGCGCCGAACGAGCAGCCGAGTCCGTCGCGGAGCTTATTTCAAACAGCGATTGCCCCGTCCTTACAGAACGAGATGAAAGGAGCATCGCCGGGGCACAAACTCAGCAAAGCAGGCAACCCGTAGTGACGGAGATGGATTATTGCGACGGGCCAAGGCGCTTCGCGCAATGCAGTCCGGCCCGGCTCCGCGACATCGACCAAAAAGTCCGTGACCCTCGAGTTTGCGCTTGGTCAGCAACGGTTCTCATCCAGTCTATTCACCAGGAAGGGGCGCCGCGATCACCACACGCGGATGTGACTTGGGTAACTTGGGGAAGCGGGACAGAAAATTAGCAATGAAATGCTTTCCTACACCTCGAGGTTGGAACCGTCTCCCCTGTCGATTTGGCTGGAGCAGGTCACGCCCTGTCCCGGAGGACTCGCGTGGTGTCATACCGCCGATGTATATACGCTCCACCAAATCATCCGCCGCGGCGAACTGTACTCGAGCGTCCCGTGTGCCGTCTTCGGTGAGCGCCTCTCCTATTTCTTTTACGGTCGACCGGTTTACAAGAAAGCATTGCAAGACGGCGATGAGGACGACGGCCCGAGCACCCGTGGTCATCCTCATGTCCTCGGAGATCTTCGAATGGCGTAAGCGAGTTTTTTCTCGACAGTGGCGCCTTCGTCCATGGCCGGTACAGCCCGTGGGTGCATGAATCGATGGAACTACACGAGTTTGATATCACGCGCTTGCCTGACTTCCCGTGACGATTTGTGCCGTCGTTCTAACAGCTCCATCACACACACCATCGAGAACCCATGCAACAGATACAGCGCATAGCTGTAGCGTCCGAAGAACTGGAGCGCTGAGCGGGCGATTGCCGTGCTGGACCACCCAATGAATCACGCCGGCGAAGGTGAGCGACAAGGCGCTGAAGCCGATCGTTTGCATCAACGGTGATCCAATAGGCGGTGACAGCGACGGCGCCGACATAGAGGAAATAGAGCGGAAAGATTCGCACGGCCCAGCGAGCCACGAACGTGCGCTAGTACGAGGGCGATCGCTTGGTATCCAGCAGGATGCCGGTGATCAAAAAGCCGGACGAGGCGAAGAATAGATCGACGCCCACCCAGCCCGGGCCCGCCGCCTTGGTCGCCAGGTAGTCGATGAGCGTCCAGGGCTCGTTTCGACGAGTTGAGATGCGCTGAAAGCGCGCGGGCGGTTGCCAATGCCACTGATCGAATACCGAACTCATCGTTTACTATCCTCGGGTTGGCCTCGCAGATCCCCTAGGAGTCCGCGCTAACCACTTGAATCTTCAGGCGCTCGCCCGGCTAATCGCCGCTACGGGTGCTACCAATGCTCAGCTTCCCGGCTCGCCGCCGGCGCGGTTGCCTGCCCCACCGCCTCCGGGCATACTGCGCGTCCTTTTTTCTGCCGCTAACGGCTTGAATTCTCTCGCCTCATGCCTGTAATCACCCTGCCGGATGGCAGCCAGCGCACTTACGCAGAACCGGTTTCGGTCGAGAAAGTCGCCGCCGATATCGGCGCCGGTCTCGCCAAAGCGGCGTTGGCGGGTAAGGTCGACGGCCGTCTCGTCGATACCTCCTACCTTATTGATAAGGACGCGCAGCTTGCGATCGTCACGAGCCGTGACGCCGAGGGCGTGGACGTCATTCGGCATTCGACCGCGCACTTGCTCGCGCAGGCCGTAAAGCAGCTGTTCCCCGAGGCGCAGGTCACGATCGGACCGGTGATCGAGGACGGCTTCTATTATGACTTCGCCTACAAGCGCCCCTTTACGACCGAAGACTTGAGCGCGATCGAAGCGCGCATGCACGAGCTCTCCGAGGCGGACCAGAAAGTCAGCCGCCGCGTGATGAGCCGCAATGACGCGGTGAAGTTCTTCCAGGATCAAGGCGAAATCTATAAAGCCGAGATCATCGCCAGCATTCCTGAGAAGGAAGACATCAGCCTGTACGGGCAGGGCGACTGGGTCGACCTGTGTCGCGGCCCGCACGTGCCGAGCACCGGCAAGCTGAAGGCGTTCAAGTTGATGAAGGTCGCCGGCGCCTATTGGCGGGGCGACTCGCGCAACGAGATGCTTCAACGCATCTACGGCACGGCCTGGGCCGATGAGAAGTCGCTGAAGGCGTATCTCACGCGCTTGGAAGAGGCCGAGAAGCGCGATCACCGCAAGATTGGCAAGGAACAGGACCTGTTCCATTTCCAGGAAGAGGCGCCGGGCGCCGTGTTCTGGCATCCGAAGGGCTGGACGCTGTTCCAGACGCTGATTGCCTACATGCGTCAGTACCAGGGTCGCGCCGGCTGGCAGGAAGTCAGCGGTCCTGAAGTCATGGATGTGAAGCTGTGGGATGCGTCGGGTCACCTCGCCACGTTCTCCGAGAACATGTTCTTCACGGAGCTGCCCGACAAGCGCAAGTTCTGCTTGAAGCCCATGAACTGCCCGGGCCACGTGCAGATCTTCAACCAGGGTTTGCGCAGCTACCGCGATCTGCCGCTGCGTTTTGCCGAATTCGGCAAGGTGCATCGCTATGAGCCCTCGGGCGCGTTGCACGGCCTGATGCGCGTTCGTGCGTTCACGCAGGACGACGGTCACAGCTTCGTCGCGCTCCATCAGTTGTTCGATGAGGCGGTCAACCTGACCAAGCTGATCCTCGGCATCTATGCCGACTTCGGCTTCACCGACGTGCGCATCAAGTTCTCCGATCGTCCGCCCAAGCGCGTGGGTGCCGATGAGGTGTGGGACAAGTCGGAAGCCGCGCTGAAACAGGCGGTTACCGCCGCTGGCCTGGAATACACGTTGAATCCGGGCGAGGGCGCCTTCTATGGGCCGAAGCTTGAATTCGTGCTCCGCGACGCCATTGGTCGGGACTGGCAGTGCGGCACCCTGCAGGTCGACTTGAACATGCCCGGGCGGCTGGGCGCGCACTACATCGGTGAAGACGGCCAAAAGCACACCCCGGTCATGCTGCATCGGGCGATGTTCGGCTCGCTGGAGCGCTTCACCGGCATTTTGATCGAGCATTTCGCGGGCAAGTTGCCGACTTGGCTTGCACCGGTGCAGGCCGTGGTGATGAACATCACGGACGGCCAGGCCGAGTACGTGCATAGCGTCACTGAAGTCCTGAAAAATCAGGGGCTTCGCGTGACTTCAGACTTGCGCAATGAAAAAGTCGGCTTTAAGATTCGCGAACACACCCTGCAGCGGGTGCCCTACCTATTGGTGGCCGGCGACCGCGAAGCAGGTTCAAATTCTCTGGCCGTGCGCACGCGTAGTGGCAAAGATCTCGGGACCATGCCTGTTGAGGTATTGGCCGCGAAGCTTGCCGAAGAAGTCGCGAGCCGCGGCCGGACTTGTTTGGAGGTATAACGCATCGCTGCTCCCATAGGAAAACGCATCCGTCGCAACGAAGAGATCAACTCGCCTCAGTTGCGGGTGATCGATGCGAACGGCGAACAGATGGGCGTCATGAGCCGCTTCGATGCGTTGAAGATGGCACAAGACGCCGAGCTCGACCTGGTTGAGGTATCGCCGACGGCGGAGCCGCCGGTATGCCGAATCATGGACTTTGGCAAATACTTGTTCGAACAGAACAAGAAGGCGCATGCAGCGAAGCGCAAGCAGAAGCAGATACAGATCAAGGAAGTGAAGTTTCGCCCCGGCACCGAGGAAGGCGATTACCAGGTCAAGCTGCGTAATCTGATCCGCTTCCTGGAAGAGGGCGACAAGGCCAAGGTAACCATGCGGTTCCGTGGCCGGGAAATGGCTCATCAGGAAGTCGGCCGTGAATTGCTTGGGCGAGTGCAGAACGATCTGGCGCCGTACGCCACGGTCGAGCAGAACCCGCTCATGGAAGGACGGCAGATGGTGATGATGTTCGGGCCCAAGAAGAAGTAGGCCGTCGAACAATCAAGTGCCCCCAGTTCGTTAGAACAGAGGGGCACAACAAGCGAACAGCAATGACTTACTAAAAGTCGGCGCTGTCCCGCCTGACAGGGCTAGGCCTCGCGGCCGAAGTTCCTCAAAGGCTAACAACGTTAGAGAAATGCAATGCCTAAGTTGAAGACCAACCGGGCAGCGGCGAAGCGTTTTCGCCAGACTGCCAAAGGGTTCAAGCGAGCCCAATCGCATCGTCGTCACATCCTCACCAAGAAGCCGAGCAAGCGTAAGCGTCAGCTGCGCGCACCTTCGATGGTTGCGAAGCAGGATCTGGTCCGTATGGAGCAGTTGCTCCCGAACGCGAAGTGAGGAATTAAGACATGGCACGCGTTAAAAGAGGCGTCATTGCGGGCGCCCGTCACAAGAAGATCCTCAAGAAGGCGAAGGGTTACTACAACGCCCGTCGCAAAGTTTTCCGCGCCGCTAAGCAGGCCGTCATCAAGGCCGGCCAGTATGCGTATCGCGATCGCAAGACCAACAAGCGCAACTTCCGCGCTCTGTGGATCACGCGCATCAACGCCGAAGCTCGCGTTCACGGCTTGTCTTACAGCAAGCTGATCGCTGGCTTGAACCTCGCGGGTCTGTCCATCGACCGCAAGGTGCTGGCCGACATCGCGATGAACGATCCGGCGGCGTTTGCAGTCATCGCGCAAAAAGCTCGGGACAGCCTGCTGAAGCAAGCAGCTTGATCCTCGGGCGCTACGCTCGATAAGTGTTGATTGAATCGGGCGTCCATAGTGACGCCCGATTCGTCTCAAGAGCCCGAAAATGTCTCCATTTGTAGTCGGGCCGGATACGAGCGAATCCGTTCAGAAGCCTGTATGGTTGGGTTGGCGCGCACGCGCCTCGATAGCGAACATCGTAAAGCCATGACTCTGACAGTTACCTACGAAAATCTGGACGCGGTCGTCGCGGCCTCGCTCGGCGAGATCGCGCAAAGTCCAACCGTTCAAGCGCTCGAGGAAACGCGAGTGGGCTTGCTCGGCAAAAAGGGCTCCGTCACCGAGTTGCTCAAGTCGCTCGGCGCGATGGATCCAGAGACTCGGCGCGTCGCTGGTGCCAAGATCAACCAGGCGAAACAAACGTTGATGACGGCGCTCGAGGAGCGTCGTGCGGCGTTGGAAGCTGAAAAGCTCGCCGCGCAGCTGGCAAGCGATGCGGTCGATGTGACCTTGCCGGGTCGCGGACAGGCGATCGGTGGATTGCATCCGGTCACGCGCACGCGTCGTCGCATCGAGCAGATCTTCCGTAACGCGGGCTTCACCATCGTCGATGGCCCCGAGATCGAAGATGACTGGCACAACTTCGGCGCGCTCAACATTCCGGAGAATCATCCGGCGCGTGCCATGCACGATACGTTCTATTTCCCGGATGGCCGGCTGCTGCGTACTCACACCTCGCCCGTGCAAGTGCGCTCGATGGAAAAACAGAAGCCGCCGATTCGCGTGATCGCGCCCGGGCGCGTGTATCGCAACGACTCGGATATGACGCATACCCCGATGTTCCATCAGGTTGAAGGCCTGGTGGTGGATGAGGGCATTACGTTCGCGAACATGAAGGCGGTGTTGCACAACTTCATGCGCGAGCTGTTCGAGAAGGACGTGAAGATGCGTCTGCGTCCGTCGTACTTTCCGTTCACGGAGCCCTCAGCCGAGGTCGATATTTCCTGTGTCTCCTGCGGCGGTTCGGGCTGCCGTGTGTGCAAACAAACCGGCTGGGTGGAAGTGTCCGGCTGCGGTGTCGTGCATCCCAATGTCTTGAAGGCCGTGAACATCGATCCTGAGCGTTACACCGGCTATGCGTTCGGCATGGGCATCGATCGCCTGACCATGCTGCGCTACAACGTGAACGACATCCGCCTGTACTTCGAGAACGACCTGCGGTTCTTGAAGCAGTTCGCGTGATTGCCGCCTCGACCCTAGTTCTTGAAGCACTGGAACGCCTTCGATGAAGATCAGCCTCAACTGGTTGCGTGATTGGGTAGACACGGGCGATGACGTCCCGGCGCTCGCGCACGCGTTGACGATGGCCGGCCTCGAGATCGAGGGCATAGCCGCTGCGGGTCCGCAGCTGCCGGGCGTGGTGGTCGGTGAAGTGACCTCGGTGACCAAACATCCCGATGCCGAGAAGTTGAACGTCTGCGTCGTCTCTACCGGCACCGAAGAGTTTCAGATCGTGTGTGGCGCGCCGAACGTTCGCGTCGGCATGAAGGCGCCGCTTGCGACCATTGGCGCGAAGCTGCCCAATGGCATAGAGATCAAGCGTGCGAAGCTGCGGGGCGTCGAATCCTCCGGCATGTTGTGCTCGGCGAAGGAGCTGGGCATCAATGAAGAGGCCTCAGGTCTCTACGATCTGCCGGCGGAGTTGCAGGCAGGGCAGGCGCTCGTCAGCGCACTTACGCTCGATGACACCATCTTCGAAGTGAACCTCACGCCGAATCGCGGTGATGCGATGAGCGTGCAGGGCGTGGCGCGTGAAGTCGCCGCTGCCCGTGGCAAGCCGTTGCATCCGCCGGTGGTCGAGCCGGTCGCGGCGACGATCACGGATACGTTCCCGGTGCACATCGAGACGGCGAAGACCGCAGATGCGCCCGTGGGTTGTTACAAATTCGTCGGTCGCGTGATTCGCGGCATCCGTGCGAACGCCGCGTCGCCGTTTTGGATGCAGGAGCGCCTGCGTCGCGCGGGTCTGCGTCCCATCAGCGCAGTCGTGGACATCACCAACTACGTGATGCTCGAACTCGGTGCGCCGATGCATGCGTACGATCTGGGCAAGTTGAGCGGCGGCATCAGCGTTCGATTCGCGAAGACCGGTGAGAAGCTGACGCTGCTGGACGGCCGCGAAATCGTTCTCACGCCCGATGTGCTCGTCATCGCGGATGAACGCTCCATCCTTGGACTTGCGGGCGTCATGGGCGGAGAAGACTCCGGCATCAACGACGGCACCGTCGATGTGTTCTTCGAGTGCGCGTTCTTCGATCCCAATGACGTTGCCGGTCGCGGCCGTCGCTATGGGTTGATTACTGATGCATCGCAGCGCTTCGAGCGCGGCGTCGATCCTGAGTTGCAGGAGCGTGCGATCGAACGCGCCACCCAACTGCTGCTCGACAGCGCCGGCGGCAGCGCCGGTCCGCTCGTGGTGACCCGCGCATCGCGCAACTATCCGGCGCCTGCGCCGATTCGCCTGCGACATCAGCGGGTCGAGCACGTGCTGGGCGCGAAGATCGACGCATCCACGGTGCAAGCGCTGCTCGAGCGCCTGGGCATGATGGTTCGCGGCAGCGCAGGGCAGTGGCAAGTGACGCCGCCGACCTGGCGCTTCGACATTCGCATCGAGGAAGACCTGATCGAAGAGGTCGCGCGTCTCTACGGCTTCGAGAACATTCCGGAAGCCGCGGAGATCGGCGTGCACGTGCCATCGCCTTGGACCGAGGCGCACATTCGTAACGAGCGCGCGAGCGATCTGCTGGTGGATCGTGGCTATCAAGAGGCCATCAACTACGCGTTTACGGATCAGGCGTATCAAGCGGCGCTGTGCCCGGAGCCTGCTGTCGCGCTGAGCAACGCCATTTCCGCGGAGCTTGCGGTGATGCGCGTGTCGTTGTGGCCAGGCTTGCTTCAGGCGCTCGGCAGCAATCAGCGTCGCCAACAGCCGCGCGTTCGCCTGTTCGAAGTCGGCCGTCGCTACGCTGCGGACCGCGAGACCGAAGTCATCGCAGGTGTCGCAACCGGCGCCGTGTTGCCGGAGCAGTGGGGCGCCGAGCCACGCAAAGTCGACTTCTTCGACGTGAAGTCCGATGTCGAAGCGCTGATCGCCCTCACTGGCGCGGCCGAAGAATTTCGCTTCGTGGCGGAGACCCATCCGGCGCTGCACCCGGGCCAGTCCGCCCGGATCTATCGGGGCGAGCGTCCCGTCGGTTGGTTAGGCGCAGTTCACCCGGAGCATTCGCGTCGCCTGGATTTGACATATCCGGTGTTCGTCTTCGAGCTCGAGACCGCCACAGGGCTTGCTGCAGTGGTGCCTGAGTTCGAGGAGATTTCCCGATACCCGGCCATCCGGCGCGATATTGCATCGATCGTCGACGAAGCACTTCCGGTGGAGGCGGTGCGGGCCGTGGTGCAGCAGAGTGCCGGCAGCCTGCTCAAGCGTCTGACCGTGCTCTCGGTCTACCAGGGGCAGCAGTTGCAGAAAGGCAAGAAAAGCATAGCCTTAGGCCTGCATTTGCAGGATACTTCCCGCACGCTGACGGACAACGAAGCCGATGCCCTCGTGGCGCAGGTCGTCGAACAACTGGGTCGTCAACTGAACGCCACCCTCCGGGACCAATGAGCGGGACACAGCAGCATGGCACTGACCAAAGCGGAGATCGCAGAAGCATTGTTCGACCAACTCGGTCTCAACAAGCGCGAGGCTCGCGAGCTGGTGGACCTGTTTTTCGAGGAGCTGCGCGCGTCGCTGTCGACGGGCGAGCAGGTGAAGCTCTCCGGATTCGGCAACTTCGATTTGCGTGATAAAAACCAGCGCCCCGGGCGCAACCCCAAGACCGGCGAGGAGATTCCCATCAGCGCCCGTCGCGTGGTCACGTTCCGTCCCGGCCAAAAACTGAAAGCTCGAGTCGAAGCGTATGCTGGAAGCAGGCAATAACAGCGAACTGCCGGCGATCCCCGGCAAACGCTACTTCACCATCGGCGAAGTCAGTGAGCTGTGCGGCGTGAAGCCGCACGTGCTGCGCTACTGGGAGCAGGAATTTCCCCAGTTGAAGCCCGTGAAGCGGCGGGGCAATCGTCGTTATTACCAGCGCCAGGACGTGCTCGTCATTCGACAGATCCGCTCTCTTCTATATGAGCAGGGCTTCACCATCGGTGGTGCCCGCAATCGACTGCAAGGCGATGAGGCGAGGGACGACCTCACTCAGGCCCAGCAGATCGTGCGGCAGCTCCGCACCGAGCTCGAAGAAGTCTTGAGAATTTTGCGACGCTAACTGTCTTTGGTTAGCTCGTCCGCTTGCGCCACTCGCTGCGGTGGCGCTTCGATGGGCCGGATCCCGGCCCGTCCACGACACTCATCCGTGTCCCATCTCCGCCGTCTGTAGTCTTCGCGCCAGCGCGCTAACGCTTGCGTTACCCCTCGTTGACTGCTCATTAGTCGCTATCTTCGAGCTCGCTTCCATGAGGCGCGCCGCCCGACCGTGCGGGCGTTGCAATTGGCCTCCTTTAATTTGACTATTATTCATTTTACGAGGTATATATCTGAACAAAGTTCATTTGGCGGCGATGCAGGAAAAGGGGGACAGCTGCAATGAAACTCAGCCTTGTGAGCGTCCGTGCGCCCGTCGCCGTCGCAGCAGCACCGCAGACGAAGCGGTCCTTCACTTCAACTTGGGAGGCCGCGGTGCGCCGCTGGCTATGGGGCCGTCCCTCGTCTCAAACCGTGGATCTCGAAGACGTGGCACAGGAGGTGTTCGTCCGTTTCTCGGGGTATAGCGATGCCACCTTGATGAAGTGTCCGCAGACGTTCGTGCTGAAGGTTGCGGCGAACGTGGTGGATGAGTGGTGTGGGGTGCCGCGGAATGAGTGGCTGGAGGAAGAGGAGGCGGAGGGGACTGCTGAGAAAGAAAAGAATCAGGGGGCGTTAGTTGTTGGCAAGACGTTGGCGAAGCAGATGCAGGCGGCGGTGGATCAGTTGCCGTTGAGGCAGCGGCAGGTGTTGTTGATGCATGTGAATGAGGGGCTGACGTACGAGGAGATTGCGAAGCGGGTAAGGATGACGCCGGGGATTGTGAGGAGGGAGTTGGTGAGGGCGTATGCTCAGGTAAGGTGTCGGTTGGATGGAATGGGGGTGGGTGGGATCTCGAAGAAATAATAGGGCGGGGTGGCACCTGTGTTTGGGTTATACAAAAGAATCGAACGCTTCTATGTGATGGGCCGCCGATGTCGGTCATCAGCCGTCCTGCGCTATCCTGCCCATAAGTCAAAAGGGCCTTCTCGGTCGGTGTGGGTAAGGTTGTTCTCGAGCATCTTCTGAAGATAACCAATTTGGCATGCGATTTTGTGTTTGCCGGTATCTTCCATGCCCGCGGAGTCATGACGAATGTACTTATCTTCGATAACAGGGAAGCGATCAAAAAACCTTTATCGCGCGAACGCCCATCGTGCGCTCAAGAAGAAGCCGCTAAGGTTTCGGCGACATTCAGGAATTCATCGGCTGCCACAACCCGAAAAATCGTCACAAGCGTAGCGGGGGCATGGGATGTAGGCGAGAGATCTGGTGGCCGATGGCGCAAGCTCAAGCACGAAGAATTGATCGCTCGCGGGCAGACGAGCCTCGATGCGCTCGCCGAGGAGATCATTGAGAATCTAGAAGGTGAGCTGAATAGCTTTCGCGAGATGATCTCAACTCTAGCGGGGACAATCGTCTGAAGAGCATAGGTCACCGCGGCCGACCGCTAGAGAGTAGATTGGATGAATGATCAAAGCCGAGGGCGGGTGATTCGATCGCGCTACGATGCTGCCTCATACCCAAATTCTGTAGTCCGCATTCCACAACGCAGCAAGCGATTCAGCGCATTCATGGGCCGCATTGAGCTCGGTCTCTGTATGCCGGGAATACGATTGACGCCGCCGCGCCGAACACTGATAGCCAGGGACATGCGATCGAGGTTGCGCTCCGGTTCCAAAGGAACTTTCGTGCCGTAAAGGGGGGGGGGCGTCATGCCGTAGCGCTTGATATCGCTGGGGAGCATCTACACGAGCAGTGCTCTGCTATGCCCAAGTTTCGAATGATGGAGTCACGGTGGATTCGTTCAAAACAAGACTACGCGCGTGTGATTGTATGCACGATCACGTGTCATTAAAAGTTGCGGCGCTTCTCGAAGAAGGAAAGTAGAACCACTCCCATTCAGGGATATGGCTGAGGTCGTCTCGTGCGTTCATGAGAAGTTAACATCGATTCATAATCATGTCATATCGTCAGTCGGGGCGTCACGTATGTTACTTGCTGCGGTCCACATGGCGGCATCAACGTCAGGTTGTCAACTCGCCATGCATCCGAGTGCCTAACCTCTCAGGTCGTTGTGATCTAATGCAGTGTACGGCTGGCTGTTACGGCGAGTGTCGAGGAAGGGAACTGAGATCATTCACTGATGCGAGCACAGCGGGAAGGAGATTGAGTACCGTATGGTACCCGCAGCAGTGTGAAACCAAGGATGCCGACATGAAGAAAAGACACATCGTTTTCATAAGTATGCCTTATACATCCCATCTGCCCGCGGCGCTTCCTATAATTTCCGTTCTGGTTCGTCGAGGGCATTTAGTTACTTGCGCGATATCTGAACAGTTCTCGCAGAAAGTCATTCATGCTGGCGCAAGATATCTGCCTATCCCGGCGCTCGATTCATCGGGAACGAAGGACAGGCTGCGCAATCTTGCTAGACGTACACTGACTGACACGGCCGCTCTTTTCGAGGAAGAGAGGCCTGATCTGATAATATATGATTTAGCAAATATGGCTGGACGCATTCTGGCTCATCGATGGGGAGTCCCGGCAATTCAGATAAGTCCAAATTTTGCATTTTCCAAGGAATTTCTCGCAGTACAGTTCGAGAATCCAGCTGCACAAGCGGGGGCTTTAAGGTTCAGTGAAGATGCGGATGATTTCTTAAGGGACTGTGGGGTTCCATCTTCGGGCTATCTGTTCAATCGAGAGAGGCTCAATATCTATCTATTCCCAACGGATCTTGATCCTGTCGGACGGGCAGCTGACGAGAGTTGTGTTTACGCGGGCCGCTGTGCCGGAGAGCAGCCGTACTTAGGAGACTGGCGGCCTCCGGCGAGAGATGGCTTGCCGACCGTGCTGATTATCACATCAACCACCTATATTCTTGGCTCAGACTACTTCAGAGTGTGCATTGAAGCGCTCTCGGGCATGCCTTTCAATGTGGTTCTGTTCCCGGGGGATGACTCGAAACTGGCCGAATTGCAGCCTCTGCCAAAGAACTTCCAGCATGTGAAGGGAACTTCGGCTGTCAAGGCTCTTGCATCAGCGACGCTGCTGATCTGCACGGGCGGAGCTACGACGGTCAGCGAGGCCATGTATCACGGCGTTCCGCTGGTGATGACTTCAAAGGATATAGAGCTAGAAGAGTTGTGTGAGAGATGGGCTCGTCTGGGTCTTGGCATACACCTGAAGCAAGAGGAAGTTAATGCTGAGAGCCTGAGAAAAGCAGTAACCGAAGTTACAACAAGTCAACAAATTCTCCGAAGAGTGCGTCTGATGCAGCGAACTGTTCAGCACGAGCCCGGCGGAGAGGAGGTGGCGAATCGTGTTGAAGAGTTTATGGAGCGTCACTGCGTGTAGCTTGATGGCCGAAAGGCCTCAATCATTGTCTGATGAGCTCAAATTACATGTGCATAAAACTTCGCGGCGAGATCGTCTCGAGAAGCTTTCGAGGTGAACCCTTCGCTGTTGAGGCGTGCGGCCGAGATGCGTGGGGAATTGTCGCCTCAGATTACGTGTGGGAATATCTGCTTCCTCAGGAGCCGGAGACATTCGGGCCGCTTTGAAGTTGGAATTGGCATTCGCATTCGCAATGACCGAGTGGCGATCTGCTCAGGTGACAATCTATCTGGAGAAACACTTGAGAATATTGATGTGACTGGACGAGCGAGCTCAAACGCTGGGCGGCGCGCCATAAGAGCGAGCTGGTTCTGGAAATAATTCGAGGCAAGACCACGGTCGCTGAAGCGAGTCGAGCCCTCGATCTTCCGCCTTCGGAGATCAAAAAGTGGATGGATCGACAGTGTGGCATGGAGAGCATTTTGCGAGCTTGTCCGCAGGATCTTCGCGGACAGTACAAGAAGCAATTGAAGGATCTGCAGGAGGCCTACGGCGAGGCGACGCAGGATCCGAGTGCCCGTGGAAATTGCAGTCCCTGCCGGGCGAGGGATCCATCGGGGATTCTGCTTTGCCATACCTGCTCCTTCCCCGTAGGGATAGTGTATGGCTCTACACACAAAAAATCAGACACTCCCCCCCTTTTTGATCGACCCCAGCTACACGGCGCTCGTGCGCAGCTATGGACTGCGCCAGGAGTGCGTATTTCACTCATGCCGGTCATCGATTTCGCGTGATGCCGGTCGCTGGGTTCACCGCATGCCGGTCGGTCGGCGAGGCGGGATGGTGGCGAACGTGGACAGTGTAGCGATGCTGGTCAGTCGGCCGCTACATTGGAGGCATTCATGCCCTTCCGCTTGCGCATGGATCCGCCTTTGAGAGTGATTCGATGGCTGTTGTGGACGAGCCCGGTCCAGGATGGCATCGGCAAGTGTGGGCTCGTCGATGTACGCGTGCCACTGATCGACCGGAAGCTGACTGGTGATGAGCGCGGATTTCTTGTACTAGCGATCCTCGAGGATCTCCAGCGGATCCCACTTTGATTGGTCAGCCAGTGGCGCGAGTCCGAAGTCATCGATTTAGAGCAGATCGACCTTCGCAAGTTGTTTCAGGAACGCCGAGCGATTGGCCTGAGCATGATGACGAGGCAGCTCTTCGATAAGTCGCGCCAAGCGATATGAACGCACCGAGTGGTCGGCGCGACAGGCGGCGTGCGCAAACGCGCTGGCGATGAAGCTCTTGCCGACGGCGCAAGGTCCAGTGATCAGCACGTTGAGCTTCTCTTTGATCCAGGTAAAGGCAGCGAGCATCGCGATCAGCTTCGGATCGACGCCGCGCGGAGTGCATGTGTCGAGGTCTTCGAGCGCCGCATTCTGCGGCAGCTTCGCCCAACGTAGCCGTTGCGCGAGTCGCTTCGAGTCGCGGTCCGTGATCTCGTGCTGGATCATCACGCTAAGGCGTTCCTCGAAGCTCAGCGCTTGAAGTTGGGCGCTACGTAGCAAGTGCTCAAGGCATCAGGATCTCCGTTGTCAATGGAAGTACTCGGGCCCGCGCACGTTGTCGTTGTGTCGTTGCACGAGCGATAACTGGCGAGCATCGCCAGGTTCGGAGGGCGGCGTGAGGATGAGCACACGTACGCTGCGGTAGTTGCAGGCTTTGAGCAGAAGTGCGCGCTCGCAAGCGGCAGCGAGCCGCGCCGGACTGAAGTCCTGAGCGAGCCGCTGGGTGCCTGGCCTTGTACTCCTGCCAGAGCAACATTCGCGTCACGCCGGGGCGTGATAACTCGCGCTGAACATCAGCGAAGTCGGGCAGCGCCACCGCATCCTCGCGGGGCTTGCGCGGATACAGCAGCGCCTCCATTCGCTCATCGTCGAGCTCATTCGGCAATGGCCAGCTCAGCTGGGCTTGCGCGGCACGACGCAGACACTCTTGGATCGTTGACAGCGCGGCGCCAGCGCTGGCGGCGATCTGCCGCGGATTCAGTCCGGTGAACCTGAGCCGCTAAATCTCCCGAATCTTCCGCATGGACAACTCTCTTGCGCCACCTTCGATCCTCTGTCATCGGCAAAAGGCATCGACGATAGCTGTGGTTGTCCCGCCTCACTCCATGATCGTCGGGTCAGCCCTCCAGGGCAACCGGCATCACGTGAAATGGCCGACCGGCCTGGCGCGAAATCGGTGACCGGCATGCTGTGAAACCGGCGACCGGCATGGCGTGAAATACGCAGCCAGGAGTTCGTCACGCCGCACTCACTGGAGGAGCGGCATGGTGGAACGCGTCATCCGCACGCTGAGCAGCCAATGCGTGTACCGTCATCGCTCTGAGATCTGGTGCCACGCCAGTCGAGGCACCGGCGATGAGATCAACTTCTACAGCAACGGCAGATCTCATCAGTCACTAGGGATAAGAACACTCGCTGAGGTATTCAAAGTAGCAGCATGACCTGAGTAGGCATTACGATCAAACGCTGGTACTGGGGTGATGACGGTCGCTCAAGCCAGCTGGGCTCACGACCTGCCACCCTCAGAGATTGAGACGTGGATCAAAGATGGCAAACCAAGCGTACAGTACAGGACTCTAGAACGAACTGCTACCCAAGGCACGTGGGTATCGTCAAGGTCCTCAGTGCAGTCTGCCAAAGTTAACTGAGTATGAATCCGATCCTGCAGAAAGCCATCCAAAGCCTGTTTAACGTTCGTTGCCTAGCTCAGCACGATTCTCAAGCACCAATACCAAGTCGCCGGAGACCGGGGGGCGGTCCGGTCGATACGCGCTCAGCAGGATATACTTACGCTTGCCGAAGTCATCCCAGCCGACCGGCCAGTCTTGAGGGACGTCTGGAATGCCCGGACCTGCGAGTTCGCCACGATAAATTCCGCGTGCATCGTAGATCTTTCTCTCGAGACGTTCGTCCTTTACAAGCGTTGGGCTCCTGCGTAACTCGAAGTTCGAGAAGCTCTGGGTCGTTGCCGGGGCTTCATGCATGAGACCGACAGCGCCACTGTCGATCATTGATACAGTTTCGATGGCTGTAGAGTATGTCTGGTCTCCATCGAAGACTGAAGCAGCGACTACCGTATCTCGTATCTCGGCCATGAGGCGCACGGTTGGCGCGGTTGTTTTAATCTGGGTTCGTGGACGGGGCGGGCCGTCTCGGCCGTTTTTGCGCTCGGCAATATAGATCGCTCTCTCGATGGGCGAATAGACCGCGGCTACGTAGTTATCGGGATTCTGATAACGTAGGAGTAGCGCCGCATCGGAGTCCGTGTGCACGTCCACGGAAGCCACTAAGTCGGTCTCATTAACATCCTTCAACAGGAAGGCTGAGCGTCCCTCGACGATCAATTGACCATCGAAACGAGCGGAAGACAATTCGGTTGCGAGCCATGCGTCACTGCTTGTTTTACTGAATTTGTCCTTTCGAATCAGGTGGCCTGGTCCAGGTTTTGCCACAGTGCCTAAGTCGAACTTAATTCCAAGGGAAGGCTCCCAATAGTAGGCATGATACGTGACGCCATCCTCTAATCCGAGGATGGTCGGCGGCCTCGTGCTCACGAAGTTTAGCAATCCATAGTATGGGATATAAGTGATGCGAAGTTTGCGAGGGATCCCTGCAGCATAAGGCAACAGAAAGTTCCCGCCTTTCCTCTTCCATTCCCCTTTCGGGTAGTCCCATTCGGCGATGGGTAGTGAAGTCTCCGCTGAGTCTCTGGCCAAAAATGGCTCGGGTGGACCTAGATCCATGTCATGCCTACCCTCATGGGGCTCGAGTAGCGTAGTCCCACGTGGGATAATCCATTCCGGATGCGGCTCAATCTGCCACCACGGATATTTCATAAGCAGCTTTGCGCCGATCCCTACTTGATACGAGCCAGGGAAGTTCATCGCCTCCTCCCAGGTATAGAACGAGTATCGTGTGCGATGGAGAGGCTTATCTAAGCTTGTGGCCATCGCAATCTCGCTCGTGCCGTAGCTGTAGCCCGCAGCGCCGTTGAGCATTGCGGTCCAGAAAGCAGTTCGCTGAAAATCCTGCAAGTGTGTGCCTCCCATGCCTTCATACCCAATTTCGCCCACGACGATTGGCTTTTTAAGCCGCGTGCTGGACGATCGCGTATTCAACTGGGCAATCTGAATCCCGATGGCTGACCAGCCAAAGTGACTGGGCTGAGTGAGATCAAAGCTAGTCAGCGATTCCTCTTGAAGCGCGACATCGTGCGGAATAACTCCCTCATGTGCTGTCAGCGGATGTTTGTATGGATCGATTTCGCGAACGTACCGAGCAACTTGAGTCCACCAGCCTGCAGAGGAGGGAAGGCTCTTTTCTTCACTGGAGCGGTTTATGGGGGGGTCGCTGATCTCCCCGCCGAGAATCCAGATCACGGGATACGCTCCGTAACGGGCGATGAGATACCTCCAATGCTTCTGCATCTTCGCCACGCCCATCACTTTGATCTCGGTACCCCAGGCGCCGATGATAGCTGGCACGATCTGGGAATCGACGAGAAATCTGATCCTGCGATCGGCGTAGTCAAAATATTGCGGGTTGATCCGCTTGAAGTCCGGATCCCATACTGGTCCACCCTCGTTGCGGAAGCCAGGATCGATCGGCGCACGCTCCTCGTTCGATACTGTCAATCCCGCGGCGACCTCGGCCACTGTGAATCCCTTGGCCCTCCGGTCCAGGGTCAATTTTTGAAAATCATCCCATCCAATTCGATCCGAAAGAGCGGTGTAGAGTCCCTCGCCTAACCAGTAGAATGGCGTCCCATCCGCGTGCTGAAGATACCGCTTGTTGGCGCTCACTTTCAGAGGGCCACGCTTCAGTAGCGTGTTTGTACCGCTGTACCCAGTGAGGACCATTTGCCCTTTATGCCCGTTGAGATCGGGGTTGCTTCTGTCCGTGCTTTCGAGACGAAAGCTGTAACTGCCTGCTAGTGGTGCCGAGAACCTTACTCCCCAGCTGTTCCCGCCCCGCCAGAAAGTTGGGACTCGCCAAGTCCTCCCGTTGCCGGAAAATATTACATCCACGTCGATGTCATTGAATGGATCGGCGTATTCCTTGTTAGACGAGAACGTTGCCTCAAAGACATCGGTGGACACATGTCGATCATTGCGTGAGGCTAGCGCGGGGGGGCTCAGAAGAGAATAGAAGAGTAAAACTACGAGAAATCGATTCACGCTGCACTCCGACAAAGGCGATCTCTACGACGTACTGCCAACCGAAGATCGGATACGCGCTGTTTCACATGGCCCGTTCCGGACGTTTCAGCTTCGTGGCGTGATCCGCGGTGTCGTGCCTACTGATGAAACAGGTGAGCACCACGCCACGTGCCGTGGACCGGTTGACGCCGTTTAGAGGCCCCGCCTAGGAGTCCTGGATAACCGTAGATCGATCGAGTTGCAGTTGTTGGAGTCTGGCGTTCTACTTTTGGAGGAAGTTCGAAGTATCGCGTCCTGCTGTACCTCCAAGTGGTGCGTGCGCGCGGCATCAGTGCGGTCGAAGCGAAGTGTCGAATTGGCGACGTCGGCGAAAGCCAGCGCGCAAGTGGTGCCAGACTGTGTGCGAGAAAAAAACAGCTCAAACGCTTTCGACACGCGACATCGTAGTCGTTGTGGGATGAGTACTCTGAACATTACGGTTCGGAAGTGCGATGGGCACAGGTGACTATGCGTATGCCAAAGCGATGCGCACGCAGTCGCTGCGGCACTGGCCTAGCCGCGCGCTTGGTGTGTCACTGGATCCTCGTGCGACGCCCCTTGGCGCTTATTCAATCTAGACGACTTGAATCAATCTATCCGGCCGCGGATCTCTAAGCCCAACGAGATATCGTTTCAATGTAATGACCCCAGGGGTGACGCTACGAGATCAAGCGCTGGTCGGCACGCTGCGAGTCCAGTCCGCAGGACTATCGCGAGCAGTACGAGAATCAGCTGCTGTCGAAAGCAGTGCCAAACCAGCGCCATTACAAAGGAGGTACAGGGCTATCCAGGGGCGCCCCTTGCTGCGTACCCGGTCTCACCTCGGGATAGTAGCTAGTGGCAGTGGAGAGGTTGATGCATGGCTATCTCGGGAATGAGCTCCTGCATGTGGGGCGGCCTCTTCCTAGTTGCGATTACGGCCAGTGCTGCGGCGCAACCTGAGCTGCAGGAGCTCGTCAGCATCAGGGTCTCAGACAGTAAGCAGCAATACTGGGTAGAACAAGTCGTAGGTGGCTTGAGCTATCCAACCTCCATCGCGTGGCTGCCCAATGGGGATGTGTTAATCGCTGAGAGACAGGGCGCATTGCGCATAGTTCGAGATGGACGCCTTGATCCGAAGGCCATTTCTGGCGTGCCAACGAGCTACCAAGGCCTCTTTGACGGTATGAGAGACATTGCTGTCGATTCGAAGTATCCGTCGACGCACAGGATTTATCTATACATATCCGAGGGGACGTTTGAACTGCGTTATGCAGCCGTGTACAGCGCTCGGCTATCGGGGGGGGCGCTCCAGGATGTCAGAAGAATTTTCCGCTCTAAAGAGGGAGTCGGCGGCGGGGCAATCGGCATCACTTCGCGGATGATCTTGATGTCAGATGGAACGCTGTTGTTGGCGGTGGCCGAGGGCAGAGAACTAAATCGGGCGCAGCAGCTTGATTCCCATTTTGGAAAGATCCTCAGAATCAACTCTGACGGGTCTGTTCCCCCTAACAACCCCTTCATCAACGTGGAAGGCGCGCTTCCGGAAATATATTCTCTAGGGCATAGAGTGCCTCTTGGGCTATTTGAGGACACGTCCAGTGCTCTCTTATGGGAGACCGAGGCCGGCCCACGCGGGGGCGATGAACTCAACCTAATCAAACCAGCATCTAACTACGGATGGCCAAAGGCAAGCTGGGGGTTCTCGTACCTCAACACAGGAGCGGTGGCTCCCGCCCAGACAGCGCCAGATGTCGTGGCGCCGATAGTAGTATGGACCCCATCCGTGACGCCGTCCGCCATTACCAGGTTCCGGGGGGCTACCTACCCATCATGGGACGGTGACTACTTTGTCGGAAACCTTGGCGGCGAGGCATTGATGCGCCTGCGTATCGACCCCGCTCAACGACTTGTACTTCAAGAACGAATGCTGCTGGATCTCGAAGTGCGCATTCGTGACGTAAAAATTGGGCCTGACAACCACTTGTACTTGTTGACCGATCACCAGAGCGGGAGCTTGTTAAGGATAATGCCCGGTCGACCATCCTCGCAGCAACTAAGCAGTGTTGCCAAAAAAATCGAGCAACCATTCAAATTTGGCAATGACAAGCCTTCTCTGAGTCAGGCGGAGATCGATAGTCTCTCGCAAGATGATGTCGCCGCAGGTCATCGCGCCTTCATGGAACGCTGCTCGGGGTGCCATAGCATCGGGAAGGCAGTGGCGGGTGGTGGGATAGGACCCAATTTAGACGGAGTCTACAACAATTTCATGGGCAGGAAGGCTGGCTTTGACTATTCATCAAACATGGTTGGAGGAATGATTCAATGGAATCCTGATATGCTGAACAAGTTCCTGGAGAACCCCGCTGGTCTGGTGCCAGGGACAAAAATGGCCTCACCTCCGGTGACGGACGGAGATACCCGCAGGAAAATCATAGGCTTCTTAAGTCGGCCTTCTCAGTAATAGCCTGAGAGGAATCAAGCGTTTTGAATTTTCATCGCTGCGTGCCAGAGAACACTCCATTCTTCATGTGTGAGGCTAACGCCATTAGCGAGGCAATTTTCTATGATGTGATTGGGGTTGCTGGCGCCAAGAATTGGAATAATGTGTGCTGGATGTCTTAGCAACCAAGCCAGCATGATCGCGGAAGGATTTGCCTTGTGATGTTGCGAGATTTCCTGTAGCAACTGAGCAACCTGTTTGACCTCAGGGGGCGAATCAGGAGATGGATTTAGAAGGGTTGGCGAGTTTAATACGCTTCCTCCTTTAAGCGGGGAATACGCTTGAATGGATATATTGTTAATTCTGCAATGGTCGATGAGCCCACCCAGGCTTGCACTCTCTGCAAGCAACTTGCAATTGGCCAGCCCGAGCCAATTTTGACTTACCACGAGTGGCTGGCGAACATGCTTCTTTAATAGCGCAATCTGCATCGCAGAGTAGTTGCTGACTCCAAAGTATCTGACCTTTCCGCTGTCCTTAAGATTGTCAAAGGCCTCGGCTACCTCTTCGGGTTGGGTCAGTGGATGACAAATATGCAGTAAAAGAATGTCCAATCGATCCGTGCCCAGGCGTTTCAGGCTGCCCTCGACAGCTAGAACAATTCTCTTCCGATCAAGCTCTGGCCCGAAGCTGCTTCCGCGGCTGTCCAGCTTTATCTGATCGCCCGGGGATACTCTGATATAGTCTCCTCCGCACTTCGTTTGTATGACAACCCGGTTTCGAAGGCCGGGCGTTTCTGAAAGAAACCGTCCGAGAGCCATTTCCGCTAGCCCACCTGCGTAAACATCGGCAGTATCAAAAAACGTAATTCCATTCTCATACGCAGTTCGAACAGCCCGCACGGACGCAGGAACGTAGTCCGCGCTGTTCCATCCTTTTCCCCATAGCGAAACTCCATAAGCCAGACGCGAAACAGTGAGTTCCGTATTAGGAATTTGGTAGTGGCCATGGTCAGGAGCTCCGATGGCTCGATCGCTGGGGGGCGCATCACCTGACTTTGTTCGCTCGGAGGCGACAACGCCTGCGACGGCGGACTGAACCAGAAACTCTCGACGAGTTGGCATGAAATAATCCTTTCAGGTTGCATCCTCGGCTGGCTAGGTACAGCCGTTCGCTTGGATCATCCTCTACGTGCGGAGTGCATGGCATGTCTCACATACGACCGGGTAGCCATCAAGCTTCACAACTAGGACTCGTACTCATACAAGAAAAGGAGGGCCGCGCAACGAATTTTTGCGAACTATTGAATCCATGAGTTGTATAGAAGCGAGTTCGTTGGCGGAGTTGCCAGCCGATTGACGTACGTAACGATTGGTCGTCAATGAATAAGTGAACTACCGAATTGCAGAGTTTTGCCAGCTAGACACGGACAGGCTGCGTAGTTGTTGATAACTACGGATGGGCTCGCGAAGCGACATTCTTCGTGGTCCTGGTGGGGATGGTGTCGTTCCAGACATCTCGCAGGTTTTTATAGGGAGGACTCCGCGGTCGTGCATTAAATTGAGCGCATGTAGTAACGATTGTACGTTGTAGCAAGAACACAGGCTCGATGGACGAAATAGGCGTGAGATCGGTGGGCGGCGTCGGTGGAATGAACCAAGGAGACTGAAGATATTTAGATCTCCTCGATGCAGGCAGGGTCCGAATCCGCCTCTTGAGGAGTCCTATCAACATTGCTTGAGTGGAGCTCCGCGGGAATCAAGTAAGGCGGGACATTTCTGTTGGAAAGGAAGCAATGCAATGAGGGCCAAGGGCACTGGCATTCGGGTTGTAGTTGGTGGCTTTCTTGATGGAATTCTCACGGGTCGAGGGGATCTTCATAGATGGTGATGGCTAGGTCTGTAGCGCAATGGATTCGCGCTCAAGCAGCTCTCGGAAATAGCGTCGACGAGAACTATATACATCGCGAGAGGCAGCTGGCTGGCTGTGCTCCGCTGTTTCGAGAGCCTGCATACGGACAACCATTCTTGAATGGTGGACGCGGTCATGACTAACCGCCGGGAGTTTTTGCTTCGATCTACGGCTGGAGCCTTCGCCCTTCATCAGCGACGAGTTGCATATTCGGCTCAGATTGTAGCCGAAGCTCCTCTTCGAGTGCTCATTCTAGGTGGCACTGGATTCATCGGGCGGCACTTCGTGAGGGCGGCGCGGGATCGCGGGCATTTGGTGTCGGTTTTTAGTCGCGGCAAGACTGATCCAGAGATCTCGACTGATGTCGAGATGTTAATAGGTGACAGAAACAATGACCTGTCACCGATCATGAGCAGAGATTGGGATGCTGTACTCGATCTGGCCGTGTATGTGCCGAAGTGGGTAAGGAGTTTGGGCGAGGCGCTCCGGGGGCGTGTTAAGCATTACACCTTCATATCCACAGTCATGGTGTATCACTCTCTCGGTGGAGCTAGTGAGGAAAGCGAGTTGGAAGCGTATGCGGGCGCGGAAAGTCCATTCTCCCTCGAGGCGCCAGGCACCCAGTACGGTTCGCTAAAGGTGCTCTGCGAACGTGAGGCAGAGGCGCAGTTTCCTGGTAGGTCATTGGTGGTACGTCCGGGTACTATCGTTGGACCCGGTGAGCGGCTCGGCGCCTTCACTTATTGGGTTGGTAGACTGGAGAAGGGCGGGGAGGTTCTTGCCGCTGGTGAACCTCTTGCTCCAATACAGTTGATCGACGTCCGCGATTTGGCCGAATGGACAGTGCGCTTAGCGGAGCGCAAACAAACGGGCTCGTTTACTGCTGTTGGCCCGGCGGCGAGGTTTACGTGGGGAGAGTTTTTGGGCGGGATTCGTGCCGCCTTTTCGGTTCCAACTAGTCTGACTTGGATTCCGTTGAGTTGGCTCATGGAGCGGAGCCTTCGGCCGTTCAACTCTTTACTATTCTGGCCGGCGCAGGTGGGAATTCCCGGAAGCATGGAACTTAAGGTAGATAAGGCTGTGAGGCATGGTCTTAGCTTTCGGCCCCTCAACGCTACAATTGTTGACACTATTAATTGGTACAGGAACCTACCCGCAGATCGGCAGAGAGACAGCCTTATCGGATTTGATGAGAAGAACAAATCGCTGGAGGATTCGATGGCGCGCGAGCGGGAGTTGCTCGCGGCGTGGCACGTAGTGCAGAGGTAAAACCAGGCTCATTTGCATGTAGGTTGCGCAGCCAAGAATCGACGAGGATCTGCGCTCGGCCAATCTTCCATGGCGTTGGTGGCTTGGCCAGAATGGTCGGATACGCTTGTCGCCTGCGCGATGCTAAGAAACGCATCAATGGCTCGTTGGTTTGCAGAGTGCCTGGCCGCGCGCTACCGCTCACGTTCACGCCTAGGCAATGAGGGGAAAATTTAGGTATTCATGGTATTCATGGTATTCATGGTATTCATGGTATTCATGGTATTCATGGTATTCATGGTATTCATGGTATTCATGGTCTTACGTGACGGGCGCTCGCGTGTATGCCTCTTCTCGAGAGAAGCGCCGTCCGTTAATCTGGTTAATCGATGCTCGTATCGTCCGTGACTTCCGGCTCGTGTCGTGCGTCATCGGTGCTAAACCACCTTAACTGTGAATGAAGCTATGTCGGTCGGCTATGCTGCCGAGTGCGGCTAGGGTTCTGGAATGGCAAATGAGATAATCATTGAACCGGATTCAGCCTTTCTGTGTCCTTCCACCTCAACGCTTGGTCGGCCGCCGCCTGCGGCGATAACGACGAACTGACGCCCATTCGCGCGATATGTAGCAGGTGTTGCGTTCCCAGCTGCCGGTAGAGTTGTCTCCCACAGTAGATTCCCTGTCCGCTTATCGTACGCGCGAAATTTTTTATTTTTNATCAATGTGACGTCGCGCCGATGAATAGCAAACCGCCCGCAGTGACGATGGGCCCTCCGTAGCTTTCACTGCCAGTGTTATTAAATCCCTGGGCCGCCAACTCCGGATATTCACCAAACGGAATTCGCCACTCATACTGGCCGGTGTCAATGTTGATTGCATTCAGAGTGCCCCATGGCGGTGACACCGCTGGATAGCCATCTGGGTCCGCGAATTTCGAGAGCTCCGCAATAACGTACTGTGCTTGTTTTTTAGGGGAATCCGGCGTCGGCAACTTCACAGACAGATCGGTGCCATTCTCAAGAAACGTGACCAGAGCGCTCATCGCTGCTGGATCTGCCGCTAGCATTGGAAATGCTGGCATTCCGGCGCCGCCAGCGGAGATTTTTGCGGCTAGTTGAGCCGGCGTAAGCCTTTCTCCAATCCTGACTAGAGGCGGAACATCTGGCGGACTTCCCTCTCGTTTCTCCCCATGACAGCCGGCGCAACTATCGAGGTACAGTGTGCTGGCACTCCCTCCACCGCTTTTTTGCCGAAGCTTAACGATGAATGGCATTTCTATAGCGTTAACGTAGAGTACTGAACTCGCGGGGTCGAAGGCGCCGCCGCCCCACTCGGCACCCCCGCTTGTTCCTGGAAAAATGACGGTGCCTTGTTCGCTCGGGGGGTCCCAAAGACCTCGACTGCGCAGTGTCGCGAACTGCCTCGCCACAGCCTGAGCCGCTTCGGGGGTACGCTTAGTCAGCGTTTCGGCAGTGATGCGCCGACGCACAAAGGGCAGCGGTAGTGTTGGCTCAGTTTGCGTCATTGCGGTTCTGACGCCTGGAATGTCCGAAGGGAGCGCCTTCTGTTCTGTCAATGGAAACAGAGATTGGCCAGTTACGCGATCCAGCACATAGACGAATCCAATTTTGCTCGTCTGAGCAAGCGCATCGATCGTCTTTCCGTTGCGCTTGACTCTAACCAAGGTTGGGGGGGCCGGTAAATCCCAGTCCCACACATCATGTCGTATGGTTTGGAAATGCCAAAGACGACGTCCAGTCCTAGCATCGAGGGCAAGCAGGCAGTTCGCAAATAGGTTGTCTCCATCACCTACACCGACAAAGTCTTGCGGAAATGCTAAGGGGACGAAAACTATTCCGCGTGCCTCATCCAGTGACATGCCTGCCCAGTTGTTGGCGCCAATAGCGCTCTTCCAAGCGTCCTTCGGCCACGTGTCATATCCGAACTCGCCTGGTCGGGGAATGGTATGAAATATCCAGCGTAGCTCGCCTGTGCGAACGTCAAATGCACGAATGTTGCTCTGTCCGCCGCCAATAATAATGAGGTTTTGATAGACGACGCCGGGCGAAGATACCCTAGTTCCCACATACACACGTCCGTGTGAGCCGAAATTCTTGATTGGATGACCAGTGTTGGCGTCGACTGCGTAAAGGTCATGGTCGAACGTAAAGAATATCGTCTCATCTCGGCCGTCAGTCCAGTATGAAACACCCCTTCGCCAGTGCTCGGAGCCACCTGGTTGCCGAACTCTCGGATTGAACGTCCAGCGTTCGCGACCCGTTGCGGCATCGAGACAGATCAACCGTCCCAATGGCGAGATGAAGAATAGGCGTCCACGGATAATCAAGGGATTTGATTCGATAGTGGAAGCCGGTCCGAGCGTGTCCTGTGTGTCGTAAACCCATGCAATTTTTAATTGTTGAACGTTATGAATATTAATGTCGCGTAGCGCTGAGTAGTGAGTTCCCGCAGGATTTCCGTGATAGTAGGGCCAATCATCCCCGGCTGCGTACTCTGTCGGAGTTGATCTAGGTCTTCCTTCGGAACCGCTGCATGCTGTAACGAAGATCGCAAGATGAACATGGAGCAGAGCAGATACCGCAACGCTAAGTACGTGAGGGGGAGTTGATGAGCTACGAATCACGAACGCTCTCCTCTTGCCGGCCGCGTGGTGGGCTTCTAATGTGGGCGTGTTTGGATGTATTCATCTCCGTATCCGGCCGCAACAAGGCCCTGTTGCAAGGCTGGTTCGCCCGATCTGATTGAGCGATGCAAAACCCTGTCACTTCAGCGATTCGCGCCCGTTGTAGAGCGGTTCATGGAACTGTTTCAGCCATGTGGTCGGAGCTTGTATGGTTGCAGTATCTAGTAGTGCTGGGTGCTTGCTGGGAGGATATCTAATCTGTTATAGCCGACGTTATACTGACCCGTCTGGTCGAAGTGGAAAGGATTCATTTGGCAGGGAAAAGTGCGGTTCACGTGAGTCGCGGGCCTGTAGGCTCGATCCGTACAGAAATTGTTTTCTAGAGTGCATCGAGGATGCTCGGTCATACTGGATTGTTTCGACTGCTCGTGCGACAAATTGGCTGCATGAGCTATTCGGGATCAGTCTGGTGGATGGGTATGTGCAAGTGTTCAAAGTTGTTCGCTGATCTTGCGGTCGAGATCGCGGCGGGGGAGGTGAGCTTCTCGACGGTCCGCTGCAATTGGAGTTAATGCTGGTATGTGGCGAGGATGGGTCCAGTCGCGCCATGTGCATGCACTTCACGCCTTCTGAGCAGTTCGTGGACCGGCGCGCTGGGTTGTTTCTGCCGTCGAATAGTTCGGTTGCGGTGCGCGGGAGGCACTCTTCGATAGCGCGAATGCGGTGACTATCGAGGGGCTGTCAGAAATTTTGTGTGCGAGCCGGTGAAGATTCATGCGCTCAACACAAATCGATCCTCAAACTGGATCGCCAACCTTGGCAGCATGCCAGGAGATCGGCGGGTTCTTCCAGTTCTCCGCGAGATTGCGTACCGCCAGCCAAATCAGCTTGGTCGCCACCTGATCGTTAGGGAAGTGTCCTTTGTTCGCACCGCTTTGCGTACGCACGCGTTCAGCGACTCGATGGCATTGGTGGTGTAGATGATCCTGCGCACCTCGGCAGGAAAGGCGAAGAAAGGAATCACCGCTTCCCAGTTGCGCCGCCAACTTTGGGCAATCGCAGTGTATTTGCGCCCCCCACTCGTCCTGATCAAAGAACTCCAGCGCCACCGCTGCGCCCTCGGCACTATTCGCGCAGTAGACGGGGCGCAGCGCGCGTGCGATCGACTGTAGTGACCCACTGAACTCCTGCTCAGGTGTTAATCTATCTGGAGAGACATTTGAGCACATTGATGGACGACGAGATCAAACGCTGTGCGTGTTCCGACGGGGTGTGACCACCGATTCCGAATTGCCATGACCGAGGTTTCCGATTTGGCGTGACCGGGATTCCGATTTCATCGTGACCGGTTTGTGCGCCGCGGAGGGCGAGTGCCGGGTCGAGTGGCTAGTCGTCGCTATTCTTGGCCGATTTGCGGCCAGGAGAAGCGATGCCCACGCGAGCACTCACCATGCGCAAGATCCGCGACCTGATCCGCCTGAAGTTCATCACGCGCCTGTCGCACGAGCAGATTGCTCGGGCGCTGTCGATCTCCAAAGGGGTCGTTGCGAAGTACGCTGCGCGCATCCAGCGCTGCGGTATCGAGCCACGTGAACTGCTGCGGCTGTCGGATGCGCAGGTACTCGAGCACGTCCAGCCGCGCCTGAAGCGCGAGGTGTATGGTGATCGCGCGCCCGTGGATTGCGCGCGGGTACACACGGAGCTCAAGCGACCGGGTGTCACGCTCACGCTGCTCTGGCAAGAGTACGCCGCGGCTAACGCTGGGCGTGCCGCTTACCGCTTTTCCCAGTTCGCGCTTCGATATCACACCTACGTCGCTTCTCTTCGCCGCTCGATGCGGCAGATCCATCGTGCCGGCGAGAAACTGTTCATCGATTACGCGGGTCAGAGCGTACCGTACGGCAGTGAGGGACAGCGCGCTCAGATCTTCGTCGCCGTGCTCGGTGCTTCCAATTACACATTCGCATGCGCCACCGCGCATCAGCGACTGGAAGACTGGATCGGCGCATTGGTTCGCGCGCTCACCTTCATCGGCGGCGTGCCACAACTCATCGTGCCGGACAACGCGCGTGCGATGATCGCCCATCCGGATCGCTACGAGCCGCGCGCCTCGCTGACGGTGCAGGATCTTGCGCACCACTACGATACCGCGGTGTTGCCGGCTCGCCCGCGCCGCCCGCAGGACAAGGCCAAAGTTGAAGTGGCCCTCCAGGTGGTGGAGCGCTGGATCCTCGCTCGTCTACGCGATCATCGCTTCCAAACACTCGAAGAGGTCGATGGCGCGATCGGCGATCTGCTCGACTCGATCAACACCCGAGCGTTCCGACGACTGCCAGGCTCTCGTAAAAGTGCCTATGAGTTGTTAGATCGATCGGCGCTGAGGCCGCTGCCTGCGAGCCCCTATGAGTTCGCCCGCTATTACAAGGCGCGCGTCAACATCGATTATCACGTATCGATCGACGAGCACTTCTACAGCGTCCCGCACGCCCTCGTGCATCAGGACGTCGAGGCGCGTGTGACGGCGACTGCAGTGGAAGTCTTGCACCGTGGACAGCGTGTGGCTGCACACCGCCGCTCGTCTCACCGCTTCGCGCATACGACGGTGCCGGAGCACATGCCAGCAGCGCATCGAGCACATCTAGAGTGGTCGCCGGCACGGTTGATCCGTTGGGGCGCTCAACATGGACCGGCTTGCGCACAGGTCATCGAGCGCATCCTGACCACGCGTAAACATCCCGAGCAAGGCTATCGCGCGTGCTTGGGGTTGCTGAAGCTCGAGAAACATTACGGCGCGCAGCGTCTAGAAGCCGCATGCGTTCGTGCACTTGCGCTCGGCAGTCCGGCGTATCAAACCGTCGCCTCGATCCTGAAGCGCCGTGTTGAGAGCCTTCCACTCGCCGATGAGCCCTCGTGGAGCTCGCCCGAGCACGCCCATCTGCGCGGCCCAAAGTATTACCAATGATCCAGCCAGTCCTCCATACCGAAGGAGATGCGAATGATCGTGCAGCAGACCTTGACTCAACTACGTGCCATGAAACTCGATGGCATGGCGGCGGTCCTCGAGGAACAGATAAATTTTCCCACCAGCGCCACGCTCTCGTTCGAAGATCGCATGGCGCTGCTCGTGCAAGGTGAATCGGCGTACCGAGATAACCGGCGCCTGACGCGGCTACTCGCCAAAGCGAAACTGAAGTACGCGCAGGCGTGCCTCGAAGATCTGGATACTCGTCACAATCGAGGACTCGACACGCGCCTCGTCGCAACGCTCAGTCAGGGGCAATGGATCAACCAAGCTCAGACGTTGCTCATCTGCGGCCCGACCGGCGTCGGCAAAACGTGGCTGGCCTGCGCGTTCGCGCAGAAGGCATGTCGGCTGGGAAAGAGCGTGCTCTACGCACGCGTGCCGCGCTTGCTCGAAGAACTGCGCATCGCCCGCGGCGATGGCAGCCATAAACGTAGGCTCATCGCACTCGCCAAGCTTGACGTTCTGCTACTCGATGACTGGGCACTGCAGCCGCTAGAAAAATACGGGCGCGACGATCTACTGGAAGTCCTGGATGATCGCGCTGAACGGCGTGCCACCATCATCACCGCGCAGTTGCCCACCGAACACTGGCACGCCTGGATCGGCGAGCCGACCATCGCCGACGCCATCCTGGATCGGCTTCACCATCGCGCCCACCGCGTCACGCTCAAAGGCGAGTCTCTGCGCCGTGCCCGCGGCTCGAAAAATGCGCCTTCCGATTTAACGTGACCGACTCTGCTATCCTTCCTCTCAAGCACTACCACCCGTGCTTCGCCGGTCACAATAAATCGGAATAACCGGTCACCATCGTCGGAATACGCACGCTGGACAGCGCGCCGTAAGAGCGCGCTGGTTCTGGAGATTATCCAAGGCAAGACGACGGTGGCCGAAGCTAGCCGAGCTCACGACTTACCGCCTTCCGAGATCGAGAAGTGGATGGATGATGGCAAGCGCGGCGTGGAGAACGCGTTGCGAGCCAACCCACAGGATTTGCGCGAGCAGTATGAGAAGCAGCTGAAGGATCTGCAGGAAGCCTACGGCGAGGCGATGTTGGAACTGCGTGCCCGAAAAAAATTGCAGTCCCTGCTGGGCGAGGACGAGAAGTGATCGAGACGATCCGCTAGGGACTTAACGATGATGGCTACACCGTTTCGATCAGCCAGCTGTGCCGCTGGTTCGGCATTCCTCGTCGCACCGTGTACTACAAGGCGACGAAGAAGCCGCCAGTGGTACAGGAGCGATTCGCGCGGCCGATCAAGCAGATGATCGAGGAGAACCCATCGTTCGGCTATCGCACGGTGGCGTATCTGCTGAAGTTCAACAAGAACACCGTCCAGCGTGTTTTCCAGCTGATGCAGTGGCAAGTGCGCAAGCGTCCGGTCGGCTTCCGACCCCGCGTTCGGGCGCTGCCGTCGGTCGCGAGCGCGCCGAACGAGCGCTGGGCTACGGACCTGTGCCGAGTCTGGAGCGGTCGCGATGGTTGGGCGGTTCTCGCTCTCGTCATCGACTGCTGCACCCGAGAACTGCTGGGATGGCATCTCTCGCGCAGCGGTCGATCGCGGACCGCCGAGGCGGCGCTCGAGCAAGCATTGATCGCGCGCTTCGGCACGCTAGGACGCGTACCGGCACCATTCCTGCTTCGCTCGGACAACGGCCTGGTCTTCACCAGTCGCAGCTACACGGCACTGGTGCGAGGTTATGGACTTCGACAGGAGTTCATCACGCCGCATTCACCGGAGCAGAACGGCATGGTCGAGCGCGTGCTCCGCACGTTGAAGGACCAATGTGTGCATCGCCATCGCTTCGAGACGCTACAGCACGCAAGTCGGGTCATCAGCGACTGGATCAGCTTCTACAACAACCAGCGGCCACACCAGGCGCTGGCCATGAGAACACCCGCTGAGGCGTTCAAATTAGCAGCATGACCTGAGCAGGAATCGCTGGGTCATTACACGACTTGCGTTCTTTCCACGAGGGGAACTGCATTGAGTAACGAATCAGGTGCACGATGCAGGTCTGCACCACAGCGTTGGGAAATACCGCCGTGATTGCTTCGGGAAAGTCTTTTAAGCCGTCCCACCGCGATCAGGACGTCCTGAGTGCCTCGCGTTTTGATTTCGTTCATCACGCGCAGCCAGAACTTTGCGCCTTCCGTTTGCTCGATCCACAGCCCGAGCGCCTGCTTATGGCCCGATGGACGCACTCCGATCGCAAGATAGACGGCCTTGTTTTTGACCAGCCCTTCGTCGCGAATCTTCACGCGTAGCGCATCGAAAAACACGATGCGCATAGTTCGATTCCAACGGTCGAGCCTGCCAGGCGGTGACTTCATCGATGAGCGAATCGGTGGCGGTTGAGACCAGATCAGGCGAGATATCGATCGCGTAGATCTCGCGCATATGGCGCTGGATGCCACGGGTACTCATGCCACGGGCATAGCGGCGATGATCTTGTCATCGAACCCGGTCACGTCCATCTCCGCGTTGAGCATCCGTTCGGCCAGTGCCTTCTTCAGATCGCCGATGAGGCCGTCGGAATCTAGTGCAGTGCGGCGAATCGCGGCCTTCTAGCAGCTGATCCAATAGCTCGTTTGGGATCTCGCGTGTGTTCTTCTTTGCCATACTTGCTCCTTCCCCGCAGGGATAGTGTATGGCTCTACAGAAAAAACCAGACACTCCTATTGTCGAGCGTGATGACTCGGGTCCGCATGATTTCTCGACGGCCGGTCAAACGAACGAGCCAGTCCGAAAAAGGATCGGCAACCACGCCGCAGCGTGAGCTATGAAGGCTTCCGCTCGCGTCTGCGTATCAACTGCAACCTGGGCGAGAACAGTCGCGTTTCGCGCAAACGACGCTGCCCTCCATTGAGCATCAGCCCTTAGACTGATGCGCGCTCCATGCAGCTAAGATAGTGCGCTCACGTTGCATTGTTGCCTCTAAGTTAGATCCACCAAGTAGCTGCGCATGGCGAGCGACAGGCTGGTTCTTAAACCAAGTAAGCGTGTCGGCTCCGGTTTCGCAAACTGAGCGAAACGTCAGGCCCTTCGCGCGTGACTTGTCATTGCTCATTCGCATCAAGCCTGGGTACCCGAATTCCGTCGGGAACAGTGTAATTATGTCGATCCGAGGTTTCAGGTTCTGCTCTTGAAGCCACGAGAGAGGAATCCACGTAAGCTTTACCGCCGACAAGGTGGCGCCCCTCAGCGCGCCCAGCATCTCAGCCCAGCCCAGGGGCAGATCGGGGCCAACTGCGTTGAAAATGCCCGTCGCGCCGGTCTCCACCATTTGAATGGTCCATTCAGCTAGGTCGCGCACGTCGATTATCTGCACCTGCATGAGCGGATCACCGGCGGCAAGTATCTCGCCACCAGCCTCCATCCGTACGGCTAGATAGGTAAAGCCGCCAACGGTGTCGCCGGGGCCAGCGATCACGCCTGGGCGAATAATCAAGGTTCTTCCGTGGAATTGCTGTTCCGCTTCGCGTTCGCACAGTACTTTGAGCGGGGCGTACTGCTCGCTGAGCGTGGTAATCGAAAAGGGATCCGCCGCTTCTTTGTACTCCACGAGTTTGCTTTTCTCGTCGGTACTGCTGCGATTGCCACCTATGTTTTGGTAGACCGCCACCGTGGAAATGAACGTATAGTGCTTCACGCGGTCTTTGAGTGCTTCGCCCAGCGTGCGGACCCAGGCCGGGCCGTATGTAGCCAGATCTAGCACCGCGTCCCACTCGCGACTCTTGATTGCCTCAAGATCCCGGTTTCGATCGCCAGTAAGTTGCTCCACGCCTGTGGGGACTTCTGTCGAACTCCTACCGCGAGTGAACACCGAGACCGTGTGTCCTCGTTCTAGAGCTGCACGCACATGGTACGGTCCGATGAACCCGGTGCCGCCGAGGATTAGCATGCGCAGCGGTTGTGGTGACCGGACGGGATCTTGTGGCTGTGGCGGAGTGGGAGAGGCGACTTCACTGCCCGTGAGTCCTTGTGAACCTGCTAGGCCGAGAGTGCTGTTGCCCAAGGCGGCAGCCGCAGTTCGCGCAAGGAATTCGCGCCGATTCGGCATTGTGCTCTCCGGCTAATGGAGCGGGAAGAGGAGCGATGGATGCCTCAACTCAACTTTCCGCGGGTGGGTGATGACAACAAGACGCGCAATCTTGTAACGCGATTCTACAATTGCATAGAAGTTAGGCAAGGTTGAAGTTCTCCTGCGCGGTGTGAAGTCAACGAGGGTAGCATGCATTGTAACTACGGCCGTGTTCCTCGCAGTAAAGAGTGGTCGGTGTATGAGCTCGGCCTCCATACGCCGAGAAACCTGGGTGAAGCTCGGGACAGAAACGATGAGACTTGGGTCTCAATTGGTTGGTGGTAACTGAGGGGCGAGGCATGCGACACATTGAGTGAGCTTACTCCGAGCATGACTGTAGTCGGATAAGTTCTCTACAATGAGGTGGTCCAAGTGGATCCCATTGGTTGGGACTGCGGGCTGTTCGCGATAGCGCCCGTACTGCTGCTTTAGCGACTGTGCGGTCTGCATAGCCGGTGAACAGTGCAACATTTTTCGCGTGGCCCGGTCTATCGGCTAATGAGAAGCGGTCTACACCGTAGATGATCGACAGTGTCGATAGATCCAAGACAGGACGAATCACACTAGCGCGCATAGCGCTGGTTCGTCGAGTGCGACGACACCGCTTGGCGGCAATGGGGCTTATGAATGAGAGCTCATATTGGCCGTAAGACGTGCTTACGCGGATTGCAGAACTCAGGGGCGAATTCTCGCATGAGAATAGAAACAGTCTTGGCTATCACCCTGCTGTTGTTGTCTTCTGGATCCGCCTGTGGTGTGAGCGAATCTGCCAGGGGAGGTTCGGCGCTCGTGCGTGCGTCTGAAGCGGGGGCGAAGCTCGACTCCGATCTGATGAATGGAGGCGGAACTGACGATACGGTGGTTCTGCAGCGCGTGCTTGATCGTGCCAAGGGAGGTCGCGGACTACACCTAATCGTGGATGGCCCCGCATTGGTAAGTGGCCTGGACATCTATAGCAACAGCACGATCGAGTGCGTCGGAGGCGGTGGGCTCTACCTCAAAGATCGTTCCGGCCGCGCAATCGTTCGAAATGGGCACCGTTCGAAGGGAGAGGTGATTGATCGATGGATCAGCATTCGCAATTGCTTTTTGAACGGTAACGGCGATGGTCAGCCGATCCTCGGTCCCCCCCTCTCTACGTTTCGGGCGGCACAGGAACCGGATGGGACCTTCATGTCCGGATTACAGTTCTTCGGCGTGCACCGTTTGTTCGTGGAAAATGTGACCCTGTGGAACGTTCGATCCTTTGGCATCGGGGTGGCGAATGCGAAGTTTATCCAGGTCCGGAATGTTACTGTCGATATTGGCGCGCCACCGTTTCCAGAGGGTGAGGGGCTCAAGGCCGCCCAAGCATGGATAAAACGATACGCAGGAAATCGAGATGGGTTGAACTTCGCCGGGCCAATTCAGTACTTGACCATTGACGGTATCTTGCTCCGCACTTGGGATGATGGACTGTCTTTTCATACTGATATTGCTACCGCCAAAGAGAACGTTTTGGGTCCCTATTTAGGGGCGGGACCGATCACAGACGTGACTGTCAACAACGTAGTTCTCGCAGGGGCGTCTCACGGTGTTCGCTTAGAATCGTCATCCGAGCGCATGGATCGAATTGTCATCTCGAATATATCCGGAACGGCGCGTGAGCGAATGGCGGTGGTCAGTCCGATGTTCTTTCGGCAGAACGGCAATTTTGGCGCGATCATATTCAGCGATGTGACGGTCGACCTGATTCATTCTTATCCACGCTCAGAGCTATACGAACGGATCTTTAGGGATATCTCTCCGGAAGCCATTGCCGCGACAAAGCAATGGCATTCGAGCCCGGAATTTGATGTTGGCGAAGAGGTTGATCTGCCTTTTTTCTCGCTCAATGGCAGGATCGAAAGCTTGCAAATCCGTCATGTATCGACCAAAGGGACGGCTGGGCGACCACTGATCCGTGTCGGAAAGAACGCTTTGATCGAGTCTCTGAATGTGGATCTTAGCGTCTACGATCCACAATCTCTGGCGATGCCGATGAAGCTGATGGGGCGAGTTAAGCGTCTTACATTCTCTCTCGAGTGGGACGGTAAGGTCGCCATCTGGAATGAGGGAGGATCGATCGAACAGTTAAGGTGGGGGAGGAGAGAGTTTGAATGAAGCCCTCTGCGCGCGCGAGTCCTTTCATTGTAGGCTCCCGCACTGCTCGTGCGGGTTTTAGCGCGTTCTGCATGTTGAATTTTCGATCATCTGTCCAATTCTCGATCTGATGGCGGAAGGTCGTGGGCTCGACTGGTTTCCGCGACCGTGATCTTGCCGAGAATGTTCAAAGACGATTGGCTTTGTTTCGTTCCATGGGGCTGCGTGCGATTCCCCCGGTGGAGTTACTTCGAGCCTAAATGCTGATACTTGAGCGGTCGTTATCGCCGTCGGTACATTGTTGCTGTTCGTGAAGGTGGAGGTGCCGTGTCGGGGCGCGTGAGGATTGGCGTGTGAACTTACCGTTCAACGTGGAATGTGTAGGAGCCTGATCCGACCTCGAAAACCGCTTCATTGTGGGTGCGACTGATCGGGCGCAGATCCCGCCGACCTGCACCCTTGCCACGGCCTTCTTGTATCCGATTCTTCAATGACGCGGGCAGATGAATGCGTGCAGTAGTATTAGCGGGTATACGTACGTCTAGCGAAAAGCTGCCATCGGAATTTTGTGACCAATCGGTTGAGATGCGGCCCATGATTGAGTCGTAGTCGCCCCCTCCGGTCTTGACACGAGGATCGAGCACGGGACGAATGACGATCGTTTCGAACCCGGGTGTCCCCGCATCGATACCCGCGATGCTACGGAAAAAGAATCCCGATAGATTTGCAAAGTCAGAGTGATTCTTTTCGAAGTGGAGGACTTTGACACTCCCATCGGAAGTCGACTCATATGTACCATCCCAATTTTCCCACATCGTGGTGGCACCTTGGCGTACCATGTACCCCCACGAGGGAAACTCGGTCCTGAGCAGCAGCCCATACGCGAGGTCAGCAAAGCCTGTCTCGGTGAGGACCTCCAGAATGAACCGTGCTCCCAGCATTCCTGTCGTGAGCGAAACGCCACGGTGGCGCACGTCGCTCGCCAGGCGCTCCGCGGCGCGTTGTCGGACGCCATCAGAGAGTAGATTAAACTTCAGAGCGAGCACATGGCTCGTCTGGCTGCCACTGCCGACTGTCCCATCAGCGTGGACGAATGCCTCCTGGAAGGCGCGACAGACCCGATCGAAGAGAGCGCGCAGGCGCTCCGCGTCTGTGATGCGCCCGATTGCGCGCGCCATTTGCGACAGCAGATCGACCGAGTAGGCCCAGTAGGCCGTTGCGATCAAGTCCGTAGGCGTGGCCGGCAGCGCCTTGAACGCGAGCTTCATCATGCCGAGCGAGAACATATCTCCGAAGTCCCAGCTACGCCCGTTTCTCCAGAGATGGTCCGGATTGTGGTCCAGAATGAATTGGACGTGGCGATTCATTAGTGTCCAGTGACGCTCGATCACGTCGAGGTCTCCATATCGTTGCCAAGCGGTCCAGGGCAGGATGATGCCTGCCTCGCACCACCCAGGGGCGCTTCCCGGAAGATGGCTCTCAGCGCCGTTGCTCTGTGGAGTCGGAGCCATGAGGGAGAAGGCGCCACTGTCAGTCTGCTCATCGAGAATGTTCTCCATGATCCGGGATGTGAGTGCACACACGTCCATGTTGAAGGCAGCATCATCCCAGCAGAGTGCAGTGCACCCGGTATAAGGCCGCTGTTCGCGACGAGTCGCATCCGTGGGAACCGCTACAAAGGTTGAGCGACGCGTCCACACGTGGTTGCGCCAGATTTGCTCTATGAGGGGCGACGCGGTGCGGAGTCGGCCAGTCATCTTGAGATCCGTGTGGAGGACGACACCTTCAAGCTCATCAAGCGTCGGTGCGGCCGACAGTCCCTTCACCTGAACATAGCGAATCCCTCGATAGGTAAAATGCGGTTCGAAGATTTCCCCGGCCGCTTCGCCTTTCAGAATGAAAACGTCTTGTTTGCGGACCCCACTGTCGGAATAGGTTTGTTGGACTTCGCCTGAGGCTGCCAGCCATTCCGCTGATTGGAGCTCGATGCGTGTTCCACGGTCTCCTTTCACCTTAATTCGACACCATCCCGCAAAGTTCTGCCCGAACTCGAACACGTACACGCCAGGTGTGGGTTGGGTAATCGTTTTCGGCTTGAGCGTCTCCGTCACTCGGATCGGCGGGCTCACCTGGGCCACCAATCGGCCGGGCGGAGCCTCTGCCATGCGGGCCTTGTGCCACTGTGAAGCGTCGAATGAGAGGGTGTCCCAGCCTGGCTGCTCTCGACGTGCATCGTAGAGCTCGCCGCTCTGCATCTGCGACTCCAGAATTGCGCTTTCCGCAATCCGCCACTCCGGGTCGGTTGCGAAGATCCGCCGTGACCCGTCCCCAAAGATTATTTCCAACTGCGCCAGAACGCGCCGGGGCGGAAGTCCCCATGCGTAGCGATCGTCGAAGCTGGCATACCAGCCGTCCCCCACCGTCAACCCGAGCACGTTCGTGCCCGGCAGCAGGAGTTCTGTGACGTCATAGACCTGATACAGCACACGCTTAGCGTACTGCGAGATCTCCGGCGTCAGAAGGGCGTTGCCTACCCGGCTGCCGTTCAGTCGAGCTTCGTACGCTCCCAGTGCGGTGGCATAGAGGCGCGCCGTGCGCACCGGCTGATTCAGCGCAAAGGTTCGACGCAAGTGCATCGCGGGTTGTGCCGGCCAGGGCTGGTGCCCAATCGGCATCGTCTGGGCGAGCTCCCACGTCGTGTCGTCATACCCTGGTTGGTACCATTCGTCGGCCTGCGCGAGACGCGTTTTCCAGTTCGTCCGGCTGCCGATCCGGAGTGTCTCGCCATTCTCCAGATTGAAACGCATGAATACGGCTAGCCCATGCACCAAGTTGCTTTTGGTCATGGGCGTGACCCTGAGAGGCGTCGTTACATTTAAATCAGCTGTATGTACCTCCACCGCGATCAGATGCTCTCCGGCGCGCAGCGATTTGAACTCGCGCAATACCGTATCGGACTCCTTGATGCCGACCTCGTCGATATTGTCACTCCAGGCGCCTCGCCCGGCGATGCGCTCGCCATCGAGCCAGACCCGTCCAATCTGCGTGAACAGGACTATATCGTTTGTGATGGCAAAGAAATCGCTGGATTGCGATGCAGCTGGCAATTGAAACTTAAAGCGAAACTGGCGTGTCGTCTTATCCTGCGTTCTCGTACCCCAGATCCAGTGCAATCCCTCTTCCCTATCAGCCCGGTCGACCGCATTCTCAACGGCCAGCCATTGGGCGGTCCAATCCTGCGGATCGAGTAGCCCCATTTCCCACCAGGAGGGAGCGCTCGGGGGCGATGCCTCGCCGTGCTCATCCCAAACTTGCACGCTCCACCAGCAACGCTGGCGAGAAGCGAGCTCACGACCCTGATATGGAATCCCAAAGGACCTTCTCGAATTGACTTTGCCGCTGTCCCAAAGATCGCAGTGCCCTGCCCGGAGCGCCTCCTCGCTGCTGGCCACTAAAACGCGATACGCATTCTGCCGGACATTGCGGGCGTCTGATTCCAGTTGCCAAGAAAGCCGAGGATTGGGAGTCTCTAAGCCCAAAGGGCGATCTATGTATTCCGTTCTCAACTTAGCTACGCGTACACGAATACTTGATCCGAGCAATGGACGCCCTGGTACGCTTATGAGAGCGGACATTGCGCCGCCAGCAGTCAGGAACTCGCGCCGGTCGATCTTGGCAGGCATGGATTTCTCTACACCAAGGCAGCTGACTGGAATGCATAGGGATCTTGTTAGATTGGTTCTTGGGCGCGAGTGACCTCATGCCAAGAATTGGCCGGCTGGTGATTCCCAAGCTCCGCTCGAACGTCCGGGAAAAGCAGCGGTTCATCGAGCGGTCAATGCCGTGCATTGCCAGCAGGCTCTGCTTGCCGTCGGCTGCGTACTGGATGGGAATGTCAGATTTATGTGCTCAAAGGTCATAACTCGCGTGAGGAGGAAGCGGTCTCCTATCGAACAGCGAACTGATTCGTCGTCAGTACCTTGCAGTCGTTTATACTGAGACAGTCGGGCAGGAGCAATTCAATCGCCGCGTCATCGCGGGAAGTGACCGCGGCTCTAGATAATGTTTCTTAGTTGCATGTGCAGGCTCCATAGCGTCCGTAGTCTGCACGATAAGCTACGCATGCCGATGATCCCTGTCGACGCGCTGTCCGAGTACGGTGCGCCAATTCAGGGCAAACAGTGCCGGGAGCACGAGGAGGTGGGTAGACCGTATACGTAGTCAGACATCGAGGAGATGCTGAGCAGGCGAGTACGTAGTTGTCGCCTCGTGCGCTCTGCCTGCCCATCTGTGGGCGAAATGGACTAAGAAAATTCTTCTGCCGTAGCGGCGGCCAGAAAACTGGCAATCGCCGCCTATCATGTGCTGTCGAGAGAGAGGGAGTATGAATGGGTGCGACCGGCGTCATGGATGACTGAGGGCAACCGGGTCATACTGTGGCCCCGCTCGGCCGGGCGCGGCAGTCAGGAGGGGCGGGGCGGGGCATCAAGAAATTGCTCTATGCGGTTTGCCGCCGTTTCTGCTCCGCCGCTGCTCCTGATGATTTGCTTCATATGGGCAATTCTACTGGCGAGCGCTGAATCGCCCAACAACTCAGCTACCTTTTCCCTTATGGTATCAACGGACATCATTCTCTCTGGGAGATAGCCACCTAAGCGGAGTTCGGCTAGGCGGTAGGCCGTCTCTGCGTGAACTGGCATTCTAGGAATAACGAGCAATGGTACGCCGTAATACAGAGATTCCATGACGGTGCCCGTGCCTCCCTGAGATATCGCTATTGCTGCGTGTGGCAAAATCTGAAAGTTGAACGCGTGCCTGTTTAATTCAAAGTTATCTGGAAGCGAGCCGAGCAATTCATCCGAAACACTTGCTCCAGGAGACAGGATAACAAAAAAGTCAGATCCGGAGAAAGCATCGATCATAGCTCTAAAGTAAGTTGCGCCATCGTCAGCTTGCGATCCTGAGATGATTGCGATCCGTCTCCCCGCACTATGGTTCTTCCACTCCGAGCGGATAGGTCTAGTGAGGCATGGACCGACGAAGCAAAACCGATCATCGAATGAGTCCCCATGTGTCTGAAACTCACGAGGGATAAAAAATATGTTCAGGTCTTCCGCATGCGTAAGGTTGTTGCTGCTCCTGATGCCATATGCTTGCAAGAATGAATCGAGCACCTGCGAGAACGCAGGAATTGGGGAGGGATTCAAGAAGATCCCGTTCTCGCGAATAAATGTATCGGCATAGGGAGCAAAGTGAGGGCTAAGTTGAATGGCGGGACATCCAATACGAACAGCTAGCATTCGCCCCGCAAAACATGCGCGATCATACAAGACCAAATCCGGGGGGTTGTCTTTATAGAAGTTTTCCATTCGAGGTAATGCGCTTGCTGCGATAAGGAGGAGTAGTGGGCCAACGACAGATGCCCAAAAGGTATAAAAGTGCTGATCGTAGAATTCCGACGGCGTAAAGAACGACTCGGTATTTTCTACCTTCACATCTTTGATGAGAACGAGCTCTGCTCCTGCCAGCTTTACCTCAGGCGCGTAGCGATCGTTCGTGACGAAGGTCACACGATAGCCTCGCCTGACTAGTTCTGAACACAGGCCAAGAACAGGATACAAGTGAGCATTAGTCAAAAGCGTACAGATGGCGATGTGACGGTTCTTCATGATTTCCTCGGGTCTGTGTGCGGGTCCAGTGTGAGCAAGAGTTCGTAGGGCGCCGGGATGCGGCTTAGCGCGTGCCGCAGAATGATAAGGGCTGAAGGTGGGCGCGACGACGTGTCACCGCAGGATGGGTCCCCCACTTCTGAGAGATTGAGCCTCGAGCGGGTCTCCAGTGTTCACAGAAAAGATTCTTGGTCGCAGATGGTTCTTGTTCGTCAACGCCAGCGCCAGGATCATCAGCTAGCATCAATGCTTTCATATGCTCGCTCCGCGTGGTGGCCAGATCCAGATAAGGAGGTGTCGTGTTCTCGAAGAATCGACTGATTTATACCTACAATAGATAGTTACTGTCGCAAGAAGATCCGGCGAAAGAGCGCATAGATGTCTGTTGAGAGTTTAGAGATTTGAGAGTGCCATACTCGACGTGCAAGATGCTTGCGTTGAATGATGATATCGCTGCAGGCTCGGAAATCCGATGATCGAGCAATTCCAAGTTAGGATGTCAGCTAGTGGATTAATTCTGTTCTTACCTTCCAAAGTATCTATGTGAATGCACGATTTCCTCCGTTGAGACCCATCCGATTTCCTGGGTTGGGGACCACCTGATTTTCTGAGTTCGGGATCACCCGATTTCCTAGTGGGGACCACCTGGCGGAGCGCTTTTTCAGGCGCCGCCGGGCGCCAGGAGTGGTCCGCCGATGTCCAGAGTCGATCCGCCTGAGCCTGCCTGTAATGACCCAGTGAAAACCTGCTCAGGTGTTAATCTATCGGGAGAGACACTTGAGCACATTGATGGACGATGAGATCAAACGCTGGACAGCGCGCCGTAAGAGCGCGCTGGTTCTGGAGATCATCCAAGGCAAGACGACGATCGCTGAGGCGAGCCGAGCCTACGACCTACCACCTTCTGAGGTCGAGAAGTGGGTCGAGGATGGCAAGCGCGGGATGGAGAACGCACTGCGCGCCAACCCGCAGGATCTTCGCGAACAGTATGAGCGGCAACTGAAGGACCTGCAGGAAGCCTATGGCGAGGCGATGCTGGAAACTGCGTGCCCCGAAAAAAAANTTTTGCAGTCCCTGCTGGGCGAGAGCGAGAAGTGATCGGAACGATCCGCTAGGGACTCCACGATGATGGCTACACCGTTTCGATCAGTCAGCTGTGCCGCTGGTTCGGCGTTCCTCGCCGCAGCGTCTACTACAAGGCAACGAAGAAGCCGCCGGTGGTGCAGGAGCGCTTCGCTCGGCCGATCAAGCAGATGATCGAGGAGAATCCCTCCTTCGGCTATCGCACGGTCGCGTACCTGCTGAAGTTCAACAAGAACACCGTTCAAAGTAAGCGTCTGCTGAAGGCACCTTTTGTTTGTTGCTTATTCTGCCGCTTTGACCTTGCCGGCGACCTCGCGGGCAATGTTCCAAGGCAGCAGTTCTTCGATTCGATTGATCGGATGCTCGGCGATGCGCGCGAAGACCTCGCGCAGGTAAGCTTCCGGATTCAAGCCATTGAGCTTGGCGCTGCCGATCAAGCTGTAGAAGGCCGCAGCCCGCTCGCCACCCGCGTCGGAGCCTGCAAAGAGGTAGTTCTTTCTTCCCAAGGCGACAGTACGCAACGCGCGCTCAGCGGCGTTGTTGTTGATCTCAATGCGCCCATCCTGGCAGTAACGTGTGAGCGCATTCCATCGTGACAGCGTATAGCCAATAGCGCCGGCAATCGCAGATTTGCGAGAGGCCTGACGGACAGTGGCATGCAGCCAAGCGTGCAGCTCTTCTAGTTTCGGGAGCGCGCGCGCCTGACGAACGGCTCGTCGTTCTTCGGGCGATCTTCCGCGGATCTCTGCTTCGATCTTGTAGAGCACGCCGATACGCTCCAGCGCTTCGAGCGCGACCGGTGAGTCGGTGGCCGCATGGATCTCGAAGAACTTGCGTCGTGCGTGCGCCCAGCACGCGGCTTCCAGCAACGGTTCGTGCGACCGATCGTACAACCCCTGGAAGCCCGCATAGCCGTCGGCCTGCAAGGTCCCGCGGAAGTCTTCGAGATGCACCCGCGGCCGCTCAGCTTTGCGATCGGGCGAGTATCGGAACAGCACGGCCGGCGGGTCCGTGCTGCCGGCAGGCTGATCATCGCGAACGTAAGTCCATAGTCGTCCGGTCTTCGTCTTTCCGGTGCCCGGCGCCAGCACGGGGATCGGCGTGTCATCCGCATGTAGCTTGTTCGCAGCCATCACATAGCGGCCGAGCGCGTCAGTTAATGGCGCAATGACAGGTGACTCAGCGTGCCGACCCACTCAGCCAACGTGGAGCGATCAAGCTCAACACCCGAGCGCGCATAGATCTGGCTCTGCCGATACAGCGGTTGGTGATCGCAATACTTTGAGACCACGACGTGAGCGAGCAAGCCTGGGCCGGCGTAACCGCGCTCGATCGGTCTCGCCGGCGCGTTCGCTTGTACGAGACGTTCGCAGGACGTGCAGCTGTACTTGGGGCGGACGTGCCGATGCACCTTCCAATGCTCCGGGACGTACTCCAGGACTTCGGAGACGTCTTCGCCGATCGCACGCAGCGAGCCACCACACTGTGGGCAGTTGCACGTACCGGTGTTGGGCTCGTGGCGATGAGACTCGCGCGGCAGGTCTGCGGGTAATGCTTGGCGCGTGGGCTTGCCGGGAGCGCTGGCGGGTGTGACCGCTGCAGCATTCGGCTTCTCGGCGGCGTTCGCTTCCAGCTCTTCCAAGCTCAACTCCAGCTGGGCGATCTGCGCATCGAGTTGTTCGGAGGAGCGGCCGAATTTCATCCGCTTCAGCTGCGTCAGTTGCAGCTTCATCTTCTCGATCAATACATCGCGGGTGTGGAGCTGCGCGGATAAACGTTGTACTTGATCGTGCGCGGCGGATAGGAGCTTCTTCAAGCTCTCAACATCGTTCGGTAGCGAGTCCGCGCGAGGCATGCGCCAATATATCAATACGCACAGCGCTACGCCACACGCAAAGCCTAATAAACAAGCCACTTCACACCGCCAGCTGCGGAGACTCGGCCGTTCTCACAGGCCGACGCCAATCGATCCCCGCGAGCAGCATCGATAACTGTGCGGCCGTGAGCGCCACGCTGCCGTGTGAGGCTTGTGGCCATACGAAGCGGCCGCGTTCCAGGCGCTTCGCAAACAAACACATCCCATCACCACTCCACCACAGGATCTTCACGCGATCGCCGGCACGACCGCGAAAGACGAACAGCTGACCTGAGAAGGGATCTTCGGTCAGCTGCATCTGGACCAATGCCGCCAGTCCGTCGAAGCCTTTGCGCATATCGGTGGCGCCAGCGACCAGCCACACCTTTACGCCGGCCGGCAGCGCGATCATCGCAACGGCAACTGGTTGAGGATGCGATCGAGCACCAGGCGCTGAGCACCATACAAGCGGACGCGCACGCCATCGGGCAACACGAGCTCGAGCATCGATTCCGCAGTGTTGTCAGCGGTGCGCGCTCGGCGACGCTTGCCTCGGCCGGACGGAACTACTCGTTCGGTCGGGGTAAATGTCGGCGTCGCGATCTTCACGGGTAGCAGCGGCACCGGCTTGCCGTGCCGCAGACTCTCCAGCAGACCACTGCGATGCAGGCGCAGCCATCCGAACACCTGTTTCGCGTTCACGCCGTGATTGCGTGCGACCAAAGCGACCGACGCGTTCGGCCGGCTGGCTTCCTCGATGATCGCTAGCCTCTCCTCGAGCGTGCGCATCCGCCGAGATGTACCCTCGACGCTTGAATCGCCCGGACCACTCTTGGCCGAAGTGTCCATCTGAGCCTCACGTGGACACCTGAAAGGGTGTCGCCTTGAAGCTCAAGCTTAGTTGACGATTAGATAGGGTGCCGGCACCGGACGCCTATCGTTCAAAGGGTTTTCCAGCTGATGCATTGGCAGGTACGTAAGCGGCCCGTCGGCTTCCGGCCGCGCGTTCGAGCTCTGCCGTCGGTGGCGAGCGTGCCCAACGAACGCTGGGCAACGGACTTGTGTCGCGTCTGGAGTGGCCGCGACGGTTGGGCAGTGCTGGCCCTGGTCATCGACTGCTGCACCCGAGAGCTGCTGGGATGGCATCTATCTCGGAGCGGCCGATCGCGAACGGCCGAAGCGGCGCTCGAGCAAGCACTGATCGCGCGCTTCGGCACGCTGGGGCGCGTACCAACACCGTTCTTGCTTCGCTCGGACAATGGCCTGGTCTTCACCAGCCGCAGCTACACCGCGCTGGTGCGGGCTACGGGCTCCGCCAGGAGTTCATCACGCCGCACTCACCGGAGCAGAACGGCATCGTCGAACGCGTGATCCGTACACTGAAGGAGCAATGCGTGCATCGTCATCGCTTTGAGACCTTGCAGCACGCCAGTCGAGTCATCGGAGACTGGATCAACTTCTACAACAACGGCAGACCTCATCAGTTGCCGGGAATGAAGACACCCTCTGAGGCATTCAAATTAGCAGCATGACCTGAGCAGGAATCGCTGGGTCATTACAAAGACTAACAAGACCGACGCAGCTGACGCTGCGGCGACTTGGGAAGCAGCGCAAATGGCCAGGCATGGGCTTTGTTCCAGTCAAGAGTGAGCTGTAGCAGGGAATCCTCGCGCTCCACAATATGCCTTTCGATCGGCATAGTACGCGACCTGAGCACGCTATTCGTGGTCCTCGTTACCGCTCATTGACGTCAGAGAAAATGTGACTAGAGTCGGAACTCTCGATTCCAACACGGCTTCTCGAGTCAAGACAATAATGGCTTTAACCGGAGCGCAATTGCCGCTCGGAAAAGGGCGTTTGCCAAGGTGCGAGGAAGCAAGGCGACGAGAACAGGAATAAGCCCTGCGGCGCTGGTTGTCAATCGCGGGCGGATCCACAGCTTATACTGAACCAAAGAATAGCCCTGTTTGCCGCGTAGCCATAGTAGCGTGGGCACGTTTTTCCAAGGTCTCATTGTTTTAAGCGTTGCTTTAGCTGAGGTAGATAGTGCCAGCGAGTCCACAAGTGATGGCCACTTGTGAAGGAAGAGTTCCGTCCACATCGACGAAGCCGATTGCGTGTTGCCGAGGCGGTAGTTGATCAATGGCTCCGCAATGACTAGGGCTTCCCCCGGAAGATGATCCTGAAAGATCACGCCAACGTGGACGAACCAGGATCCGTAGTATCGTTCCCTGTCGCGGGCGATCCACATGCTTCGTTTCACGATGACATTCCCGATATTCCACAGGGTGTAGTCCAGCTCCACGAACAATCGATCCATTTCTCCCCGTTCATAGCGGCGGTCGGAGTCAAAGTTGATCCAGCGGGGGCGAATGACCTTAGACATACTGAAATCCCTGAGTTCCATGTTTACGATGAGTAGGCTTAAGTCCATAGACAAAGCCTCGAGGACTCGTGTTATGGCGTTTGGCTTCAGCCAGTCATCATCCGACATTAGCCAGCAATACTCGCCGCTGGCAAGCTCAACGGCACGGTCGAAATTTCGGTCAAGTCCCCTATTGGTTTCCTGTCGAAAGTAGTGCAGACGGTCGAAACGGCGAGCGTACGCTGCGATCAATTCTTCGGTGTTATCGGTCGATGCATTATCTGAAATTATTATCTCGCAGTCGCTGGTTGCCTGAGAGATAACTCTATCGAGTGTCGCTCCGAGGAAACTCGATCGATTGAACGTCGCGATACATATAGATAGCTTGCAGGAAGGTTGTTGCGTCATGGAATATCGCCTCGTTTGAGAGGGGGCAGGGAGCTTCTCGCGTTAAGATCGAGATGTGCGCGATGCTGGGAGGGACGGAACTATTCCCGATTGGCGGAGCACTGCATGCAGTGGAAGCAACGACCGAGAGGCGTTGCATAGCCTTTCGGGGGAGGCTCCACTGCGATAGCGGTGTACGCACCGGTAGTTTAGGTGCTGGTGACGCCACTGGCCCATCGTCAGGTCTGCTCCGAGGATGTACAGCGTGATCTTGATGTGGTCTTAAGCGACCTAGTGGCATGGCGCTAGGTCCCGTTTCAGATCAATCACCTAAGGCCGCCCTTGCAGCTTCTTCACCACTCACGAAAGCCTGATCCGTCCATGCGTGATCCCAGTTTCCGAATCGGCCGCAACACCGAACCTCCGCGTCACGGAGGTAGCCATGCACGACGCGCAGGGCAGCCATACGATCGAAATCGTAGATCACATTGGCGTATCGGCTCATGGCGGCGTCCGCGAGAAGTATTCGGTCATCCGCGCGCAGAAACCCGCAGCGTCTCAAGTCCTCGATCGTCCGCTCGATTAGATTCTGAGGAGAGCTGGCAAACGGCTTATACTTTTCGGAAAAATATATCTCAGCTTGAATTGTTCCACAGCCGACCGGTGCATTTTTGCTCGAGAATAGGTGCGGTAGATTAATTCTAGAGAAGATAACGTCTTCATCGTAGAAGTATGTGACCATCGCGTCAGAGAAGTCTGCGCGGCCCACGCCGAGATTTACCAGCCATACCGTACTGAAGGCAAGTCTCTGGGAGGCGGCGAGTACATCACCCGGGACGCCCTTCATGAGAGAAATCAGTTCTGGCAAAGGAATGGAGGAGATAACGGAGCCATACGAAATCGTCTCACCGTCTGCAAACTCTATAGCTTTTGCCACGGGATCGAGTTGGGTCAACCGTTTATTTAATTGAATACGGAATTGGCTTTCAAACGGTTCAAGGTAACTCAAGAAGCCGCCGGTCGACGGATATCTAAAGTGGTCAATATAGTTTGGAATAGGGGCCGTGCCAGGAAGCGCGGATCGAACGAGTTCCTGGATGGTAGGGCGGTACATGCGGGGCCCGATCCAATCTGTCGTCAGATTATCCATGTCAGTTGTGTGGTACTTCTTTCCATAGGCCATTGGGAAAGTCTTTGCAAATGTTGGGCCATATGCCAGATGTAGCCAGTCTGCATATGTTTGATGAGCAGGTGCGCCATTGCCAGATGCAGTTCCACAGGCGTCAAGAGTTTTGTAATCCGAAATTATTTGTACGATGAGTTCAGGTGGCAAATGGCGAAGATTGTTCTGTATAGGATGTGGTAACCGAAGTCCTTGCCAATAGTTATCGATAGTAAGCCGGTTCTCCACGAAGGCGCCACGCACGTTCTCAGCTAATACCTGTTGAACATGGGGGTTCTTGGTAAAGGAAATGTGTCCGCCCTCGTCAAAGATGAAGCCATTGTCGTAACGCAATGTTCGTGAGTGGCCGCCAACATAATTGTTCTTATCGTAGCAGGAGAACGATACGCCAGCGGAATCCAAGGCGTATGAGGCGCCAAGGCCTGCCATTCCAGCTCCAAGTACGACGAAAGGGACTTCTTCCATGACATCCTCTCAGAAACAGCGATGGGGTGACTATGTTGGCGGCGTAGTACTACACGAAGAGTGCAGAAGGAGCAATTAGGATCGTGATGTGTCTGGTGGCACACTACCCCGACATAACTTAACGAGCAGCGTGCGTCTCCAGTGAACGCCGCGGTCATCGGACCAGCTGACTCGACCTTCTCAAATACTCCACATCTGACACTGGTCGGATAGATGCTGAGCTATCGGAACAGTATCGTCAGTCGGGAGCGATTTGTTTGCAGCGTTGCTGTATCTGATGGATCCAGGGGGGGGCCTATGTCGTTGTCAATGGAGTTTCGGTGGTCGGCGGGCAGTAAAAAGTGCCGTCGCGAAGCATGGCGAAGAGCACATCGCAGCGCCTGCGCGCGAGTGCGATGAGGGCCTGATTGTGACGCTTTCCTTGACTGATCTTACGAGCGTAGTAGGCCCTCGAGATGGGGTCTCGCAGTGCCGCGAACGCCGACAGGAATAGCGCGCGCTTCAGTTGTTTGTTTCCCCGTCGAGAGGGTTGCTCGCCACGGATCGACGATCCAGAGCGTCGCGTGACCGGCGCACAGGTCGAGCATCGCGGGATGATCCAGATGTGGACCGACGGCGCGCTCCAGTGCCGGATGGATCTGCGTGAGCAGGCCACGATGCGATTGCTGGTTTGCGTGATCTGACTGGCGAGATCATCATCGAAGCCGCACAGCATCGTCAGCTCGGCGACGTCCTGATCAGCAATCTTCAGCGAACGAAGCGTGTGCGGCAGGCTGCGCCTTCTGCGATGGGGCATCGCGTGCATCGGTCTTGGCCTCACCGGCATGCAGATCAGCGATGCATCGCATCGCTAGTCCCGGCAGATAGGCGACGAGCGCGCCTTCATCGCGAGCGACAGCGACGGGCAGCGCACCGACGGTGGTAGGTTGGTCGATGACGAGCAAGATTGCGCCATGCTCTTTGAACTTGGCGATCAGCGCTCGCAGCTTGGCTTCATCGTTCGGCAGGGCGCTGTCGAGCAGGCGTTTGCCAGCACGGTTCAATGCGACGGCATGATGCGCGCCCTTGTAATGACCCAGTGAAAACCTGCTCAGGTGTTAATCTATCTGGAGAGACACTTGAGTACATTGATGGACGACGAGATTAAACGCTGGACGGCGCGCCGTAAGAGCGCGCTGGTGCTGGAAATCATTCAAGGCAAGACGACAGTCGCTGAAGCCAGCCGAGCTCACGACCTGCCACCCTCAGAGATCGAGAAGTGGGTCGACGATGGCAAGCGCGGGATAGAGAACGCGTTGCGCGCCAATCCGCAGGATCTTCGCGAGCAGTATGAGCGGCAACTGAAGGACCTGCAGGAAGCCTATGGCGAGGCGATGCTGGAACTGCGTGCCCGAAAAAAATTGCAGTCCCTGCTGGGCGAGGACGAGAAGTGATCGAAACGATCCGCCAGGGACTCAACGATGATGGCTACACCGTTTCGATCAGCCAGCTGTGCCGCTGGTTCGGCATTCCTCGTCGCACCGTGTACTACAAGGCGACGAAGAAGCCACCGGCGGTGCAGGAGCGATTCGCGCGGCCGATCAAGCAGATGATCGAGGAGAACCCATCGTTCGGCTATCGCACAGTGGCGTATCTGCTGAAGGTCAACAAGAACACAGTGCAGCGCGTTTTCCAGCTGATGCATTGGCAGGTGCGCAAGCGCCCCGTCGGCTTCCGGCCACGAGTTCGAGCGCTGCCGTCGGTGGCAAGTGCGCCGAACGAGCGCTGGGCGACGGATCTGTGCCGCGTCTGGAGCGGTCGCGATGGCTGGGCGGTTCTCGCTCTGGTTATCGACTGCTGCACCCGAGATGGCATCTATCTCGGAGCGGCCGATCGCGGACGGCAGAGGCAGCGCTCGAGCAAGCGCTGCTCGCGCGCTTTGGCGCGCTAGGGCGCGTACCCGCACCGTTCTTGCTTCGCTCGGATAATGGCCTCGTCTTCACGAGCCGCAGCTATACCGCGTTGGTGCGCGGCTATGGGCTTCGACAGGAGTTCATCACGCCGCACTCACCGGAGCAGAACGGCATGGTCGAACGCGTGATCCGCACGCTGAAGGACCAATGCGTGCATCGTCATCGCTTCGAGACGCTACAGCACGCGAGCCGAGTCATCAGCGACTGGATCAGCTTCTACAACAACCAGCGGCCACACCAGGCATTGGACATGAGAACACCCACCGAGGCGTTCAAATTAGCAGCATGACCTGAGCAGGAACCACTGGGTCATTACACCCTTGCCCACGTCGATGCCGACGAAGACTTGGATGGCTTCATGCTGATCGAGATCAGTCAGGCACACTCCTAAGTTGAGTCCGCTCGGCCAGCGACACAAGGCGACTGATCTCGGCATCCATGTTACGAGCGACCTCGGAGTAACTCCGGATCGGCCCCTATCAGCGATCATGAGCCGCCGACCAGACCCGGTGACAACACCCCTCGGATCATGGACGACTGGGGGCAGGAATCACTGGCTGGCCGATCTCAGGGTAACTGAGATGGGAAGAAGGTAACGGGGGCGGTAGATCCATTCCTTACTACGCCATCCGCGTAGTCGAACCGTTGCTCCGTGGTGGGACTCGAGGTAAGGCTCAGGCTTGCACAGAGGGTCACGACGAGCGCTCGCAAGTATCCGGCTGTTATTGAATGTGCATTGACGTTCGGTTGTGTGAGCCGGTGTGCGTCAATCGTAGTGTCGCTTTGTATCTATGTGCGAAGCTACTAAGTCCTCAAGGCAGGCATCATATCTCACTGTGCCCGGCTCGGAGGAAGCCGGGCCAGGATTGGATGCTCACGCTCAGCCGAGAATCCTCGGATCGAAGTAAGCGCGAACTTCGCGAAACTTTCCCGCCTCGACGCGCACAATGTTGACGCCAATCGGCCTATATACCTTGCCGGCCGCATCGGTCAGGGTGGCCTGCCATTCAAACGATGCCTCATTTCCTTGAACGATCTCGTGGACGATTTCAACCTTGACGCCTTGGAACTGGCGATATGTGGCTTCATACCATTTGCTGATGCTATCCCAGCCAACGAGGCGTTCTCCCGGGGGCATGAAAATAGCGTCGGCGTGATAGTGCTGTCCCACCTTTTGGACGTTTCGTTCGGCTTCCGCGCGCCAATAGGACTCGGCGACCTGTCGAGGTGTAGCGTTCTGACTGAGGTTGGCAGCCGACTTGGCAGGTGTGGCATGAGCGGGTGTAATGAGCATTGCGCTCGTTGCACTTGCTGCTGCAATTGTGAGCGAGTTCGATGCAGTCCGAGTCAAAAAGTAACGACGACTGAATAGGGATTTGTTCATACGTGGTTTGAATGTGGGTGAATAGAGAGCTTTAGGAGCGTCTAAAGTTTGCACGACCGCGAGCGTCGGTCAGTAGCCCGTGACACCTGGCGGTGCGAACTGCCGAGCCCGCCACTTGAAAGCGAGGATCCAGCGATTCCGCTCTCTGGAGCGAAACTGTGAGTTCCACGGAGCGAGGCCGTCAGCGAATTTCGCCAGGGTACGTGATACTACCGCCTGATGAGGCAATTTGGCCCCTGGGGATATGTGCATCCATGATCCAGAAATCGATTGAGGGGCAAGCGTCAGTGGCTATCTCTGGTCTACTTTGTGACTAGTTCGCGGTGGTCTCATGCAAAAGGCAGTCATCGAGCCACTCCGCATGAATGTGCTCAGTTAACGCCGGTGCTCCATGCTTGAGCATTGCCGCCGGTTATAAAGACTAGTCAATGACAGCCTAGCCGCCGGGTCGAGCTTTCATTTGATCTGCGGTCAATGCGGGACCTTCGCACATGATTCAATGACTGACATGAGTGAGTCACGATTGCTGCGCGTCGTTGATAGAGAACGCGGAGTGGGCATACAGCCTTGTACTTGGGGTGAAAGTCGACTGCGGCTAGTTGCGCTGTTCTCTGACACTGTCACTGTCGCTAGCACCGGCTCGCCTGCGACAGTGGAGAAAGTAGACTCCTGTTGCGAACTCGTCATCAGTGTGGATGAAGGTAACTCTTCGAGAGGCAATAATGATCCCAGTCGAAAGGATGCGAATCACCCGACAGGAGGACGGCACTGCGGTCATTGCGCGAGACCTCCCATGGCAGAAGCTCTCTGGCACCAGCTTCTTCATCACGGGTGGCGGAGGTTTCTTGGGTGGGTACCTGGTCAGGACGCTGCTCGCATTGAATTCATCCAGAGTACTGGATCAGCCGGTTCGGGTAACGGTTCTGGTCCGGAATGCGGCGAAGGCTCGCGCGAGCCTGATTGACGTACTGGACGATCCGGATCTCCAGCTGCGCGAGGCAGATCTGAGTGCTATCACGAAAGTCGAAGTTGCGAACTCTAACTATGTGATCCACGCGGCCAGTCAGGCCAGCCCGCGCTTCTATGGCAGCGATCCTGTCGGCACGCTGCTGCCAAACGCCGTGGGTACTGCCGCACTGCTGGAAGGTTTGAGAGAAAGTTCGGACCCGCGTGGCCTACTGTTTGTCAGCAGCTGTGAGGTCTACGGCGACGTGCCCCGCAGCAGTGCGTTGCATGAAGAGTCTTATGGCTTTCTAAATCCAACAGACATTCGGGCCTGCTACGCAGAGGGAAAGCGATTTGGCGAAGCATTCTGCGCAGCTTGGTATCACCAGTACAAACTGCCCACCTATATCGTCCGCCCGTTTCACACCTACGGGCCGGGACTTCAGGAGGATGATGGCCGGGTGTTCGCCGATTTTTCCTTCAATGTAGTACGAGGTGAGAACATCGTCATGAATAGCGACGGCTCCCCACGTCGTGCCTTCTGCTATGTGAGCGACGCGATCGCTGGATTCTTTACGGTACTGCTGAAGGGCGAGCCTGCTGTTCCCTACAACGTCGCGAACTCCGCGGGCGAACTGTCTGTGTACGAGCTGGCCCAGCTGCTCGTGAATCTATATCCGGAGAAGAGACTGTCAGTCGTGCGCCGCCAGACGACGCCATCGGCATCGCAGGCAAACGGCATCTCCTCGGAACTTCTACCTGATACAACCCGACTTACGGCGCTCGGCTGGCGTGCTACGGTGGATCCCGCAAGCGGATTTCGGCGGATGATCGATGCATATTTGGAGTGAAGCGAGTCAGCGGGACGGCTGGGAGCGTATTGATCCTGCGGTGAAGTTCTTGCAAGCGGTGTAGCCGCCGTCGACAACGATTTCCTGTCCTGTCACATGACTGGCGAGGTCGGAGAGCAGAAAGGCGCACACGTTGCCGATCTCATCGGCTGTTGCGGGACGGCCCATGGGAATGAGCGCTTGCGCTTCCTCGGGACTCATTTGGCGCAAGGCCCCGTCGGTGGTGGTGAACCCGGGCGCGACGGCGTTGGTTCGCACCCCCCGTCGGGCCCACTCGACGCCCAGTTGTCGAGTGAGACCCGCGACGCCAGCCTTCACAGAGCAATAGGCGGCGCCCCCATCCACGGCATTGTGGCTAGCGATGGAGGTGATGAAAACGATCGCGCCTGAACCCTGCTGCAACATCGGTCGAGCCGATTCCTGTGCGCAGCGGAAATACCCAGTCAGCCCCTGACCCACGACCATATCCCAAGCTTCCTCGGAGAAGTCCTCCGCGGGCTGGTAGGCACGCCGCATCCCGCCGCACACGAGCCCATCCAGTCGACCGTACGCCTCCAGCGTGCTACTGACCATGCGATGGCAGTCGCTGCGACGACTAACATCCATCTCCACGGCAATCGACCGGCCGCCTGAGGAATTGATCGTATCGCTGACTGTACGGGCCAGGGCTGCGTTGATATCGCATACCGCCACGTTCGCACCGAACCTTGCACAAACGAGCGCGGTCGCCTTGCCGATGCCTTGAGCGCCGCCGGTGACTGCGATTGATTTTCCGGAGAGCATGAACGACCACCTTGGTTTGTTTGGGCTTGTCTCAAGCAGGGCGCAGGTGCTGTTTGTTCAAGCAACTGCGTAGAGCGCCATTCTTCAAGTATCCCACCATCGTCTTCATCGAGATTTTCCTCGCGTCATCGCGACTCTCGACGCTTGACCATGCTGCATGTGGGGTGACCAGAAGCCTGCCATGCAGCCAGGGCTCGCGATTCGCATGACAGCGCAGCAGCTTCGGCACAGGATCGGGCGGCTCCGTCGGTAACACGTCGATGCCCGCCGCACGTACATGTCCGCTCTTCATCGCATCATAGAGGGCATCCCAGTCGATCAAGCCACCGCGGGCAGTGTTCAGGAGCGTTGCCTGGGGCTTCAATTTCGCAAGCGTAGTGGCATTGATGAGATTGGCGGTTTGAACGGTCAGTGGCGCATGCAGACTCAGGATATCGACCGCACTCAACAACTCCTCCAGCGATTCGACGCGTTCGATACCGAGTGCCAGCTCCTGGCCTCTGGGGAGGAAGGGGTCGTACGTCATCACCTGCAGGCCGAATGCCTTCGCCCGCAAGGCTGTTGCGGTCCCCACCGGACCCAGTCCGACGGTTCCGAACACCCGACCGGCAAGGCGCCGCTCATCCATGAAGATGCGGTGATCGAAATTCTTTATCGGATCTGCGCGAACGGCTTCATCGAACGGTATCAGTCCGCGCTCCAGGGCAAGCAACAAAGCAATGGTGTGGTCCGCGACTTCGGCCGTGCCGTAATCCGGCGTGTTGCACACCGGGATGTTCAGTTCGCTCGCCGCGGCTACGTCGATGTTGTTGTAACCCGTGCCACATCGCACGATGATCTTGCATTTGCGCAGCCGAGCGATCGTGGCAGCGTCCATGCTAATCATCTGCCAGAGCAGCAATCCATCCGCATTGGCGAGCAGGTCTTCATTCAGCTGTTCCTGACCATGCCACTTCTCGACACGCAGATCGATCAGGTCGCCGCCGATCTGCCTTTCCAGCACGCCGCCGTCGTCATATACGGCATCGGGGGTATACACCAAGAATTTCATAATGAAGTATTTCTCAAAGCAGTTTTGCGAGCAGACCGCCGTCGGCGATCAGGCCATTCCCGTTAACAAATGAGGATGCGTCCGAGAGTAGAAAAGCGATCACCGAAGCGATTTCCTGTGGCGTACCTACACGCGGAATCGCATTCAGATTGAACGAGAGGCCCAAGGCCTCAGCGCTGCCGGCTGCGGCGAACGCAGGTTGAGACATGCGCGTGTCCACGGAGCCAACGATCAATGCGTTCACTCGGATGCGATCAATGGCGTAGTCGAGTGCTAGTTGACGCGAGAGCGCCAACACAGCGCCTTTGCTCGCGGCGTAGTCGGCGTGACCTCGTGCGGTCGCCATCGCGTGTACCGAGGAGACGTTGACCACGCTGCCGCCGCCCGATCGACGCAGCACGGGAAGCCCGGCGCGGCAGATTCGGAAGATTCCTTTCAGGTTGATGTCAAGAGTGGTGTCCCATTCCGCATCGGACAAGTCCTCGAGGCGCTTGCCCGTGTTACACACGGCCGCGTTGTTGACGATGCCATGGAGCTGCCCAAAGTGTTGCTCCGCGAACTCAAAGGCAGCGTCGATCTGTTCCTGGTTTCGGACATCGACTTCCAGGAAATGCAGTCGTCCCGCCATTGCTGCACTCTCGCTGGTGAGCGACTGCGCATCACGGGCATCGCGGCTGACAGCGAGCACGGAGGCGCCCAGATCGGCGAGCATGAGTGCGGTCGCGCGTCCGATGCCCTTGCCGGCGCCCGTGACGAGCACTGACTTACCGGCCACTGAAAACTGCGTCTTGTTCATTGCTGTATCACTAGATTTGACTGTGCACTCGCCAATGCGGTGGGCGAAGATACCGCGCGCAAGATGCGCTTCTCATCGCCGTCGCCGCGGCTGAATTCGTCGACGATGTGGCCGTCAGCCAGGACCACAATTCGATGGGCCAACCCCAACACTTCCTCGAGCTCCGAGGACACGATCAAGACGGCAACGCCGCGCTCTGCCAGGCCCACGACGAGGCGATAGATTTCGTGACGAGTGGCCACGTCCACGCCCTTGGTGGGATCGTCCAGCAGCAGGATCTTGGGCTGCGGCATGAGGACGCGCGCAAAGAGCAGCTTCTGCTGATTGCCGCCACTCAAGTGCGAAACAGTGGCTTCGGGCGATGATGCTTTTACGGAGAGTTCCCGCATCGTGCGAAGCACGTGGTTGCGCTCGGCACTTGCCCGAACGAATCCGGCGGTGGAGAGCAGGCGCAGATTTCCGGCGGTAATGTTTGCCCGCAGTGGAAGATTGAATAGCAGGCCGTCTCGCTTTCGGTCCTCGGTGAGTAGCCCGATGCCGAGCGCTCGCGCATCGCGAGAGGAGCGTACAGAGCACTCGCGACCCTCGACATACATCTTACCGGTGTGTGGAAGATGGCCGTAGATCGCGCTCAGCAGCTCGGTTCGCCCCGCGCCGAGCAACCCGGCGATACCCAAGATCTCTCCTCGATGCAACACCACGCTGATTTCTCGCACTCGGCGCCGACCGTTGTGAGTGACCGAGAAATCCTCGAGCTTCAGTACGGCAGGCCCGCCTGCGGGTGACTTAACCTCTGGGAACTGAGTCGCGACTTTGTAGCCCGTCATCGCATCGTGGAGTCGATGGATGTCGAAATCCTTGCGCTCGAACTCTTCGGCAATCACTCCATCGCGTAGCACCGAGGCGCGATCGCACAAGCTCAGCACTTCCGGCAGACGGTGCGTGATGTAGATGATAGTCGTCGAGCGCTCCTTCAGCCGTCGCAACACACCGAACAGCCGCTCGATCTCCCGCGACGTAAGCGATGCAGTGGGCTCATCCAGCAGCAATACGCTGGGGCGTGCAACGAGCGCGCGAGCAATCATCACGAGATGACGCTGAGCGGCGGACAGTGAAGCCACTTGCGCACGAGGGGAGAAGGATAGACCCAAGTCGGTCAGGAGCTGATGGGCTCGCTGTTCGACATCCGGCCACGGCACGAGTGGACCTCGGCCAACCCGCAGCTGGCCGCAGAAGATGTTCTCCGCGACACTCAAGTTCTCGATGACCTCGATTTCCTGAGGAACGAACCCCACGCCTTGCTTACGTGCGTCCGCGGGAGAGCGGAAGGCGACAGCGCGTCCGTCGATCTTGAGCTCACCGCGAAACGCTTCACGCGGATGCACGCCGTTCAATATCTTCAGGAGCGTCGATTTGCCCGCGCCGTTCTGTCCGAGAAGCGCGTGAGTTTCTCCGCGTCGCACGCGCAAGTCGCAACCCCGTAGGGCAAACACACCCGAGAAATCGAGTTCAATCCCCAATGCCTCGATAGCGAAGGACCGCATCTACTGACCCGCCTTGTCCAGCAGAGCGTAGTACGGCCCGACCTCAGCGGCGGTGATGACTCGGGCGGGTAGGGGCGTGTGATAAGGAACGTCCTGACCTTGCGCCAACGCAGCCGCAAGCTCGGCGGTCTTAGCGCCCTCTTCATAGAGGGGCTGTGCAACGATGCCGAAGACCTCGCCGGCCTTCACCAGATCGAGGTTCGCTCGGATGTAGTCCATGCCGATGATGACCAAGCTGCGCCCCGCGGTTCGGGCCGCGCCTGCCCACGTTTGCGCGCCGTTACCTGTCGTGGAGAAAACACCCGTGATGTCGCGATTCCCCTGAAGCAAGCTGATGGCCTTGGCTTTGGCAGCCGTCGCTTCATAGCCTTCGAGTTGCGGCGGCAACACTGTGATCTTGGGAAAGTGTTCCGCCATGGAGCGCCGGAAGGCCTCCGCTTTGGCGTTTTCTTCAACGTTAAAGCTGCCTTGAGTCAGAGCAATGACGCCTTTACCGCCCAGGCGCGCTCCAAGTGCCAATGCCGCTTCCTTGCCGACCTGAGCGAGATCCTGTCCGGTCGCGGCTTTCAACCCTTTGATCGTGCCGGGCGGCGGCAACTCATGCCAGGTCACGACTGGCAATCCTTCCGCGGCAAGCTTTTCGACAAAGGGATAGATCGCCGTGTCGAGCGTGAAGACTCCGACCGCTCCAAACCTGTCTCGAGCGAGGGCAGCTTCGGCGAGCGGAATGGTTGCTGCCACATCGAGGTTCGTGGCGCTCGGATTGCCCACCACCTCACACGTATAACCGAGCTCCTCGCAACGGTTCAGAAAGCCCGCTTGCATCAGCTTGCACACGGGATGATCCCGCAGGGGTTGCACCCACAGCAGACGCTTGTTCGCCTCCTGCGGCACATGCGCGCTCGGAACTGTCGGCGTAGAATTCAAATGCGCTCTGACGCCCATAGCGCCGAGCACGGCCACCAACACGAGCAGAGAGACGGCCGATCCTCTTCGGTAGGTCATACCGAAGAGCTTGCCGACCCCGGATGAGGCGGCTGTCTGTGAGTGCGACTCGGGTGCCTCGGCGTGCAGGCCGCTCACCGCCAAGCGCCGACGCGCGGTGTCCAGGGCCACCGCAAGAATCATGATGAGTCCGACGGCAATCTGCTGCCAGTTCGCGCTGACGCCTACCGTGACGAGTCCACTTTGCACGACTTGTAATAACAAGACGCCAATCAAGCCGCCGATCACAGTACCGGCACCACCGAACAAGCTGACGCCGCCGACGACGACGCCGGCAATGACGGCCAGCTCCCAGCCTGAGCCAATGCCAGTGGTGGCGCTGGCAAGATCGGCCATGACAAACATGCCGGCGATCGAGGAGAGCGCCCCGACGGCCACGAACGCGGCAACCCGATATCTCCGAGTCGGGATGCCGACGAGGTCGGCCACGAGCGCATTGCCCCCCACGGCATACATGTTGCGGCCCATGACGGAGTGACGCAGCAGAATGTCCGCGGTCACCGCCGCCAGAAGAAAGAAAACAAAACTCCAGCCCAAGCCTGCGAACACCGCGCTCTGGCCAAGCTGCCCCACGCTCGAAGGCAACGGATAGACCGGATAGCCGCCCGTGACGAGTTGAATGAGCCCTTGTCCGATGAATAGCATCCCCAACGTTTGGATGAACGCCGGAATGCGAAGTCCGACCACGGATAGGCCATTGATCAACCCCACGGTGCAGCCACACAGCAATCCGCCGAGCAGCGCCGCGGGCACCGGCAAGCCCACTGCCGTCATCAGTTTTCCGCTGACGACGGCGGCCAGGCCTGCCACTGAGCCCACGGAGAGATCGAACTCACCATTGATGAGCAGGATGATCTGGCCGATCGCGATGATGCCGATGAATGAGACCATGTTGAGCATGGCTCGCACGTTGCGATCGGAGAGGAAGGCCGGCTCGAGCAGCCAGAACAGCAGCGCGATTGTAATCAGCGCGGCGATGACACCTGCTTCACCCAAAGCGAACACGCGCAGCAGGCGATCGGACGCCGACCCCGCCGTAGTTGTACCGGCAGCCGCCATCTAGTCATTCCCCCGGATCGACGTTGTATCGTTATAGTGGATTGGAGATATCACATATATCGGCGACTGGTCAAAGAACGCGCTGACCCCCTCGACATTCGCTGATGTCACATCGCAGCGACTGAATGTTCTCTGTCAGCGAGGACTTATGCTGACCGACCAGAAGATCAAAAAGCCAAAGTCTCTGACCCTCCTGGCGCTGGAGAAGATTCGCGCGGGAATCACCAATGGGGACTATCCATTGGGCTCACCGTTGTATGAGAAGGCGCTCGCCGAACAGTTTGGCATCAGCAAGACACCGGTCCGCGAGGCCCTCGTGCAATTGCAGCGAGAGAATCTCGTGGTGGTTCAGCCACATTCGGGAACGTTTGTCTTCGAGCTTGCGGACAAGGAAGTCACCGAGCTGTGCGAGCTGCGGCTGATTCTAGAGAGCAACGCACTGCAGCTGGCGATGCGCCGTCAAGCAGGGCGGCTGTTGGTTGAGCTGCACGATATCGTTGAGGGAATGTGTGTCGCCATCAGGGACAAGGAATCCGACGAATACCGCCGACTCGATGCGCGGTTCCACGCCGCTTTCTTCAAGCACTGCGGCAATGCCTATCTGGCGGGCGCGTACTCGATGATCGATGCCAAATTGCAAACTCTGCGGGTCAGTCTGATTGCGCCGATCCCCAGCCTGCTCGATGTCTCGCTCGATGAGCACCTACGCATCGCTAAGGCCTTGAAAGACTCGGAGATCGAGGTAGGGCTGAAGGTACTGAGCGAACACATCAAGCGGGCGCGCGAACTGATGCGGGGGCTTCGGGAGGTTGAACCCGTGACCGTGGAGGAGATGTGATGTGATCGCGGCGCCGATTCTGTCTCGAACAGATATATCTGGTGTCCGCGGATGACGGTCCGACGGGTCATCAAGGACGGTCCACCAAGGATGAGTCGCGTCGATCTCGCCCCTCACTGTGAATCGGGAGAACTCGTGTTAGCGGACAGACAGATGACGGATACGACCGAGCCCACCCCAGCGCTCCAGGCCTCCGCTGAAACACTGCTGAAGCTGTTCGAGACCATGTTTCGGATCCGGCGCTTCGAGGAGACGGCGACGGATTTGTTCAAGAAGGGCGTCATCAAAGGGACGGCCCACAGTTACATCGGTCAAGAGGCGATTGCGGCGGGCACCTGCGCCAATTTGACGGAACAGGACTTTGTCGGCAGCTATCACCGCGGGCATGGGCACTGCATCGCCAAAGGGGCGCGCGTTGATCGAATGCTCGCGGAGCTCCTTGGAAAGGAGACGGGATATTGCCGCGGGCTCGGCGGTTCCATGCATGTCGCCGACCTCGAGCTCAACATTCTGGGGGCCAATGGGGTCGTCGGTGCGACCATGCCGTTAGGCGCCGGAGCGGCGCTGGCAGCGCAGTATCACAAAACCAATGCCGTCTCGATTGCATTCTTTGGTGACGGTGCGGCAAACCAGGGCGTGTTTCACGAGGCGCTAAATCTTGCGGCGGTGTGGAAGTTGCCCATGGTGTTTATCTGCGAGAACAACCAGTACGCCCTGAATACGGCATTCAATCAAACGACGTCGGTGCCCCAGATCGCGCTGCGGGCATCGGCCTATGGCGTTCCCGGGCGGACCATCGATGGCAACGATGCGGAAGAGGTGTATCACGCCACCCGGGTTGCTATCGAGAAAGCGCGCTCCGGCGAAGGCCCGAGTCTCGTCGAGGCGATGACCTGGCGCTGGGGGCCGCACAGTATGCGAGCGAACCTGCGCGAGCCGCGTACGGAGGAGGCGATGAGCGCCTGGAAGGCGCGCGATCCGTTGATCCGACTGCAGGAGAAAATGGCCACGGCGCGCGTTCCGAGCGCTCGTATCGATCAGGTGAAGGCCGCTGTCGAGCGGGAGATCGAAGCCGCCATTGCCTTTGCCACTCAAAGTCCTGAGCCGTCGATCACGATCCTCGATACGGCCGTCTATGCGCCGCATCACGCACATCAGGAACCCACCGACAGGGGCGAACGCCCGCTCACGTATACCCAGGCGTTGAACGAGGCGCTCCATCAAGAAATGGAGCGCGATCCCAGCGTGCTGGTGCTGGGCGAGGACATCGCGGAGACGGGCGGCATTTTCCAGGTCACCAAGGGACTGGTGGAAAAATTCGGGGCCACGCGCGTGCGCGACACGCCGATCTCCGAGGCGACGTTCTGCGGCGCCGCCGTCGGTGCCGCGATCGCAGGCTTACGGCCGATCGTTGAAGTGCAGATCTTCGACTTCGTGACTCAGATGATGGACATGATCGTGAATCAAGCCGCGAAGTTTCGCTTCATGAACGGTGGCGTCGCGAAAGTCCCGCTGGTGATTCGCGGTCCGCAGGGCGGTGGCATTCGCCTCGCCGCGCAACACAGTCAAAGTTTGGAGGCATGGTTTGCCCATATACCTGGGTTGGTCGTCGTCGCTCCGTCCAGCGCATACGATGCCAAGGGCCTCTTGACCGCGGCCATTCGCGACGACAACCCGGTGATATTCCTGGAGCACAAGATGCTCTATCTGGGCGAGAAGGGGCCGGTGCCGGTGGAAAGCTATGCGATCCCCATCGGCAAGGCGGACGTGAAGCGCGAGGGCAAAGACGTGACGGTGGTTGCGACACAAGCCATGGTTGCGAAGGCCCTGTCGGTTGCCGTGTTGCTGGAGGACGAGGGCATCAGCGTCGAGGTCATCGACCCTCGGACCATCCGTCCGCTCGACGAGGACACTATTCTCGCCTCGGTGCGCAAGACCCATCGCCTACTCATTGTGCATGAGGCGTGCAAGACCGGCGGCTTCGCAGCAGAAGTATGCGCGCGGGTCGTGGAAAGAGAATTCGGCTCGCTAAAGGCGCCGGTGGTTCGAGTGGCCGCGTACGACACGCCGATGCCATTCAATGACAAGCTCGAAACTGCGGTCATTCCCTCGCGTGAAGCAATCGCGGATGCCATTCGCGCTGTGATGAAGGCGTAGCACATGACCGACATTCAATGCGTCTTCGATGCCAAGGCCCAGCTGGGTGAAGGCGTGTGCTGGGACCCTGAGGCACAATGCCTGTGGTGGTTGGATATCTTCGCGCAGGCAATTCATTGGTATGAGCCCAAGACGGGACAGACGAAGACCATCAGCACGCCCGTGCGACCCGGTTGCCTTGCCGTTCGGCGTCGGGGCGGCTTGGTGCTTGCGATGGGGGACGGGTTCTATTTTGTCGACCCGTCACACGGACGTTTTGAGTCGATCGTGAATGTCGAAGCGGATATTCCAGAAACGCGCATGAACGACGGCAAGACAGATCGGCAGGGAAGGTTCTGGTCGGGCACGGTGTTCGAGTGCGAAGGTCAAACACCGCGGCCCATCGGCTCGTTGTATCGCTTGGGTGAGAATCTGACGACCCAAAAGGCGGCGACGGGCTTCGTCTGCTCCAACGGTCTGGCATGGAGTCCGGACAGCAGCAGGCTCTATTTCACCGATAGTGCAACTCCCTATGTGTGGCAGTGGGACTTCGACCCGTCCACGGGTGACATGGAGCGCCAACGCATATTTATCGATCTGTCCTCCGAGCGGGCGGTGGGTGACGGCGCCACCATCGATGCGGACGGGTGCTATTGGTTGACCTTGCCCTTCAAAGGTAAGGTGCAACAGTACGATCCCAACGGAAAGCTCGTGCGAGCGATCTCATTGCCGACGGACACGCCTACGTGCTGCGAGTTCGGTGGGCCCGAGTTGGATATCTTGTATGTGAGCACGGCCACGTTGCGGCGCCCTGCGGCGCAGCTGCGAGACCAACCTTGGGCGGGCGGGCTGTTGGCGATCGACACGGGAGCGAAAGGATTGCCGGGAGCCGCGTTCGCCGGATAAGGGTGCGCGCCTAGCCAGAGTCGATCCTCCTCACCTTTCCAACAATAGACACAAGCCTAACCGTGACCCGCGGCGTGCTGAAACGCCGCGGTCGCTAACGATTTGAGGTCTGGCAATCCTACGGCTGCGCTCAGCGACTACCGCAACCCTCCTACTGATGATGAAGTGCCCGCAGATCGGTGAGGGGCATTCAGTATGGAGCATCCATGAAGGTAGTCATTCTGGCGGGCGGCTATGGCACGCGGATCAGTGAAGAGAGTCATCTTCGCCCGAAGCCGCTGATCGAGATTGGTGGCCATCCAATCCTATGGCACATCATGAAGATCTATGCGGCGCATGACCTGCAGGACTTCATCATCTGCTGTGGCTACAAGGGCTATCTGATAAAGGAATATTTCTCCAACTACTTTCTGCACATGGCTGACGCGACCTTTGACATGCGTCATAACAAAGTGCAAGTCCATCATCCCCACGCCGAGCCGTGGACCATCACGCTGGTGGATACGGGTCTCGAGACATTGACCGGTGGACGTCTGCTTAGAATCAAAGACTATCTGGATGGCGGGACGTTCTGCTTCACCTATGGGGATGGCGTGAGTGATGTGAACATCACCCAGGTCATTGAGAGCCATAAACGCCATCGGCGCCTGTCCACCGTCACTGCCGTGCAGCCGCCCGCGCGATTCGGCGCCTTGGAGCTCGATGACGATCGAGTCACTCGCTTCGTCGAAAAGCCGAAAGGCGACGGGATATGGATCAATGGCGGATTCTTCGTCCTGGAACCGGGCATCTTCGACTACCTGGAGGGCGATCAGGACGTCTGGGAACAACGTCCACTACGCATGTTGGCCCAGCAGAATCAGCTGAGCGCCTATCGGCACCCGGGTTTTTGGGCGGCGATGGATACGATGCGGGATAAGACGCACCTTGAGGAGCTCTGGGCGAGCCATCGCGCGCCGTGGAAAGTCTGGCGCTAATGCGCGTGGGCCTGCCGCTATCAGCGTGCAATAGGGAAGGGAAGCGGTGGCCAAAGTCACCCTGATCCGGGGGCACGAACTCTTCGAGTTCGAGGGGGGCGCTCACGAGAGCGTGCTGGATCAGGCGCTCGCATGCGGGGTACCGGCAAGCTATTCGTGCAAGCGGGGTAACTGCGGCCAGTGCGCCGCGCAGCTGATCGCCGGAACGCTCGACTGTGTCGATGCCAGCCGCCCGCTGACCGAGGGTGGCGAGGTACTGCTCTGTAACGCTCGGGTGGTATGCGATGTCTCGCTCCGCATTCCCCATTTTCCAGAGCTTGCCGGCGTTGAGGTCAAGCGCGCTCCCTGCAAAGTCCATGAGTTGAGGCGGCTTGCGAGTGAGGTCATGGAAGTGACCTTGCGACTGCCGCCCACGACGGTGTTTCGATCTCTGCCGGGACAGTTCATTCGCATCTGGAATCGCTGGCAAGTGGCACGCAGCTATTCGCTGTCGTGCGCGCCGGATACCAATGGGTTGCTACGAATCCACGTCAGGCGAGTCGAGGGCGGGCAGTTCAGCCATTACTGGTTCTCGGAAGCCAAGGTGGGCGACTTGCTGCGGATCGAAGGACCGCATGGGCGCTTCTTTCTACGCGATCGTCAGGTGAGCCGCGTGACATTGTTCCTTGCGACGGGCACCGGCATTGCTCCAATCAACGCAATACTGGAGGGAATGAACAAGGAAACTCTCCAACGGCTAGGAACGGTCGTGTTGTATTGGGGTAACCGTTACCACCGGGACGAATACTGGGCGGATCACCTCACTGAGCTTTGTTTGACGCGGGGAATCCGGTATCAACCGATCTACTCGCGAGAGCCGGCGGTGTCCGGCGTCGCCAGATACGTTCAAGATGCCGTTGCGGAAGAGCACGCGTGTCTCGAGGACGCTGCGGCGTTCGCGTGTGGCTCATCGCAAATGATCACCGCAGCGAAAGACCGGCTCGTAGGCCTAGGGCTTCGTGCCGAGAATTTCGTTGCCGATGCGTTCACGGCTTCGTGAGATCGAATCGCCTGGGAAGGTGTGATGATGCACAAGGACTTTTGGGCGGGAAAACGCGTTTTTCTGACCGGCCACACCGGGTTCAAAGGTGGCTGGCTCACACTCTGGCTGCAATCGCTTGGCGCCGAAGTGACGGGGCTTTCGCTATCGCCCGAAACGACGCCCAATCTATATACGCGGGCTCGGGTAGATCACGGCATCGCATCGATTCTTGGGGACATCCGGGATCCCGTGCTCGTGCGTCGCGCGATGTCCGATGCGCGCCCGGAGATCGTTATCCACATGGCGGCACAGCCGTTGGTGCGTTACTCGTATGCAAACCCGCTCGAGACGTATGCGACCAACGTCATGGGCACGGTTCATGTGCTGGAGGCGGTCAGGCAATCGCGCGGTGTGAAAGCGGCCATCGTGGTTAGCAGCGATAAATGTTACGAGAATCACGAGTGGGTTTGGGGTTATAGGGAGAATGACCGTCTGGGCGGCCACGACCCGTATAGCAACAGCAAGGCCTGCACAGAGCTCGTCACGTCCTCCTATCGGCAGGCGTACTTTCCATCGACCAGTTACGTCACCCATGGAGTGGCGCTGGCGAGCGCCCGCGCCGGCAACGTCATTGGAGGCGGTGACTGGTCGGAGGATCGTCTCATTCCCGACGTGATCAGAGCGATGGAGCGCGCGCAGTCTGTGGTGATTCGAAATCAAAGCGCGATTCGTCCCTGGCAGCATGTGCTCGAGCCGCTCAGTGGCTATCTGCTGCTGGCTGAGCGGCTGTACACGGAAGGTAGCACCTACGCGGAGGCGTGGAACTTCGGACCAAGCGACACCGACGCGCGACCCGTACGATGGATAGTCGAACGGTTGACCGCTCGCTGGGCGCCCGGGGCGGCCTGGCTGCCCGATCAAAACCCTCAACCCCACGAGGCTCAGCTGCTTAAGCTCGATTGCTCCAAAGCGCGAAGCCGGCTGGAGTGGCAGCCGCGGTGGTCGCTGAGCACGACGATTGATCGAGTCGTCGAATGGTACCGGGCTGCGCAGTCGAGCACGGATATGCGCGAGTTTACGTTGGGCCAGATCGAGGCGTACCAAACAGACGCCTCGGTCTGCGCGTAGTCGATCGACGAGTCCGTTCGGCAAGTGGCGCGACAGAGGAGCACGATGGATCGTTCACAGGCACTGCGAACACAAATCTCCGAACTAGTTGCGGAGTACGCCGCAACGATGTTTCGACCTGCGACCTTTGAGCCTGGCACGACGGTGATTCCACCGTCCGGCAAGGTGATTGGTGCGAGCGAGCTGCAGATGATGGTCGAAGCCAGCCTCGATGGCTGGTTGACCACCGGTCGATTTAATGAAGAGTTCGAGCGGCGCCTGGCCGCGTTTCTCGGCGTGAAGCACGCCATCACGGTCAACTCCGGCTCTTCGGCCAACCTCGTGGCGTTCTCGACGCTGACCTCGCCCAAGCTGGGGAAGCGCGCCATCAAACCAGGCGATGAAGTCATTGGCGTGGCCGCCGGTTTCCCAACCACCGTCAACCCCATTCTGCAGTTCGGCGCGGTGCCGGTGTTCGTGGATGTGGAGCTCGGCACCTACAACATCGATGCTGAAAAGATCGAAGCTGCCATCTCGCCGAAGACCAAGGCGATCATGCTCGCGCATACGCTAGGCAACCCCTACAACCTGTCGATCGTCACTGCCCTATGCAAGCAGTACAACCTTTGGCTCGTGGAGGACTGTTGCGATGCGCTGGGCGCAACCTACGGTGGGCGACTTGTAGGGACCTTCGGCGACTTGGGCACGCTCAGTTTTTACCCCGCGCATCACATCACGATGGGCGAGGGAGGGGCGGTGTTTACCAACAATGCCGAGCTCAAGGTCATTGCAGAATCGTTTCGTGACTGGGGTCGGGATTGCTACTGCGCACCGGGCAAAGACAACACCTGCGGCAAGCGATTTCAGTGGAAGCTGGGGGCGCTGCCGGAAGGCTACGATCACAAGTACACCTATTCCCATCTTGGGTATAACCTCAAGATCTCGGACATGCAGGCGGCCTGTGCGTTGGCGCAGATGGATCGTTTGAATGGCTTCATTGCCACTCGCAGACGGAATTTTCAATTCTTGAGCGATCGTCTGCGCTCCTGCGAAGAGTTCCTTGTTCTTCCGACAGCCACCACGAACAGTGAGCCCTCGTGGTTTGGATTTCCGCTCACACTGACATCGGCGAGTCCTGGCAGCCGCACGGAGCTGCTGACCTACCTCGATCAGAACAAGGTCGGCACGAGGCTTCTGTTCGGCGGCAATTTGACTCGACAGCCCTACATGCAGGGCCGAACGTACCGCATCTCGGGGCCGCTGGACGTGACGGATCGGGTAATGAACAGCACGTTCTGGATCGGCGTCCATCCCGGTCTCGACGAGCAACATCTTGCTTACGTCGTGGAGAAGATCGAGCAGTTCTTTGGCATTGGATTCTGACGCTTAGAACGTCATGACGGGCATCGCACACGGATGAGAAGTATGAGCAATAGCTTTGATCCTGCCGCGCTCCGTCGCACGATTCTCGAGATGGCCTTTGCCGGATCCACAGTCCACATCGTGTGCGCCTTCTCAATTGTCGAGATTCTCGCGGTGCTCTACCGCAATCACTTGCACTTGGGAGATGGCACGCCGCGCGCCGAAGGGCGTGACTATCTGGTGCTCAGTAAGGGGCATGGGGTCATGGCGCAGTATGCGTGCATGCGTGAGCTTGGCTGGCTCAATGACGACGACATTCGCAACTACTTTGGAAATGGCACGATTCTGAAAGGGTTGTCGGATGCACACGTACCGGGTCTCGAGGTGACCTCCGGGAGCCTGGGACATGGGTTGTCGGTGGGGGTCGGCATGGCGCTCGGCGCGAAGCGCAAGGGCTCTGGGCAGCGGTGCTATGCCATCGTGGGCGATGGAGAAATGAACGAGGGCGCGATCTGGGAGGCGATTCTGTTCGCCGCCCATTTCAAGCTCGACAATCTGACCCTGATTGTCGACGAGAATGGATTCCAAGCCATGGGGGCGACGTACGACATCCTGAACCTCGGAAATCTCGTCGAGAAGCTCACCGCATTCGGTTTCGACAGTCAAGCAGTGGACGGGCATGATGAAGTCGCGCTCGATGAGGTACTTTCAAAGATAAAACATTCATCGAATGGCAAGCCCCAGGCCATCGTTGCCAAAACCGTCAAGGGTAAAGGCGTGTCGTTCATGGAGAACCGAAACAGTTGGCACTACACGCGCTTGACCCAAGCGAGCTATGCCGACGCGCTCGCGGAGATCAACGCGACATCGGCGGCGAATGGAGATAGGCGACGATGAGAGAAGCATTCTCGAGATGTCTGGTTCAAGCAGCGAAGGCGAACCCGCGGCTGGTACTTCTGACGGGAGATCATGGCTACGCGTTGTTCGACGAATTCCGCAAAGAGTGCGGCTCACAGTATCTCAATGCGGGTGTGGCCGAACAGAACATGGTGGGTGTCGCGGCGGGGCTGGCCAAGGTCGGATTCTTTCCGGTTGTGTATGGTCTGTCGTCCTTCGTGCCGATTCGTGTGCTGGAACAGATCAAGATGGATCTTTGCTATGAAGGACTGCCTGCGCTGTTGATCGGAGATGGCGCGGGTGTCGTCTATAGTTACTTGGGTGCGAGCCATCAGTCGACGGAGGACATCGGGGCACTTCGCGCAGTTGCAAACGTTTCTATATATTCCCCCGCGGATGCAGCGGAGATGGAGTGGTGTTTCTCGGCAGCCATCGCATCAGGACGCAGTTGTTACTTGCGGATGGGTAAGGCCGACCTGGGGCGCGTACATGAGTCTGGCGTTTCAAATCCGCTCGCCAACCCGGTGAGGGTGCTGGGCAGTATCGATGATGACATCGCGTTTGTCGCCACAGGGTCCATGGTGCGTACGGCGATACGGCTCGCGGAACAGTGGCGGGGAGTGTCGGTGTGGAGTGTTCCGCGACTCAAGCCCTTGCACGATATGGTGATGGACGTCTGCATTGCGAATGCCAGAAAAATCGTCACATTCGAGGAGCATTCGGTACACGGCGGCCTAGGATCTATTGTGGCGGAACTGAGCGCGCGGCGAGGCTCTTCCATGAGGGCTACGCTTCTCTCACTTGGGATTGACAATCAGTTTTCGGATCTGTGTGGGTCATATGAATATCTAATGGATTGGCATGGGTTGAGCGAGGACAAGCTGCACATTCGTTTGCGAAGATTTCTCGAAGGCGATGACCGCACACCGCCGCAGGTCGATCGATAACGCCCTGAATCGCATGCGTGATGAGGGGCCGCGCATTTTGATAGACATTTCTGCGAGTGTCGCGATCTGATGCACATACTACAACGAGATGCGGTGTCGACCGACTCGGCGCATCTCGGCAAGCTCAAACCAGCGCGGGAGTAAAGCTGGCTGGTCCCCTGGAGCGCACGCTTCAGATTGGACCAAGAGCATGAGCGGGCCAAGGCGCCAGCGACTTGTCGAGCTGGCTAATCCGGCGATCGTTAGCCGAGTGCTGGGCGCGGCCCCTTAGAGTTGCGGACGTCTTCGATGACCTGCAGGGGCCGAGTCACGATGTCCTTGAGCGTCTCGTAGTCTCCCCAATGCAGTCCTTAGACTTTCATGGCTTCATGAAAGTTTCGAAGCGTGCTCAGTGATTTGAACTCCCGGGTGATGTCATAGAACCAATCAGGCAAAGGCGCCCAACGCCCTGAGGTCGTGAGTGCTAGCAGTATTAACTGCCACGATCGATTGAAGGATGCAGGTCCGTCCGCGGCATCGGCCTTGGGTTCGCGCTCCAACTCGACGCGCTCACTCCAGCGGGTGATCAGTGCAGTCGGCGTCGACAGACCACGTAGGCGGGCTTGCGAGGCACCGGAATGCTCCTGAGACGGTGCCCGACGTCTCAGTCGAAGAAGGCGGACCTCATCGCCCAAGGGGTCAGGTTCGTTAAGGAGCCGATCTGTCCAGTGATACAGCGTTTCTGTCGAACTGTTCGATACAGAAGGGCGGAGATAATAATGAAAACTACTACACGTTGGCTCTTCATTTCTGGCGCGGCCAGCCTCGCGTTTCCTGCTTTCGCGCAGACAAACGTTGTGGCGGCGCCGGATCAACCGAACGTTCATGCTGCGGAGAACGCACGAAGCTTAAATTCAACCAGTTCACGACGCGGTACTTTGGAAGAGGTTGTCGTCACCGCTCAGAAGCGGCAAGAGAATCTTCAGGACGTACCGATCTCGATCTCGGTGCTAAGCGGCGTTGAACTCGGCAAGTCGTCCGCCCAGGGGGTCGGTGAGGCTTTAAACCAAGTCCCAGGCGTAGTGGCGACGGACTACTATGGTGGATCCAGCCACATCGGAATAAGAGGGGTAGCCGCCGGTGCACCGTATCAAGGAGGCGCCAGCCCCGTGGGCTACTATCTTGATTCGGTGCCGCTGAATGGGACCGGTGGTTCACTCCTTCCAGATGCCAATGTCTATGATCTCCAACGGATAGAGGTGATGCGCGGCCCTCAGGGAACACTGTACGGGGTGAACTCCGTAGGCGGATTGGTGCGAGTGCTAACGCAGGACGCGAATCTAACACGATGGGATTTTAAGGGGCGCGTGTCCGCTCAGACCACCGATGGGGGCGATGGCAGCTATCGCGGTGACGCGGCAATCAATGTCCCCCTCATCGAGGGAAAGCTAGGGGCGCGAGCCGTTCTGGGCTATCAAGACATCGGCGGCTGGATAGATAGTCCAAACAGGAAAGACATCAACGGGGCGGAACTGCAGACATACCGTGTCAAGTTGAATGCTCAGCCGCTGGAGAAGCTTGCGGTAGGTGTATCCGCATGGAGTTCGCGTCAAGACTATTCCGGACCATCGAAGGCGGATGAAGCTGGTCGCCTTTCGTATGACGATCCGGAACCTATGGCCACGGATTATGATATTTACGGATTCAGTATAGCCTATGACTTCGCTTCTTTCTTATTGTCAAGCACAACGAGTTACATTGATCAACAGACCAATATGCTTGTCAGCCTTACCCCGTTTGCTTTGGACGTGCATACCGTAACAAGCCTCGGCAATAGAGTTATTTCGGAGGAGCTACTGGTGAGGTCCAACGATGCGGAGCGATGGAAATGGAGCGTTGGTACTTTGCTGAGGGACGAGACAATCACTTACTCTGCGGACATTCCAGGAATGTTTTTATATCCGATCCGAACGCGTGCCAGATCCGAATCATATGCAATATTTGGCCAGTTCGGTCGGCGATTTGGTGATGATAAATTCGAGTGGGCGCTCGGTCTGCGGAGTTTCCGGGATCGGCAGTCGAGCGATGGCTTTGGTACTTTGAACGAGCCACTGCCGAGCGTGGATGGATTCATTTCTTCGGCGACGACGCCACGCGCGGTGTTGACGTGGTATCCGGCCAAGAGCATCACAATATATGGCTCATATGGACAAGGTTTTCGTAGCGGCGGTCCTGCGCCTGCTACGGCGCCTCAGCTAGGTGCGCTGCACCCGGACAAATTGAACAACTATGAACTCGGTGCAAAGGCAGACGCGTTGGATGGTCGCCTCTACTTCGATAGCGCGGTGTACTACATCAAGTGGGATGACGTGCAACAATTTCAGACGGTGATAGTGCAAAACGTACCATATGGACTACTTAGGAATATTGGGGCTGCAAGCGGGGTTGGTGTCGACTTAAGTGTCGCTTCGCGGCCAATTGAAGGTGTCAGTTTAGGGCTCAACCTTAGCTGGAATGACTTGAAGTTAGATCAAGATGTAACGTCGATCACGGGGCTCTTGAAAGGTAGCCGTCTGAACTATTCATCAGAATATACGGCTGGAATATTTGCAGGATATGAGTTTGCCATCGGAAGCACTGGCCTGAGAGGCTCGTTATCAGCGTCGGCGAATCACATTTCTAAGCAATCCTACAACGGAACAGCAGGGGATGCCCTGTCGATTGTTGGGGCAAGCTTCGCAATCGCGTCAGCCGACGATCAATGGACAGTCACGCTGCTTGGGGACAACCTCTCGAATGAGCGGGGCGGCCCTCCGTCCATGGATGGAATCGCAGAATGGAGCGCGCGCATGCGTCCACGGAGTATCGGGCTTCAAATCGAGTATCACCTCTAGTGTTTTCTAGCGTGATCGCTATTCAGGTCAACGCATACCAATACCGCTGACGACATAGAGGTCCCTGAGAGAGAATCAATAAGTCTTGGCCTCACGTTGCACAAGCGGGTCACCGTATGATGGCTTGGAGCCGCGCAGAGGCTCGCAGCAGTGTTGCGCCTAGGTGTGGAGATTAGTCGTGAATCGAGGCGCGAAAACTACTGACAACATCATGGGCCCATTCGTTGATGGCCTGCCCTTGATATCCGCGAGCGAAGGTATTGTCGAGGTGGTCAATCCTTCGAACGGCCAGCATTGCTTGACCATTCCAGCTGGCTGTGAAGAGGATGTAAATCGCGCGGTGGCGTCGGCGCGCCGCGTTTTTGACGCTGGAGCGTGGGCTGACGCCACTCCCATGACGAGGAAGAGGGTGCTTCATCGGTTCGCCGACCTGATCGCGGCCGAAGCCGTGAGGCTTGATGCATTGGACGCCGCTGAAATGGGTAAACCGGTTCGGGAGCGGTTTGCCAGTGCTAGCGTTGCCGCCGATCTGATGCGGTTCCACGCTGAGGCGATTGACAAGGTCATGGGCGATGTGTATGGCACCGATAAGAACAGCTTCGTCACGCAGCGTCGCGTGGCACGCGGGGTTGTTGCGGCGATCGTGCCTTGGAATTTTCCGGTCTACAGCGCTGCGGTCAAAATCGCTCCCGCGATTGCTGCTGGAAATAGCGTCGTACTGAAACCCTCCGAGCAATCTTCACGGTCCGCCATGCGGCTGGCGCAACTGGCATTGGAGGCTGGCCTTCCGCCTGGCGTCATGAATGTTGTGCCGGGCTTGGGAGAGACGGTCGGCAAAGCGTTGGGATTGCACATGGATGTGGACGTTGTCGCTTTCACCGGGTCCTCGGTCGTCGGCAAGCGGTTGCTTGAATATGCCGGACAATCGAACATGAAATTGGTGTTAGCCGAGTGCGGGGGCAAGTCGCCGCAGATTGTCTTCGACGATGGTGTGGACCTCGACACCGCGAGTGAGTCGATCGCGAGGCTCTTGCTCACCAACCAGGGACAAATATGCACAGTTGGTTCGAGACTACTAGTGCAGCGATCAATAGAGGGTGAAGTGTTGGAGAAACTCACAACCATTTTCCAACAGATCGTGATGGGCGATGCCTTGGACCCGTCCACGACTTTCGGCCCCGTCGCGTCGGCTAGACAATGCAAACAAATCATGCGCTACGTTGAAACGGCGGCGGCAGAGGGAGCGCGATTGGTTGTGGGGGGGCGCGCTGTGCTTCAGGAGACGGGCGGGTACTTTGTCGAACCTACCATTTTTCGCAATGTATCGCCTAGGGCGCGCATAGCGCAGGAGGAAATCTTTGGGCCTGTGTTATCAGTGACCACGTTCGAGGATGACGCGGAGGTGATCCGTATCGCCAACAGCACGATGTATGGACTCATGGCCTACGTGTGGACGACCGACATAACAACCGCGATGAGAATGGCAAAAGGTATCCGCTCCTCGGTGCTCATCAATGCCGACGCGCCGACCGGAGAGGGAGGCGGTCACGCGTGTTCTTTTGAGCCTGCCGGTCAGTCTGGGGTTGGCACCGAAGGGGGGCTCGCCGGCTTGGAAAGCTATCTGCGCCGCCAGCTGGTATGTATCAATCACAGCTAGGTGCGGAGTGCGCCAGAAGAGCGCTGCACGCAGTAGCGGCGGGAATTGATACCGTGTTTGGTTTGATCTTCAAGGAATAGAGACATGGCAAGTGCATCGATGGAAACGGCAAGCGATGAAACGATACGGCCGAAGAGCGACGCTTCGCCCGAGGCGGGCGGTGCAGGTATCTGGGCATACGCCGCGCCCGTCATGGGATCGTATTTCTTTTACATCCCCATGTGGAGCATCTTGCCGGGCATCTACGCGACGTACTTTGGTTTAACGTTGACCTCGGTCGCCGGCGTGCTTCTGTCTATTCGCTTGTTTGATGGCGTGAGCGATCTGACCGTGGGCTACCTGTCGGACCGGCACAGGGCGGCTGGTGGATCCCGAAAACCATGGGTGATCGTCGGAGGGATAGGCGCCATTGTCGCATGCTATTTTCTCTTTACTCCGCCAGCGCCAACTACGACGACGTACTACCTGATTTGCTCATTGGCATACTTTCTCGCCTTCGCTGTCTCGGAGATTCCTCATCTAACGTGGGGAAGCGAACTCACGTTGAATTATCAAGTCAGAGCGCGGGTATATGGCGCTCGTAACGTGCTTTCGAAGGTCGGTATCTCGGCTTTCTACGCTCTGCCCCTGTTGCCAATTTTCAGTTCGGCCGCCTATACGCCCGATGTTCTACGCGTCGCGGTGCTTGTGGGAGCGGTCGTGACAGTACCGGGGCTCATGTGGGCGCTATTCGGCGCGCCGGCGGGTGTTCCCATCCAGGCAGTACGCGAAGACAGCGTCCGATTGTTGCTCCAATCAATTGTTCACAACAAGCCGTTGCTGCTCTACTTCGCTGCGGTCAGCTGCGGGGCGCTGTGCTACGGAATGTGGTTTGGCCTCGTCTATATCTATCTAGACAGCTATCTGCGAATGGGCGAGCAGGTCGCGATAATATTCTTGCTCGCGACGGTTGCCTCGATACTCACGACTCCGCTTTGGCTGAAGCTGATTCAGAGGACAAGCAAGGCCACCACGTGGGCGGTGGGCGTCGCGCTATTTGGCTGTCAACTGTTGGGAACGCTCTGGATCGCGCCGGGCGATCCTTGGTGGATGGCGCTCTTGGTGGTGTTTCTTGCGAACCTATGCTTCACCGCAAATGATGTGGCCGCGGTGTCCAGCATGGGAGATATCGTGGATTACGGGAAGTTGAAATTTGGGGTCGATCGAGGCGCCACGTACTTTGCGATTCTAAACCTGCTCTTCAAGGTATCACTCGGCATTGGGGGAGGTTTGGCGCTTGGAATCGCTGGCGAGTTTGGATTCCGAACTGAGGATGCAATCCACAGCGCCTCCGCGATATGGGGGCTTCAGCTCGGGTTCATCGTCTTGCCGGCGTGTTGCGCGCTGGTGTGCTTGCTGCTGGTCCTTCGTACGCCGATCGATAGACAGCGGCATCGCACTATTCAGCGTCGGCTTGAGTCTCGCTTGCTCCGGAGCGGCGCGTAACCGCCCAACTGGGTTTGATAACTGACTGGGGAAAGGAGGCAGGTCTTGAAGATGCCCTTGTCCGATTGGCAACAGCGCGAAGCCTATCGTCGCATGCTGCGCATACGAAGGTTCGAGGAGGAAGGAACTCGGCTTTTCAAGGCGGGGAAGATTCCCGGCGCCTTCCACGCCAGCATCGGTCAAGAGGCCACCATAGTGGGGGCCTGCATGGCGCTTCGCGACGACGATGCGATGACTGGCACGCATCGCTCTCATGGTCATCCCATTGGCAAGGGCGCGGACTTGAAGGCGCTTATGGCAGAGCTCATGGGTAAGGAGACGGGTGTTTGCAAGGGCCGTGGTGGATCGATGCATCTAGCGGACAATAGCGTGGGAATTATCGGTGAGTCGGCGATCGTGGGCGGCGGTATTCCGCTGGCGACCGGGTGTGGTCTAAGCGCAAAGGTTCGAGGCACCGACCAAGTGAGTTTGTGCTTTTTCGGCGATGGAGCGGTGAATCAAGGAACCTTCCACGAATCCCTCAACATGGCATCTCTCTGGAAGTTGCCGGTCATTTACCTGTGTGAGAATAATGGGTACGCAATTACGACCTCGATCGCTCGCAGTCATGGGCAACCACATATCTCGAAACGAGCGCCTGCATATGGAATGCCAGGAGTTTTCGTCGACGGGCAGAATCTCTGCACAGTCTATGAAGCAACGATCGACGCGGTGGGGCGAGCGCGGCGCGGTGAGGGGCCGACGCTGATTGAGGCGAAGACGTATCGGTTCGATGAGCACCAAGTCGGCCTGTTCGTTCCAGGTGAGCCCTATCGCTCGTCGAATGAAGTCGAGGAACACCGAACGCAGCGAGATCCTCTCGCTCTATTCCGGAAGATTCTCCTGGCGAACGATTTCGGTGAGTCTGAACTGTCGATGATCGAACATGAGATCGCGGACGCGGTTCAAGACGCGATTCGTTTCGCGGAAGAAAGCTTGCCGCCCGATCCCGCAACATTGTTCGACTTCATGCATAGCCAACCGATTCCTTAGCCTGGAGCTCGTAATGTCAGCCGCAATAGAAGGTACCGACGACAGCGTGCTTCGTATGACCTACTTGGAGGCGATAGTTCAGGCTCAGATCGAGGAACTGGAGCGGGACGAGCGCGTCATCCTCATGGGCGAAGACATCGCCGTATACGGAGGAGGGAAATTGGTGGCTCGTTTCGATTCCAGCCGTATCTGGAGCATGCCCATTTCCGAGACCAGTTTCACAGGCGTGGGCATCGGAGCGGCCATCACGGGCCTGCGCCCAATCGTGGATCTTAATATCGCTAGCTTCATGTATCTGGCCTCGGATCAGATTATCAACCAAGCCGCGAAGCTTCGGTTCATGACCGGCGGTCAGATTCAAGTGCCAATCGTGTTTCGGTGTTGTATGTACTATGGCGCGGCGATTGCCGCCCAGCACTCCGACCGGCCCTATCCGCTCTTCATGAACGTGCCGGGACTGAAGATCATCTGCCCGACCAGTCCTGCGGACGCGAAGGGGCTATTGAAGTCGGCGGTGCGAGACAATGATCCGGTCCTCATATTCGAGGACACGAAACTGTGGCCTGTGAAGGGGTTGGTGCCAGCGAACTCCGATCATCTTGTGCCGCTAGGGAGGGCTGACGTGAAGCGAGTGGGCGATGATGTCACGGTGGTCGCCATTGCCGGCGCAATGCGGCATGCGCTTGAGGCCGCCAAGAGCCTAGCGGAGCAAGGCATATCCGCGGAGGTCATCGATCCTCGGACGCTCAAGCCCTTGGATATGGAGACCATCATCCGCTCGGTCGCGAAGACTCGCCGTTTAGTGCTGGTGGAGAACGCGCATCGCATCGCGAACGTGAGTGCTGAGATCGCGGCGACGATTTGCGAAGAGGCGTTCGAGAGCCTCAAGAAGCCAATTGTCCGCCTTAGTGCTCCCGATGTGCATGTTCCGTTCAGTCCCGTGCTCGAGGCAAAGCTATTTCCCACCAAAGACGACATCGTGGCGGGCGTAAGGAAGATCTGCTGTTGACTAGGCGCGTCGTCGATGCATTTGTCGGAGGTGTTTCATGAGTACCAGGGTCGTGCTTCCGAAGTGGGGCATGGGAATCGAGGAAGGAACCGTCACTCGTTGGCTGAAGTCGGTGGGCGAAAAGGTCGAGAAGGGAGAGCCTCTCGTGGAAATCGAAACAGCCAAGGCGACACAGGAGGTCGAATCGCCAGTCAGCGGCATCCTGGTCGAACTCTTGTTGGCCGAGGGCGAGACAGCGGCTGTCAATAGTGAGATTGCGGTGATCGACTAGAGGTCATGGTCAGGTGCCGCGTGATCTCGAGCGTCAACGAAGCATGTTGACGAAGCGTGGAGAAGTTAAGCGTGGCGACGTACACGTGAGGCATGCTTGAAGAATCTTGACTTGATTCAGAGATGGTTGGGAGACAGTCATCTCGCTGGGCTGATAGTTCCGTCCACGGATGAGTTTCTCAGCGAGTTTCCTCCAGCAGCCAATCGACGCCTGCTCTGGGCGACCGGTTTTCGCGGGTCGGTTGGGCTGGCGGTCATCCTGCGCAAAGCGGCCGTCCTCTTTCTGGATGGGCGATATTTGCGCCAGGCGACGGAAGATGTCGGAGAAGCGGAGATCGAAATCTTGCCCACGAGCTTGGCCGCCCGGCGAGGCTGGTTGACTCGATTGCTTTCGCCAAACTCACGCCTCGGTCTCGACCCACGGCTGCATTCGCCAACGGAGGTGACGCAATGGCAGGGCTTGGCCGCGGAGTTTGGATTCGGGCTTGAAATGCTCTCCGAGAATCCGATCGATCAGCTTTGGTCCGAAGCGCGTCCAGCGGCTCACCGACCACAGATCATCGATTACTCCGTCCGTTATGCCGGCGAGACATTTCAGGCCAAATGTGCTGCTGTCGTGGACCATCTCCAGGCCACCGGCCTTCATGCGCTTTTCGTGCCCGATCCCGAGGATGTGTCATGGCTGCTCAACGTGCGGGCCGCGGACGTAGCACTCAAGACGGAGGTAGGGGACTGGCATGTCGTGCCGTCCTGCACCAGCAGCGCGCTCGTGCGACAAGATGGGCGGGTCTTCTGGTTCGTCGACGCCGACCGAATCGCCGTGGACGTTGTGGCTCGTCGTGCGGAAGACATTACCATCCTGCCGCCAGAGTCGATCGCTGCGACGATCCGCGACGTCGCGCGGCACGGATCTATCGGCACCGATCTGCGTCGGACGTCGGCGGCGATCGCAGCGATTCTCGAGGAAGTGGGAATATGGCGCGACGATGGGATCGTGGCCCGTCGTCGCTGGCGCAAGCATCCCGCAGAGCTGCAGGCTGCTCGTCGCGCGCACATAATCGACGCTACGGCCGTAGTGCGGTTCATGGCGTGGCTTACCCGCGTCGTTCCTCAGCGTGCCGTGTCCGAATTCGAGGCGGCGCAAAAGCTTGACGACCTGCGCGGCGAGCATCCTGATTACAAGGGGGCTTCGGCACCGATTATGTCGGCCTCTGGGCCAAGCGGAGCGCAGCCACATTATATTCCGCGCGCGTCGGTCTCGCGGAAGCTCAACGATCACCCGCTCTTCTGGATTGATTCCGGGGGGCAGTATCCCGGCGGGACGACGGATAACACCATCACGCTGGCCGTAGGCACCCCGGAGGCGAAGCATGTTCTCGCTCACACCCTGGTGCTAAAGGGATTCATCGCTCTCGCGACAACGCGCTTTCCGGCGGGCATTCCTGCATTTCGATTGGACGCGATCACGCGGCAGGCGCTTTGGAGAGAAGGAATGGACTTTCCCCATAACACGGGACATGGCGTGGGCAACTGCCTCAATGTTCACGAAGGACCCTACATAGGCCGCGACCCTGGACCGCTCACGATGGTGCCGATTGAAGAGGGGATGATCATAACCAACGAGCCTGGCTATTACGCAGAGGCAGACTTCGGATTGAGGATCGAAAGCCACTTGGCCGTGGTCGAATCACACCTTCCTAACTTCTTGGAATTCGAAACGATCTCTCGCCTTCCCATCGATCCTGGTCTCGTTGATTTTGATCGTCTATCGCTTTCGGAGAGGCAGTGGCTGATCGATTATCACCGCACCGTGCTACGTGATCTCGAGCCGATGCTCGATGCACTCTCGCTTGAGTGGCTCCGCCAACTCGTCGGCGTCTTCATCCAAGCGGGTGGGTTTCCCGACTCCCATGGCGCGAGTGCTAAGTCGAGCGCGGTTCCACCGACCGTCGGCGCCTGAGGCTGTGGAGCGATTGAATGCATCGGCTGGTGGGGAGGACGGCCCAGATCACCGACGGCGCAGTCGGACTTGGAAAATCCGTGCAGCATTTTGCTTCGAAGGCGCTCGCGTAGTCACGATCGAGATTTGTGCCAAGATTGGCCGATCGAAGGGTGCAGAATGCGGCGTCACTTTCTTCGAGCGGGATGTGTGCGACGGGGTTTGATGAGATCAGATCGTTCAGAACTCGCAGGGCCCTCACGGCCGGGGTTAAATATTCTGGTCAAAAATGCAGGCATGCGTGGCGCCACGGATCCCGTCAATTCCGCACGTGTGCAATGGGCCAATTGGTCGAAGACCTCCTGCGTGAACCTGGAGCAGAATATTCTTAAGCCGCCGCGGGTGCGAGCGAACGCTGGCGTTCACGCTCGGACCTCGATCCATATACCAAAGAGTATGAATTGAGATCACCAACCGCGCGCGACGCCCGGCACTTGCGCGCATTGATAGCGGCGGTCGCGTCGCGAGCGCCGATATTCAAATGTCAGTTACAAGACTAACCTCGGCACTAGTGGCGAAAGATGGATTTCCTCTGTCGCCGAGCATCCTTCCCCTGACCGGACGGCCCGAATTCTATCGCCAAGGGTTAGCGACGTGACGACGCGTGGTTTCGGTTCAATCCATTATCACGTCACGACTTAGTTTGGAAAAACTCAAGCTCCAGAATTGCCAGCGAGAAAGCAGCTGCGCCGTACGAAACATCAACAAATATAGATCAGTGCCACGCTGATGAAGCGAAGCTGGCGGGTGTGCGAGATCGCGGGCACTGATTAGAAGATGCCGGTGGGCGGGTTGATCCGGATCCAAGTTGTGCCCTGTGACCAACTAGACCATCGTTAGGGTTCGCGTGCGAGCAAGCATTCCCCGAATTTTGGCGATACGTTGTTGGCCTGGAAGAACGCGAGTCGCCTCTAATGAACTCCTCGGAGGTCGCATCCAATTGAATGCTGGACGGTCGGAGTTGCCATTAGATCGGTGCTCTCGCATCGTGCCTGTTGGTTCAAGACTCCGGCGCGAATGCCAGTGGCGTGAACGGCTGCGCAACAAGGAAATAAGCGATGCTTCAAGACCTTCGGAATCAGACCGGCTCACTTACGAGCGATGCGACGGGAAGTCGGTTTCGGATGGATTTTTTTGGGCGATGAGGCAGTGTGAAGAGCACGTCGACCTTACGTGGCTCAACGCTGTCCCATTGTTCAATCCAGCGGCGCATCATGATGCTGATGCACCTGAGAGGTTTAGTCGATGACTGCAGGGAACCCGACCAATCTCGGACTGAACGATCCGCATTCCAGTTCGAATGGATTGAAGGCACGACCGAACGAGCCTTCCACACGGCCACAGAGGGAACGATCGATCGTAGTGGCGTCGACCTTCACCGCGGACCCGCTCCGTGTGCCGCTTGAGTTCTGGTTGGATCTGCTTGGCATCCGTGGAGACGTCACGATCGCGCCCTATGGTCAACTCATGCAGGAACTGCTGAACTCAAGAAGCGCAATTGGAACAAACAATGGTGGCTTCAATGTCGTACTGATTCGCCTGGAAGATTGGATACGCGACAGAGCGAGCGAGAGCTTCGAGGGAAACATCGAGCAGGTACGTCGAGCCGTGATCGATCTGGTGTGCGCGTTCGAGGATGTGGCGGCGCGAACCGGTGCCACGACATTCTTGGTTTTTAGTCCGTCGTCCAATCGGGCGATGAGCGTATATGGCGAGGTGTTCGAGGAGGCGCAACGCTGTCTCCTCGGGCGGCTCCACACGCTGGATCGTGTGTGGTGTTGGACTCATGCTGACGTGATTCGATTGTACCCCCTGGATCGGCACGAGGATTCGCTCGCCGACAGAATCGGCCATATCCCCTACACAAATGAATACTTCGTCGCACTGGCGACTTTCATAGCGCGGCAAGTCTCAGCACGTGTGAAGCCGCAGTTTAAGGTGATCGCGGTCGATTGCGACAACACACTCTGGAAAGGCATCTGTGGAGAAGTTGGTGCGGAAGGCGTGATGGTATCGCCTGCGCACGTTCGGTTTCAGCAGATGTTGGTACGTCAGCACGATTCTGGAATGTTGCTATGTTTGTGTAGCAAGAACAATGAGAGCGACGTCGAAGCAGTGTTCAAAGGACGCGAGGAAATGGCGCTGCGCGAAGAGCATCTGGTCTCGTCGCGGATCAACTGGTCGGCCAAGTCATCCAATCTAGTTTCTCTCGCCGAGGAGCTAAATCTCTCGTTGGACAGCTTCATCTTAATAGACGACAGCCCTCTGGAATGCGCCGAGGTGCGTGCCCACTGTCCGGGCGTGCTCGCTCTGCAGTTTCCTCAGGAACCTGAGGAGATCGATCACTTTATAGATCACGCGTGGGCGTTCGATCGGGTTGGCGTCACGGAGGAGGCGAGAGAACGTACCAGAAAGTACAGGGAGAACAACGCGCGTGCCAAGGCGCGTGAGGAATCGGGGGACCTCAAGCGATTCCTTGCCTCACTTGAACTGAAGGTGAACATAGCGGGGATGAAACCAGGCCAGCTGGATCGAGTGGCGGAGCTGATATCAAGGACGAATCAATTCAACCTCACGACGATTCGTCGAGGCGCGAGCGAGATCGCGACGCTCTGCGAGGAAGGCGGATTCGAATGCCTCGTCGTTCACGTGCGAGATCGCTATGGGGATTATGGGCTCGTGGGCGTCGTGCTGTTTCGTCGCGAGCCCACGTCGATTCGCGTGGATACATTCGTCTTGAGCTGTCGTGCACTCGGTAGAGGCGTCGAAGGGTGGGTCGTGAACGAACTCGCGCGAGTGGCACGGAGCGAGCAGCGCACGACGATCCTGATGAGCTATCGGCCGACCACGCGTAACGCACCGGCGCGGATGTTTCTTGACGGGACCTTCGGACGATTTCGCGAGATCGCAGACAGCGATGCCGGCGAGATTTTATTCAAGATCCCCGTGGAGCGCGCCGAGGAGCCGCTCACGGACGCGCTTGTCGACTGGCGAGTCGATGAATCGGAGCACCGGCTGGTCGCCGCGCAACACGTTCGCTCGGAGACCCCGACTCATGACTGGCATGAGGCGGCGTACGCGCTAAGTCATCTACCGGAGATCGTCTCGCGAGTCGATCGGTTCGCGGCGGGCAGGCGAGGCGCGCCGATCGAATACGTGGCGACGCGAACCAAGACGGAGATGGCGATCGCCTCGATATGGAGCGAGGTGCTGGGTTTGGAGCGAGTAAGTCTTCGAGCGGATTTCCTGGCGCTGGGAGGAGATTCCGTGTTGGCCGTCCGGGTGATCACCCGAATAGCCGCCACGCTCGGGCTTGAACTGTCCATTTCCGACTTCTTCGGAGGCGCGACCGTTGAGACAATCGGGGCGAAATTGGCCCGCGCGCGGGAAGCGAGCGCAGGTGTCCAGCGCCGGGATACGATAGGAGCACTGCCGATGTCGGGCGCGCAGCGACGGCTCTGGTTCATCGACCAGTTGGAAGGCGGGAGCTCGGCCTATCACGTTCCACTGGCGCTGCGGATTCACGGGCGCGTGGATGCCAACGCGCTGGGCGCGGCGTTCGACGAGCTCGTGATGCGACACGAGGTGTTGCGAACGACCTTTGTCAAGGCGAACGACGAGCCTGCGCAGGTGATCTCGCCGCGCGGCCACTTGGAGCTTCGGATCGTTGACCTGAGCGAGCTTGCGCGCGAGCCGCGCGATGCTAGCGTGCTGGCCCATGCGAGCGAGGAGCTCGGGCGCGCGTTCGATCTGCGCGTGGGACCACTCATCAGAGCTCTGTTGCTTCGCCTTTCGGAAGAAGAGCACGTGTTGTTGATCACCATGCATCACATCATCTCAGATGGCTGGTCGACGGGAATATTGATCCGAGAGTTGACAACATTGTATGAGTCGCATCGGGAACACCGAGCAGATCCACTTCCACCACTCATCGTCCAATACGCCGACTACGCCCAATGGCAGAGGGAATGGTCGGCGGGGATTGATGCCCAGAATCAGTTGAGTTATTGGAGGCGGCACTTGCACGGTGCGCCGCAGATGTTGGAGTTGCCAACGGACCGGTCGCGTCCACCGGTGCAAAGCTATCGAGGAGCGACCGAACCATTCCTCTTGGGGCGGGATCTCACCGCGCGGCTGAGGGAGTTTTCGCGTGGCCGAAATCTAACCCTGGCCATGGCCTTGCAATCGGCGTGGGCGATCTTGCTTTCAAGACTCAGCGGACAGACGGATGTTGTCGTGGGAATGCCGGTGGCGAATAGGCCCCGTCATGAACTCGAGAACTTGATTGGCTTCTTCGCGAACACGCTCGCGGTGCGAATACGACTCGAAGATGATCCTCGAGTCGAGGATCTGCTCTCGCGTGTCCGAGACGTGATGCTCGATGCGTATACGAACCAGGAAGCGCCGTTCGAACAGGTCGTGGAAGCGCTACAGCCGGTGCGGCGGCTAAGCCACAATCCGATTTTCCAGGTGATGTTTGTTTTTCAGAACACACCGCGCTCCACGTCAAGCCTGCCTGGTTTGCGCTTGGTGGAGGAAGAAGTGTCATTGACCACCGCTCAGTTCGATCTTCTCCTGTCGCTGCGAGAGGTGGCGGACGATATCACCGGTTTTCTCAACTACGCGACTAGTCTGTTCGACGCGGAGACCATCCGAACGTGGCTTGGATGTCTCAGAACCATTCTTTGGGCAATGGTGAGACAGCCACAGTCGACGATTGGCCGGCTGCCGTTGCTCGATGACCGGGAACGACAACAAGTCATCGACGTGTTCAACCGCACCCGATCGAACTATTCACGTGAGAAATTGATTCAAGAAATGTTCGAGGATCAGGCGCAACGCACGCCGCACCGGATCGCGGCCGTGCAGGACGGTCGATCACTTACGTACACGGAACTTAACAACAAGGCCAACCAACTTGCGCGATGTTTGATGGAGAAGGGTATTCGCCCGGATGGATTGGTGGCGATCTTTGTCCACAAGAGCGTGGACATGGTCGTTGGGCTGCTGGGAATCCTGAAGGCCGGCGGCGCTTACGTTCCCTTGGATCCTGGCTATCCCATCGATCGATTACGGTACATGCTGGAGGACGCCGGTGCAAGCATCGTGCTGACGCAGAAGGAGCTGCGGTCCGCTCTGCCCACCATGTCGGCGGAGCTTATCGTCCTGGACGCGAATCCGGCGAAGATAGAGAGGTACGCCAAGGAAAATTTGGCACGCGATGAATGTGGGGTGACCGCGTCCAATCGAGCGTACGTCATCTACACCTCTGGATCCACGGGCCGGCCAAAGGGCGTCGCGATGGCTCATCGCTCGATGGTCAATCTCATTGAATGGCACCGGAAGACATTCGCGGCTCGGGAGGACGAACGGGTGCTGCAGTTCGCCTCACTTAGTTTCGACGTGGCATTCCAAGAGATCCTCTCCACGCTGTGCACCGGAGCAACATTGGTGTTGCCCCGCGAGGAAGTCCGTAAGGACGCTCGAGCGCTTCTTGAGTTTTTGGTGAATCAAGGCGTCGAACGGCTCTTCGTGCCGCCGTTGATGCTGCAGAGCCTGGCGGAGTGTCTTGGGGGAGCTAGGACGCCGCCGACGAGTTTGCATGACGTGATCACCGCGGGGGATCAGCTGCGCATCAGTCCTGAGATATCGATGTTCTTCAAACGGCTCGCGGGATGCAGACTGCACAACCATTACGGGCCGACGGAGACGCACGTGGTCACGGCGCTGACATTGCCGGAGGACCCGAATGATTGGCCCGTGCTTCCGACCATCGGCCAACCGATATCGAACACTCGAATCTACATATTGGACTCGCTTCGCCAGCCGGTTCCTACGGGAGTGGTGGGTGAGTTGTACATCGGGGGAGCCAACGTCGCTCGTGGTTATCTGAATCGGCCGGCGCTGACGGCGGAACGATTCCTCGGAGATCCATTCACCGATGATCTCTATTCCCGTATGTATCGTACGGGAGACCGTGCGCGGTGGCGATTGGATGGTTCGATCGAATACCTCGGTCGAAATGACAATCAAGTGAAGATTCGTGGGTTTCGCATCGAGCTGGCGGAAATCGAGGCGCAGCTTGCTGGCCATGAGCAAGTGCGAGACGTGGTGGTGGTCGCGCGCGAAGATGGCATCGGCGAGAAGCGTCTCGTGGCCTACGTCATCGCGGTCGATGGACGCGCGCTAGATGCGGATCAGTTGCGCGAGTTTTTGCGGCCGATCTTGCCCGAGCACATGATCCCGAGTGCCTATGTCGTCCTGAAGCAGTTTCCGTGTTCGCCCAACGGGAAGCTTGATCGACGAGCACTGCCGGCGCCGGAGCTGCGTGCGTACGCGAGCCACGACTACGATCCACCGCAAGGAGAGGTAGAGGAGGAGGTGGCGCGGATTTGGCGGGAGTTGTTGCACGTGGAGGAAGTCGGCCGCCAAAACAACTTCTTCAAGCTCGGTGGACATTCACTCGCGGCGACACGCGCCGTGACGCACATCGAGCAGCTCTTCGATGTCGAGGTTCCTCTCCGCGTCATGTTCGAGACACCGACCGTCGAGGGGCTGAGCAAGTTTATTCTGCAAAAGATCGCTGCTGAAGTCGCGATGGAGGCGTCATGACAGAGGAAGGTCGCGAGGGGAATTCGGGCGAGTCGCTGAAGCACATGACCCTGGCGCAAATCAAACAGCTACGCGATCAATCCACGGCGCGTAGCAAGCGGACGCGTCTTCCTCCGGTGATGGTCGTGGACCGAGGCGAGGCATTGCCTCTATCGTTCGCCCAGGAGCGATTTTGGTTCCTGGAACAGCTTGGGCTCGTAGGCGCGGCCTACAACGTACCCATGGTGACGAAGTTGGATGGGAACCTCGACGCCGTGGCGCTTGAGCGCGGTATCGCAGAACTGATTCGTCGTCATGAAAGTTTGCGAACGCGCTTCGAAATCCGCGCCGGCACGCCAATCCAGGTGGTCGCCTCCCCAGGTTCGTTCGCCTTGGAGGTGGTGGATCTGTCGGCGCTACGCGAAGAGGACAAAGAGTCGCGGTTGCGTCGCCTAGGTACCGAGCAGGCGCATCGCCTGTTCGATCTGGCGAAGGGACCTCTGCTCCATGCGTGCTTGGTGAAGTTGTCGCCCCTAAGGCATGTCCTATTGTTAACCATTCATCACATCGTGATCGATGGTTGGTCTTGGGGTGTGTTGTTTCGCGAACTTGGCGCTCTCTATGAGTTCTACGCCGAGGGTCGAGGCGCGCGACCGCTGGATCCGCCGCTGCAGTATGTTGACTACGCACTCTGGCAGCGGAAATGGTTGCGAGGGGAAGTGCTGGAAGAACAGTTGCGGTACTGGAAGGAGCACCTTGTCGGCGCGGCCCCGCAGCTACAATTGCCCACGGATCGGCCTCGGCCAGCCACCGAAAGCTTCCGAGGCGCGACAGTGAGGTTTAAGTTGTCCGCGAGTGTGTCCGAGGCGCTGGGTAAACTGGCGCGTCACGAGGGCGCCACGCTATTCATGGTGATTCTGGCGGCTTATCAGACATTGCTGGCGCGCTGGAGTGGTCAACGGGACATTCTTGTCGGGGCGCCAGTCGCGGGTCGGAGGAGCCGCGAGCTCGAGGATATCGTTGGATGCTTCATCAACACGCTCGTTTTTCGAGCCGACGTGGACGGCGAACTCACGTTTCGCCAACTGCTAAGCCAAGTCAAGGACGTGACCTTGGCCGCGTATGCTCATCAAGACTTGCCTTTCGAGGCACTTGTCAGGGAACTGCATCCGGACCGCGATCTAGCCCGACAACCGATCTTCCAGGTCGCCCTCGAGATGGAGAACCAAGGCGACGCGTGCTTGGAGCTGGCCGAGCTCACATGGACTTGGTCCTGGACCGAAGTCGAGCGCGCGGTCACCCACTTCGATCTTACCCTATTCATGAGCGAACGGCGCGATGGACTTGCGGGAATGTTTGAATACGCGGTGGATTTGTTCGAAGGCGATTCAATCGAGAGAATGGCGGGTCATTTTCGAACATTGCTGGAAGGAATCGTGGCGGATCCCGATTGCCCGGTACGGCGGTTGCCGCTTCTTGGGCAGGGCGAGCGAGATCAATTGTTAGCGATGTCGAGAGCGAAGGAAGCACAGTTTCCTAGCACCGCCTTGATTCATGAGCTATTCGAAGAGCAGGTGCGTAGGTCGCCTCACGAGATCGCCGCGACATGCGACGACGAGCGACTGACCTACGCCGAACTCAATGAGCGAGCGAATCGGCTGGCCCGATATCTCGTCGGCATGGAAGTTGGGCCGGAAGCCTTGGTCGGAGTCTTCTTCGAAAGGGGTTTGGAGATGCTGGTGGCGGTGCTCGGAGTGCTAAAGGCGGGAGGTGCCTATCTCCCCCTCGATCCAGCGTATCCCACCGAGCGACTCGCCTACATGCTCGCGGAGGCGTCCCCGAAGATAGTCTTGACTCAGGGACGATTGACAGGATCGTTGCCGGAGACCGGCTCCGCGATTGTCGCGATGGATCGCGACTGGCCGTGGATCGAGGGATACTCACCCAGCAATTTTGACGCCCAGGAGTTGGGCTTGCGATGCGATCACCTCGCGTACGTGATCTACACGTCCGGCTCCACGGGGAGGCCGAAGGGCGTGATGATCGAGCATCGCAATGTCACTCGATTGTTCTCGGCCACCGAAAAGTTGTTCAACTTCGATCGACAAGATGTCTGGACGCTTTTCCACTCGATCGCCTTCGATTTCTCGGTTTGGGAATTGTGGGGAGCGTTGTTGTACGGAGGACGCCTTGTGGTCGTCCCACTTCTCACAGCGCGATCGCCCGAGGACTTGTATAGCTTGTTGTGCCGAGAACGAGTGACGGTGCTCAATCAGACGCCGAGTGCCTTCGCGCAACTGATCGACGCTCAGGGGCGCCGCGTCGAGGAACACTCGCTTCGCCTTGTAATTTTTGGTGGCGAGGCGCTCGAGCTGAGGGCCCTTCGACCCTGGGTGAAGCGTAACGGCGCGAGTAGACCGCGTCTGGTGAATGGGTACGGTATCACCGAGACGACGGTGTTCGTGACCTTCAGTCCATTGTCCGAGGATGCCATCGCGTCCGGGCAAGTGAGCTCGATAGGCAATGCCATGCCGGATCTTGGCACGTATCTAGTGGATCAGAGCTTGCAGTTCGCGGCGATCGGCGTGATGGGAGAAATCCACATTGGTGGCGCGGGGGGCGCACGCGGATATCTCAATCAACCCGGGCTGACGGCGGATCGATTCATTCCCGATCCATTCTGCGAGCAGCCGGGGTCACGCATGTATAGGAGCGGGGATCTGGGACGATGGCGAGCGAATCAGTCCATCGACTACATGGGCCGCAACGACCACCAGATCAAGATCCGAGGCTTTCGGATCGAATTGGGGGAGATCGAAGAACAGCTCTCCCGCCATTCGAGGGTCAAGGAAGCGGTGGTCATGGCGCGAGAGGATGAGCGGAACGAGCAGCGGCTCGTGGCGTATGTCACTCTCGATGGTTCGACGGAAGAATCGCGCTCGAGCACGGAAGTATTGCGAGTGCATCTACGCGCGGTGCTTCCGGAGTATATGGTGCCCAATGCCTTTGTCGTGCTCGATCGGATGCCGCTGACATCGAATGGCAAGCTTGATCGCAAGTCGCTCCCCATGCCGACGGAGTCGAGCGGTCTCCAATTTGAGGCTCCCGAAGGAGAGGTTGAACAAGTCCTGGCTGAAGTCTGGAGAGAATTACTGGGGCTCGGGCGGATCGGTAGATTGGATAACTTTTTCGAGCTTGGAGGACATTCGCTTCTTCTCATGAAGGCATTGTTCAAAATTAACCAGGCGCTTGATTGTGAACTGTCGGTCGCCGACGTATATCGAAGTCCAACGATCAGGGATCTGTCGTCGCGGATCGGCGGAAAGGTGTTCAGGGACAACTTCATCGATCTTTCGCGCGAGGCGGTGCTGGAGGCAGATATCGTCGCGAACGGAGAGTCTCCTCGTGTTCCAGCGCGAGCCGTCTTACTGACCGGTGCCACTGGTTTCGTGGGTCGGTTCCTTCTAAGTCAGCTTCTTAACGAGACATCGGCGACCGTCCATTGCCTCGTGCGCGCACCCTCCAGTTCCCAAGCCTTCTCTCGACTCAAGGCGACGTTGCTGAAATGGGATCTGTGGGAGGAACGGTTCGAGTCAAGAATCGTGGCGATCCCTGGGGATTTGCGAGCTCCTTGCCTGGGCCTTGAACCCGATGTCCACGAAGCGCTTTCGCGGGATATCGATAGTATTTATCACTGCGCCACCAGCATGAATCATCTCGAAACCTACGCGATGGCGAGGCCGGCGAACGTGCGGTCGGTCACCGAATTGCTGCGGCTCGCGGTCCGTGCGAAACCCAAGCTCGTCAACTATGTCTCGACGCTGAGCATTTTCGGCGCATCCGACGCGCATCGAGTGGTGGACGAAACTAGCTCGATCGACGATGAGAAACATCTGGCCTCCAATGGTTACGCCGGGAGCAAGTGGGTCGCGGAAAAGATCTTCATGGCCGCCCGCGAGCGGGGCATTCCTTGCAACATATTCCGCCTTGGCCTCGTGTGGGCGGACACGAGGAAAGGGCGTTACGACGAACTCCAGCGCGAGTATCGCATCTTCAAAAGTGCCCTATTGTCCGGTTGTGGAATCAAAGACTATCGCTATCCGGTGCCTCCGATACCCGTTGATTGCGTGGCGCGATCCGTAGTGCTTCTGGCGACTCGGCATCCGCGAGGCGACGGTGTCTTCCACCTCTCTTCGTCGAGGCAGATGAGCGAGGGCTTGTTCGAGCGCTATAACGAAATCGCGAGTACCCCTCTCGAACTTAGGTCTTTCTATGACTGGATCGCTGAAGTCAAGCGGCGATGCCGCGCGGGGCAGTCACTGCCCGTGGTGCCGCTCGTCGAGTATGCATTCTCCATGGATGAGCAAGCGTTTCTGGAGTGGCAGGGAAGGGAGGGCGCGGGCACCATTCTTGATTGTGCTTCCACTCAGCAGGAACTGGAGCGCGCGGGCATCGTCGTGCCGGCGATGAACGACGATTGGCTAGGTGCGTTCGTGCGACGGGTCGTCGCGATGGAAGCTGAATGCGCGGAATCGATCCACGGCGTGACCTGCGAGATTTGTCGGAGCGAAGGCGCGGGCTGAGAACGGAGGCGGGAGAGGCTTCAGGGCCTCGAGCCAGGAGTATTCGACAAGGAGCTGACATGAATATGGCAAGGGAGCACGCGCGGGTGGAGTGGCCGCCGAACGAGGAACGGCGCGAGATGCTGCGGAGGATGTTCAGGATTCGCTTCTTCGAAGAACGCGCGTCTTCGATTCGGGTTGAAGCGAAATTGCCTGGTGTGCTGCATAACTCCATCGGGCAAGAGGCGGAGATTGTTGGCGCGTGCATGGCATTGCGCGCTGTCGATTACATGACGGGCAATCACCGCTCGCATGGTCATCCGATCGGCAAGGGGGCGGAACTGCCGCCGTTGATGGCGGAACTGTTCGGAAAGAAGACAGGCGTGTGCCGAGGCAAAGGCGGCTCGATGCATTTGGCGGCCTTTTCCGTTGGCAGCCTTGGCGAATCCGGAATCGTCGGTTCACTGATGCCGGTCGCGGTTGGCGCGGGACTCAGCGCGCGATTGCGCGGAACGGATCAAGTGTGTCTCTGCTTTTTCGGGGATGGCGCGGCGAATTGCGGTCCCTTTCACGAATCATTAAACCTCGCGAGCGTGTGGAAACTACCCGTCGTGTTCTTATGCGAGAACAATGGGTATGCGATTCACACTTCGCAAGCGCAGACGACGGCCGTCGCCGATATCGCGCAGCGAGCCAGTGCCTACAACATTCCTGGCGTGATTGTCGACGGTCAAGACGTTTTGGCGGTGTACGACGTTGTGTCGATGGCGGTCGCCCAAGCGCGAAGTGGCGCTGGGCCAATGCTCGTCGAAGCAAAGACGTATCGATACTGTGAACATTCCGAGTTTGGCGAGCCGGCCGATCCTCCCCCCTATCGAAGCGAATCCGAATTGGTCCTCTGGAGAGAAAAGGATCCCATCGAGATCTTTTGCGCTCGACTCGAGGAAGCCGGGCACCTTAGTCGCGAGGAGATCGAGACGATGCGGAAGGAAGTGTTGTCGGAGGTGGATGAGGCGGTGGCGTTCGCGGAGAGGAGCCCGGTGCCAGAACCGCATGAGCTCCACGACGATGTCTACGTCTGACGATTCACGCGGAGGATGAGCACGTGCCGCAGATCACATACAACGATGCATCGACGGAAGCTGTCTTGGAGGAAATGCGGCGAGATCCGCGAGTCTTCGTCATGGGGCAGGACGTGCAGAGCGGCGCGTATGCTGCCGCGGTGGGTGAGTTCGGTCTCGAGCGGATTCGAAACACGCCAATTTCCGAGACGGGGTTCTATGGCGCCGGTATCGGAGCGGCACTGACGGGCATGCGCCCGGTCATCGAGGGTGGTTGCTCCACCTTTTTCTACTCGGCCATGGATCAGATCGTGAACCAGGCGGCCAAAAGCCGATATATGTTTGGCGGTCAGGCGAGCGTTCCGCTCGTGATACGCGCGCCGGCGGTGTATTCGGTCGCGCTGGCGGCGCATCACTCCGATCGTCTCTGGGGGCTGTTCTCGCAAGCTCCGGGTCTAAAGATCATTGTTCCGACGACGCCACGCGACGCCAAGGGGCTCATGAGGGCGGCGATTCGCGATCCGAACCCAGTTATGTGTTTTGACGATTTCTCACTGTTGGGTTTGATGGGGGAGGTGCCGGATGGAGACTATGTCATTCCCCTGGGCGTGGCCGATATCAAGCGCGCGGGATCCGACGTGACCATCGTCGCGCTCGCCAAGGCCGTTCATCACGCCTTGGCGGCCGCGGATGTCCTCGAGCGTGAGGGCATCTCGGTGGAAGTGGTGGACATACGATCGGTCGTCCCCTTGGATCGGCGAACAATCCTCAACTCCGTGGCGAAGACGGGGCGCGTGATGGTCGTCGACCCGGCGCCGAGGACCGGAGGCGTCGCGGCCGAAGTCGCGGCCACCGTCGCCGAAGAGGCGCTTGGGTATCTCAAGGCGCCGATTGTCCGCTTAACCGCGCCGGATATCCCGGTTCCCTTCAGTCCCCACCTTGAACAGTTGATGTACCCGACCATGGAGAGCATCGCCGCCGCTGCTCGTAAGCTCTGCGCCCCTCAGATCTCGACGCGAACCGAACGTCGCGGGAGTTCGCGCCAATGAGCGGACAGCTCGCATTCGGGGGACAATAGACACGATGAACGTACCATGGTGCATTCTCCTCATGGCACCGCACTCCTGGTCGATGGCGTCGGCCGTGGCATCCGCGTCTCGCGCGGCGACCGGATTCAGTGGTGGGCGCGCGGTTACGACACGGCACGATTCGGGCGGAGGATTGGAATCCTGTCGTCGAGAAGGCGATGGGCGGTTCGGTCGTTTGACTGTCTTGTCAATCGCGCGCGAACACCCTTGGTCGAAAGTGGCGCTGGCATGTCGCTCGATTCGTGGCGATGAGTGCCGGGGAGCATGTGCAAGGCGTTCCTGACGTTGGCAGTTTCGTCGCGCCGCGAGCCAAGCATTCCATGTACTCCCGCTCTTGAGGCGCTTGTGTGGCGGCGCCGCGACGGTTTCTTTCAAGCAGGGCGTGCATCGTATAGCGCGCTTGGCCCGTAAGCCGACTAGGAGAGCTCCGGTTCACTCGTGTCGCGTCGAGGCTATTCCTCTCGCGCGATTCTTTGCGCCGACCTCGCTGAACCTTTGTCGAGATTGAAGGGATGGACCCGTATGCTTGTAGGCTCGTCGCGATCTTCGGCACCGAAGTTATCGATCTGCATCACGACATTCAATCGGGCTGCTTTCATCGGCGAGACGATCGAGAGCATCCTCGCTCAACTGACCGACGAATGCGAAATCGTCGTCGTGGACGGTGCCTCCACCGATGACACGCAATGCGTGGTCAAGGAGTATGCGCGGCGTTGTGAACGTTTGCGCTATTTCAGGCAACTGCAGAACAGTGGCTTCGATCGTGACTGTGATCGAGCCGTGGAGCTGGCGAATGGAGAATATTGCTGGCTGATGGCGGATGATGATCTGTTGAAGTCCGGCGCCGTCGCGGCGGTGCTGGGAGCGATTGGCTCGGATGTCAGTCTCGTCGTCATCAACGCCGAGGTTCGGGATTTCGGGATGTCCGAAGTGGTCCAGGGACGGTGGATCCATTTGGAATCGGATCGTCTGTATCCCCCCGAAGACACGGATCGGTTGTTCGTCGAGATGGGCGATGGCCTGACGTACGCCGGCAGTGTGGTTATCAAGCGAGGGATCTGGCTCGCGCGCGAGAGGGAGCGGTACTATGGTTCGATGTTCATTTTTCTCGGCGTGATCTTTCAAGAGCGCCTTCCTGGGGATGCCAGGATCATCGTGGATCCTCTCGTTAGCTACCGAAGTGGTAACACGCACACCTTCTCGTTGGCCTACTTCGAGACCTATATGCTCAAGTTTCCGGCGCTCGTGTGGTCGCTACCGCTCGCTGACTGGGCAAAACGAAAAATTTGCGACCCGGAGCGTTGGCGAGACGCCCGAGAGTTGTTCCTATGGCGCGCGCGAGGTTCCTACTCTTGGCGGGAGTACCGGCAGTGGATTCTCCCTGGTCGTCGGGTTCGCGATACCCTTGTCCCGGCCCTCATCGCGCTCCTACCGGCAGCGGGGGTGAATGCCTGGCTCGTGTTCTACTACTCGATTTTCCGCCGGCCGTATCGTGGCGTCTGGGAACCAGCGATCATCCTACAAGCACTGAGGCAGAGTCCCTTCCACGTCCGAAACTGGCGAGCATTCAAGTGGCTTTAGCGGCCGCTTGAGCCAAACTGTCGAGCTTCCATTCGGGTAGGCGATATAATCCGCCACTGCTCGCACGGTTGTTGGCGCAAGACTGAGTACGGCATGTGAGTGTCTGAAAGAAGGAGAACCACAGCCGCTACGTGTGAAACTGCGGGTTGAAGCGTTTTTTTTTCGAGAAACGGAGCTGATCTAGGCGATGACTAGATCGAAACGCTGTGTGTTCAAGGCGTAGTAAGGCATGAGCGCCCCTAGCTTCTTGAAGAACTTCACCGTGTCCGCGCTATTCGTGGCGTGTGTTCCTTCGGTCTTCACGAGGTGAGTGAAATCTTCGGCGCTTCCTGTCTTCTTGAAGTCGGACCAGACGAGCCAAAACGATCTTCCATCCGCTGAGATCCATTTGGGAGATATTTGAGGGGCGAAAGCGCGCGCGCCTGCGTCATTCTGTGGCGTCCACGAGGTATCTTCGAGAATCTGCGCCCAAGCTCCCCAGGGATTCTTTGATACCCAAAGTCCGAGATAGCTCGGCCTTCCGAACCAACTCCCATCCGGTGCGCAGCCCATCCCCCAGCTAGCCATCATGTAGACATCAAGGGGCGCGTTGTAGGTGACGCTTGGCATCCACGCCCACGGATGGATGGATGTGTTGACCCAACCGCTGGGGAACGTGTGCACGACGGACCGCGCGTCGATGTCCGCGGTCCAGCGGGCGGCCCCGCCCGGCCGAATGCCCGCGAAGAACTCATATCTGGTCCGATCATGGATGGATGACTTTGGTGCTCGGAACATGACCAGCTGATTCATCGTGCCATCGGTGTTACCGTTCGGAGCATAGACATAGACGAACCCATCTTTGTTGGCTTGGTAGTCCCGGCCCATCTGCAGAACGGACAGAAGCGAAAATGCATCCTGGTGCTCTTCATAAAAGAGCATGTTCTTCTTTGATCGATCTTGCCAACGTTCCCACGTCACCGGCGTGGAGCCGTCCTGGTTGCGCCAAATACGTCCTTTGTCGCTGGTATATATGAGCTTCGCGCCGACAAAGCGCGCATCGGGCCATGGAGCGAAATTGTCGCGGGAGAACTGGTGGTTCGGAGTGCTCAGAAACTGAACGATCCGGCCATCCAGTGCGATCGTTCCGAATCCGTAGTAGCGCTCAATGTTCTCGCTGTTCAAAAGGCCGGGCAGCTCGGGGTAGTGCTCCACCTCATGAAACCGAGCATCGATGGGGCCATCCGTGATGGTGTAGAGGCGACTGTTATAGAAATCCTTAGGATTTTCGACCCAGCCGAGACCATCGCACACGGCGACGAGCTGCCGATCGTCGGCGGTCCACGTCATATGGTAGTTGTCACCCATCCCACCAAGCCGTAGCGTGGTTTCCTCGCGAGGATGAGCTGCCTGGATGCGTGAACCGATCTGGATTTTCGCGGCGATAGCATCGGGTGGGGCTGCTTGACGAACATTGGCGGGCTGGGCGCCCAAGACGCTCGAGATAGATGTCGCCACGCCGATCCCGGCGGCTGCCTTCACGAACTCTCGCCGGGTCGTCATAAGATTAACCTTCCGCTACCCGTGTCATTGATCGGTCAAGAGTCGCTTTGTGGGCCCGGCACCAAGCAACGGCGAACCCGCAAAGTCATCGCGTGATCGATAGACTGGTTCAACCGGGGCGGTATCCCCGGATCAGGGGGAGTAAAGGTGCATCGGGCGCTAAGATGGACCCTGGTGTTTCTTGCAAACTGGTACTGGGACTGGCTGTAATGACCCACCGATTTCTGCTCAGGTCATGCTGCTAATTTGAACGCCTCAGCGGGCGTTCTCATGTCCAATGCCTGGTGTGGCCGCTGGTTGTTGTAGAAGCTGATCCAGTCGCTGATGACCCGATTTGCATGCTGCAGCGTTTCGAACCGGTGACGATGCACGCATTGGTCCTTCAGCGTGCGGATCACGCGTTCGACCATGCCGTTCTGCTCCGGTGAGCGCGGTGTGATGAACTCCTGGCGAAGCCCATAGCTGCGCACTAGCGCGGTATAGCTGCGGCTCGTGAAAACCAGGCCATTATCCGAGCGAAGCAAGAACGGCGCCGGTACGCGCCCCAGTGTGCCGAAGCG
>NZ_LSRW01000040.1:0-89684 GCF_003104955.1 Steroidobacter cummioxidans | reverse complement strand
GCAGCGTCAGATGTGTATAAGAGACAGGTGTTCTCGCGCCGTGCCGGTCTCGAAGCGGGTGCTGGCGTGCATTGGACGTCGGCCGCGGACGGTGAATTCACTGTCTCGGATGTGGAGCTGCCCGAGCGCGGCACGCGCATCGTGCTGCATTTGAAAGAAGGCGATCACGAGTTCGCCGATCAATATCGCATTCGTTCCCTGGTGCGGAAGTATTCCGACCACATCGCGTTCCCGGTGCGCATGCCGAAGCCTGCGCCCTACAAGGGCGAAGACGAGGAGAAGAAGGACGATTCGGTGGTCGCCGAAGTCAAGCCGGAAGATGCCAAGCCCGAGTTCGAAACCGTCAACGCGGCGCAGGCGCTCTGGGCGCGGCCGCGTACCGAGCTGAACGACGAGGAATACAAAGAGTTCTATCGTCACGTGACGCACGACTTCACCGATCCGCTGGCGTGGTCGCACGGCAAGGTCGAAGGCAAGAAGGAATATACGAGTCTTTTATATATTCCGTCGCGCGCGCCCTATGACCTGTGGCATCGCGAAGGCGCTCGCGGTTTGAAGTTGTACGTGCGTCGCGTGTTCATCATGGACGACGCCGAGCAGTTCCTGCCGTTGTATCTGCGCTTCGTCAAAGGCGTGGTCGATTCGGCCGATCTGCCGCTGAATATTTCTCGCGAGATGCTGCAGCAGGATCCGTCGATCGAGACCATGAAGACCGGTCTCGCGCGCCGCGTGCTCGACATGCTGGCGAAGATGGCGAAGGACGAGCCGGAGAAATACGCGACGTTCTGGAAAGAGTTCGGCGCGGTGATGAAGGAGGGTCCGGCCGAGGATCATGCCAATCGCGAGCGTATCGCCAAGCTGCTGCGTTTCTCCAGCACGCTGGCCGACAAGGCTGAGCAGGACGTGTCGCTGGAGGATTACGTCGGCCGCATGAAGGAAGGCCAGAAGGAAATCTATTACGTCATCGCCGACAGCTTTGCGGCCGCGAAGTCGAGCCCGCATCTGGAAGTGCTGCGCAAGAAGGGCATCGAAGTGCTGCTGTTGTCCGACCGCGTCGATGAATGGCTGGTCGATCACCTGCGCGAGTTCGATGGCAAGCAGCTGAAGAACGTGGCGCGCGGCGAGCTGGATTTCGCGGCCATTCAGTCCGACGAGGAAAAGAAGGCGCAGGAAGAGCTTTCCCAGAGCCATACGGAGCTAGTCGAGCGGATGAAGAAGGCGCTCACTGAGCAGGTCAGCGACGTGCGTGTAACTGCGCGGCTCGCCGACTCGCCGGCGTGTCTGGTGCTCGGCCAGTACGACATGGGTGCACAGATGCGGCGGATCATGGAAGCGGCCGGACAGAAAGCGCCGGCCAGCAAGCCCACGCTGGAAGTGAACCCGAATCATCCGCTGCTGCAACGGATCGAGAAGACGTCGGAGGACGCCGAGTTCAGCGACTTGTCGATGCTGTTGTTCGAACAGGCGACGCTGGCCGACGGCGGTCAGTTGCCGGAGCCCGCGGCGTTCGTGCAGCGCTTGAATCGGTTGCTGATGAAGACCGCGTGATTCGCGGGCACTATGAGCGTCTCGACAACAATCGGATCGTCGGAATGAAGCACCAGCGTTCATCATCTTTGATTCTGACTGGCGTCGCCGCGGCTGTGCTCGCGGCGGCGTGCAGTAACGATGTCCCGAGCACGGCTCGGCGGCCTGCGGACGCTCCCGCGTCCTCCGCAGCGGCGCCGGTCGCCGAGTTGCAGAAGACCGATATCGTCAAAGGCACTGGGGAAGGTATTTCTTCCGGACAGCAGGCGGTCGTGCATTACACCGGCTGGCTGTATGACCCGAACGCGCCGGATCACAAGGGTAAGCAGTTCGATAGCTCGCGACGCAGCGGCCGACCGTTTCGCTTCGTCATCGGCCAGGGCAAGGTGATTCAAGGTTGGGATGAGGGCGTGCAAGGCATGCAGCCCGGCGGGCAGCGTGAGCTGATCATCCCATCCGATCTCGGCTATGGCGCAACGGGCGCGGGCAACGGAGAGATTCCGCCGAACGCGCCGCTGTTGTTCGATATCGAGTTGCTGGCGATCGAGGACGCGCCGCCGCCGCCAGCGCCGTAGCCGTTACTTCTCCAATGGCTTCGGCTCGTTGAATTTCGGGTTGTTCGAGTAAGTGCCCGTGAGCGTCGCCTGCGCAAGGATGTGCGGGCGAATCGCCTGCAAAACCTGCTGCCCAGTGAAATCACCGTCGACCGGCGCCTTCGCGCAGTCGAGCGCATACACCGTGAAGTTGTAGTGATGCACGATCTCGTCGTTCCATGGGGGGCACGGGCCGTCGTAACCCTTGTACGTGCCTTTCATGTCGGCATCGCCCGCGAACCAGCCGGTGTAATCGTTGACGCCTTGTCGTGAGCCGCCCGGTCCGCCGAGCTCTTGCTTGCCGCCGGCGACAATGCCGTTGGAGCATTCGCCAGCTTTGATTTCGGTGGTTTGCGGCGGGATGTCGACCATCACCCAGTGGTAGAAATCGGTGCGCGGCAAGCTCGCGGGCACGCTGCGGCCTTCCTGGTTCACGTCATCCGGCCGCGTCGGCACGTCCGGATCGACGCAGATCAGCGCAAAACTGCGCGTCTGCGCGGGCGCATCGCTCCACTGCAGCTGCGGGTTGTGATTGTCCGTGAGGCGGATGTGCAGCACCGGATCCGGCGCGCCGAACGCGAATTTCTCCGGAATGGGCTGGTCATGCTGGAAGCTGGAGGAAGTAAGCTTCATGACGGTCTCGCAAAGTCGGATGAACAAGGAATCGAAGGACGGCGGTCGATGTTCCCTCAGCGGGTGCGAAAACTTCGCCCTCGCGTCCACTGCGTTGGCCCGGCCACGAATGGTACCCTGGAACAATGACCGCAACCGCTCCGACCGCCTCCCAAGCTCTGACCATCCCCGGCCCCGCCGGCACGCTGGAAGCATTGCTCGATATTCCCGCTGTGACCGCCGCACCCGAAGCGGTGGCAGTGATCTGTCATCCGCATCCGCAATACGGCGGCACCATGACCAACAAAGTGGTGTACTCGATTGCCAGAGCGTTCAATGAGGCCGGTGCGCCAACGGTGCGATTCAACTATCGCGGCGTGGGCGCGAGCACCGGCAGTTACGACGAAGGCAATGGCGAGACCGATGACGCGCTCGCCGTGCTCGATTGGGTCGCGCAGCGCTATCCCGGTGCACGATTGTGGCTCGGTGGATTTTCTTTCGGTGGTGCCGTCGCGATTCGTGCTGCCGCGGCGCGCGATGTGGCGCGATTGGTGACGGTCGCGCCAGCGATCCGCCGGGTCAAGGTCGACGATCGCTCGTTACCGCAATGTCCCTGGCTGATCGTGCAAGGCGATCGCGATGAACTGGTCGAGCCGAACGACATCCAACAATGGGCGCAATCCCTGGCCGAGTCGCCACGCCTGGCTATGTTGAACGGCGTGGAACACTTCTTCCACGGCCGCTTGAACGAGCTGCGGCAAGTGGTGGTGCAATGGTTGATCGAGCTGGCGCATCTGGGCCGCTGAGTGCGCGCGCGCCAGTCGTTACGGAGTACGCATGTTACTGGGTCAATTGAAGAAGATCTTTGGCGAAGATCCCGTGCCGCGCGGCGTGCTCGAGGATCGCGAGCCGTTCGAGCTGGCCACGGCGGCGTTGCTGCTGGAGCTGGCGCGCGCTGATTTTTCCGAGTCCGATGCCGAGGTGCAGGCGATCCGCCATCTGTTGCAGATACGGTTCGAGCTGACCGAGGAGGCGCTCGATGTGCTGATGGTGAATGCCGCGAAGCGCGCCGACCAGGCGGTATCGCTGCATGAATTCACGCATCGCTTGAATCGGGAATTGCCGGAGGCCGACAAGCTTCAGATCGTGGAAATGCTCTGGCGCGTCAGTCACGCCGACGGCCGCATCGACAAGCACGAGGAGCAGTTGATCCAGCGGATCGCGGGGTTACTGCATATTTCCGATCGCGACCGGGTGCGATTGAAGTTAAAAGTGGTCGTCGATCGCTAGGGGCAGACAACGGCGCCAGACGAATCTGGCGCCGCGAAAAGCAGCAAAACAGCGAACTATCAGTTCACCATTTCCTTCAGGCTCTTCAGCGCAGCGATGCGCACCTTCTTGCTGGCGGGCTTCGCCTTGAAGGTCATCTTCTCGCCCGTGAACGGGTTGATGCCTTCGCGAGCCTTGGTGGCCGGCTTCTTCACGACCTTCATCTTCAGCAGGCCCGGCAGGGTGAACAGTCCCGAACCTTTCAGGCTCTTCTTCACTACGCCGCTCAACGACTCAAACACATCGGACACTTGCTTCTTGGCAAGACCGGTGTCCTTGGAAATCTGCGCAAGGATCTCCGACTTGGTCGGCGCAGCATTCTTTTTTGCCATTTGTAGTCTCCTGAGTAAGTGACAAATCGCGCCGTCTTGAAATGGATCGGTCGCGGGCAATCGCAAGACGCGCGGAAAATAGCACAAGATTTGCCGGGAAATAAGCAGCCCACCGGTTTTTTCGCCTGTTTTTTCAGGCTCCCGCGCGCTTCCTGATGCCGACCAGCGGTCGCTTGCGGCCCGGCTGGTGGGGCGCATGCGACCAAAGGGTAGGTGGGCGCTAGTTCGAGACGAATTCGCGCTTCAACTTCACGTTGAACGGCGCCGATTCGCCCTGCGGTGTGACATTGATGTCGAACACCAGGATTTCGGTGCCCGCGATGGTCACCTCGCCGATCGAGTAGATTGCGTCGCCTTCGGAAACGCGGCGCATCTGGATGTCCTTCAACTGACCGTTCAAGTTGTAGGCATCGACCGCCACGTTGGCTTCCACCGGCTTGCGCGGCGCGTGCTCGGCTTCCTTGCGCAATACCGTTACGTTGAGCATGACCCGATTGCTACTGCGCTGGATGCCGTAAGCGCGCGCGATGTCGGGAGTCAGTTCGTCGGTGCGAAGCGCGTTGAAATGCACCTCGTAATTTCCGAAGTCCTTGAAGGTCTCGTCCAGTGCCTGCGCCGGCATGGCGCGTTGCTCGGGCCGTTCCGTGCAGCCGGTGAGTGCCACGGCCGCGAGCATGGTCGCGGCCAGCGGGGCGATCAGTAAATTCCGGGAAGTGCGAACGGCGGTGTGCTTGCGAGTGTTATTGAGCACCGATGTTCTCCATGAGGCGATGGAGAACTGTTTATAGCACCGTTCACCGCGTCAGGTGATTGCGATGTTCAGCGCTTGCAGACCGATGATGACGAACAGCGCCGAAAGGTCGAAGCCGCCCAGCGGCGGAATCACCCGGCGCACCGGACGCAGCAGTGGCTCGCACAGCGTGTCGATCAGCGCCGCGCCCGGGCTGTTGGTGCCCGGCGCGATCCAGCTCAGGATGACATACAGGAACAGCGCGAAGATGTAGAAGTTCAGGATGGTCCTGATCAGCGTCAACAGCACGACGTAGCCGAACTGTCCCGGCGTGAAAATCCATGGGTAACCACCCAGCAACCACATCAGCGCGATGGCAGCCGCCTGCACGATGATCAGCGCGACGATCGAAGCGGTGTCCACTTTGCCGATCGGCGGCAACACCTTGCGCAGTGGCAGGACCAGCGGATTGGTCATACGGATCACGGCTTGCGACAACTGGTTGCGAGACTCGGCTCGCACCAGCGGCAACAAGACGCGTAACAGGAATACCGTGACCAGCAGCACCTGAAGCAAGGTGCCGACGATGAATCTGATTGCTTCCATTGGATGAGGTTATGCGCTACCCAGTTCTTTCGCCAATTGCGCCGAGCGTTGAGCTGCGGCGCCGACGGCCTGCGAAAAGATAGCACGGACGTTGTTCGCTTCCAGATGCTTCAGTGCCGCTTCGGTGGTGCCGCCCTTGGAGGTTACCTGCTGGCGCAAAGTTGCGGGCGAGTCGCTTGACTCGCGCGCCATGAAGCCGGAGCCATACGCGGTCTCGACGGCGAGCTTGCGCGCCACTTCCGCCGACAGGCCGAGCGACTGGCCGGCCGCTTCCAGCATCTCGATCAGCAGAAAGAAATATGCCGGGCCGCTGCCGGAGATTGCGGTCACGGTGTCCATGTCGGTTTCACGCTCCACCCACAGCGTCGCGCCGACCGCGCCGAGAATCTGCTCGGCAAGCGCTCGGTTGGCCTCGGACACTTGCTCGTTCGCATAGAGCGCGGTGACGCCGCAGCCTTGCAGCGCTGGACGATTCGGCATGCAGCGCACGACCGGCACGCCGCCCGCCCAACGCTGGATGTCGGCGGCGAGAATGCCCGCGGCCACTGAGATTAGCAGCGGACGGCTGTGCTGAATCTGCTCCTGCATCGAACTGACGACATTGCGCAATTCCTGCGGCTTGACGGCCAGCAGCACCACATTCGCATCGCGCACGGCATCGGCGTTGTTGCTGGCTGTCTGTACGTTGAACTGAGATTGCAGGGACTGCAGTGCCGGCGCGTACGGATCGGCGACCACGAGCTGCGACGGCTCGGCGCCTTTGGCAATCAAGCCGCCGATCAGGCTGCGTCCCATATTGCCGCCACCGATGAATGCGATGCGCTGTTTCATAGTCACTGTGTTGAATTCACTTCTTGGGGCGTTCGCCAAACAGGGCGGTACCAATTCTGACCCAGGTCGCGCCCGCCGCAACTGCTGCTTCCAGATCCGCCGACATGCCCATCGACAGAGTATCGACGGCGAGGCCCGCATCCAGCAGCTGACGCTGACAAGCGACGAGCTGTTCGAACAGCGAGCGCTGTTCATCGAAAGTATCGCGCGGTGGCGGAATGCACATCAGGCCGCGCAGCTTGAGCTTGGGTAGCGCCGCCACCTTTTGCGCCAAGGACGAGACTTCTTCCGGCGGCACGCCGCCTTTGCCCGCTTCGGGCGCCAGGCTGACTTGCACACATATATTGAGAGGCGGGGCGTAATGTGGTCGCTGCTCGTTCAGGCGCAGGGCGATGCGCTCCCGATCCAGCGTATGGACCCAGTCGAAATGCTCCGCGACGGCGCGGGTCTTGTTGCCCTGGAGCTGGCCCGTGTAGTGCCAGGTCAGCTGCAAATCCTGCAATTCCTGCAGCTTGGGCAGGGCTTCCTGCAGATAATTTTCGCCAAAGTCGTGTTGGCCCAGCGCCGCCAGGGCGCGGATCGCGCTGGCCGGGTGGCCCTTACTGATTGCGAGCAACTTCACGGAATCGCACAGTCTGCCCGATTGCGACGCAGCGCTGGCAATGCGTTGCCGGGTTTGCGTCCAGTTGTTCGCCAGGTTTGGAGTTGCGCTGTCTGTCACTGTGTCAGCCGAAATCTGCGGACCGGTTAACATATTGAGCCCGATACCGCTCCGTTATACTGCCGCACGCTCATCTTTTGCGTCCGCACCACCCAGCTGCTCCCGGCGGGGCGAAGCGGATTGGAAGGAAGATTCATGCCCGTCGATATCGCGCAGCTGTTGGCTTTCGCCGTCAAGAACAATGCCTCGGATCTGCATCTGTCGGCCGGTGTGCCGCCGATGATCCGCGTCGACGGCGACATGAAGCGCGTCAACATGCCGGCGCTCACTCATAAGGAAGTACACAGCATGGTGTACGACATTATGAATGACAAGCAGCGCAAGGCTTATGAAGAGTTCTACGAGACGGACTTTTCCTTCGAGATTCCCAAGCTGGCGCGCTTCCGCGTCAACGCGTTCAATCAGAGCCGTGGCGCGGCCGCGGTGTTCCGGACCATTCCTTCGCTGATCATGTCGCTGGACGACTTGAATGCGCCGAAGATCTTCAAGGATCTGGCCATGCAGCCGCGCGGCCTGGTGCTGGTGACGGGCCCGACCGGCTCGGGCAAGTCGACGACGCTGGCGGCGATGGTCAACTACGTCAACGACAACAAGCCCGACCATATCATCACCATCGAAGACCCGATCGAGTTCGTGCACGAGAGCAAGCGCTCGCTGGTCAATCAGCGCGAAGTGCATCGTGACACTCTCGGCTTCTCCGAAGCGCTGCGCTCGGCGTTGCGCGAAGATCCGGACGTGGTGCTGGTCGGCGAAATGCGCGACCTCGAGACCATCCGTCTGGCGTTGACCGCGGCGGAAACCGGTCACTTGGTCTTCGGGACCTTGCACACCAGCTCCGCCGCCAAGACCATCGACCGTATCGTCGACGTGTTCCCGGCGGCTGAGAAAGAAATGGTGCGAACCATGTTGTCCGAGTCGCTGCGCGCGGCGATTTCGCAGAGCTTGCTCAAGCGCATCGGCGGCGGTCGCGTGGCTGCGCACGAGATCATGATCGGCACGCCCGCGATTCGTAACCTGATCCGCGAAGGCAAGATCGCGCAGATGTATTCGGCCATTCAAACCGGCCAGAAAGACGGCATGCAGACGCTCGACCAGTGTTTGGCCGAGCTGCTGCAGAAGGGCGTCGTCACCAAGGAAGAAGCACGCTTCCGCGCGCAGAATAAGGATGCGTTCTGATTTGTCCACCTGTCCCACCGCCGCAGGCGGTAGGACAAATCCATCTACCAAGGTGGGAGAGAGATTTTAGGTAGGTTGCGAAATGGAACGCGAACAAGCTATCAAGCTGATGCAGGATCTGCTCAAGCGCGTCGTCGACCGCAAGGGCTCGGACCTGTTCATCACCGCGGGCTTCCCGCCTGCCATCAAAGTCGACGGCGAGATCCGGCCGCAGTCCGAGCGCGTGCTCACTCCGGAGCAGGCCGCGGTGCTGGTTCGTTCCATCATGAACGACAAGCAGACGCGCGATTTCGACGCCTCCAAAGAATGTAACTTCGCGATCGCGCCCGCCGGCATCGGCCGGTTCCGCGTCAGCGCGTTCGTGCAGCAGGGTCAGATCGGCTGCGTGGTCCGAACCATCAACGCGAAGATCCCGACGCTGGAAGAAATGCAGCTGCCGCCCATCCTGCGCGATGTGGTGATGAGCAAGCGCGGTCTGGTGATTCTGGTCGGCGGCACCGGTTCGGGTAAGTCCACCTCGCTGGCCGCGATGCTGAACTACCGCAACGAAAAGACGCGCGGCCACATCATCACCATCGAAGACCCGGTCGAGTACGTGCACAACCACAAGGGGTGCGTCATTACTCACCGCGAAGTGGGCGTCGACTGCGAGAGCTGGCACGTGGCGCTCAAGAACACGCTGCGTCAGGCGCCGGACGTGATTCTGATCGGCGAAATCCGCGATCGCGAAACCATGGAATACGGCATTCAGTTCGCCGAGACCGGCCACCTGGTGCTCGCGACGCTGCACGCCAACAGCGCCAACCAGGCGCTGGACCGCATCATCAACTTCTTCCCCGAAGAGCGCCGGGAACAGTTGCTGATGGATCTGTCTTTGAACATCAGAGCGCTGATTTCCCAGCGCCTGATTCCACGCGAGTCCGGCGCCGGCCGCATCGCGGCGATGGAAATCATGTTGAACTCGCCGCTGATCGCCGACCTGATCTTCAAGGGCGAAGTCGCGCAGATCAAGGAAGTGATGGGCAAGTCGAACCGCCTCGGCATGAAGACCTTCGACCAGTCGCTGTATGACCTGTACGAGAGCGGCATGATCTCCTACGAGGACGCGCTGCGTAACGCGGACTCGAAGAACGAAGTGCGTCTGCGCATCAAGCTCGAGAGCAAGCGCGAGATGAAGATCTCCGATGAGGCGAGCGACAGCTTGCGCATCATGGACGAAGAAACAGAAGGTGTAATAGGTCGGTAAGAAAGATGCCGGTTATTACTTGGCTGACGGCGGTCGCGGCCGCAGTTGCATCCATTCAATAATTGCATATTCTTCCGAGTAAAATGACCATGGCTGCTGACGGCGAAACGATCAATAACGAAACGGGCGCTGAGGGCTCCGGTGAGGAACGCGCAGTCGTTCTGAATACCAAGCCGTTGTTCAAGCTGATGGTGGACAAGCGCGCCTCGGACTTGTTCTTCACCTCTTACGCGCCGATCAAGATCAAGATCGAAGGCCAGATCTTTCCGGTCAACAAGCAGATGCTGACGCCGGAAGTGGTGCGCCAGGCCGCCTATGGCTTGATGACCCAGGAACAGATCGACGCGTTCAACGACGAGCTGGAAATCGACTTCGCGATTTCCGAGCCCGGCCTCGGCCGGTTCCGCGTCAACGTGTTCCATCAGCGCGGCAATCCCGCGATGGTGCTTCGTTACATCACCGCCGACATGCCGCGCATCGACGATCTCGGCCTGCCGGAGATCCTGAAAGATCTGATGATGATGAAGCGCGGTCTGCTGCTCATGGTCGGCGCCACCGGCTCGGGCAAGTCGACGACGCTCGCGTCCATGATCAATTACCGCAACGAGAGCTCCTCGGATCACATCATCACCATCGAAGATCCGATCGAATTCCTGCATTCGAACAAGAAATCCATCATCAATCAGCGCGAAGTCGGCCTGGATACCAAGTCGTACGCACGCGCTCTGCGTAGCGCCATGCGTGCGGCGCCGGACGTGCTGCTGATCGGTGAGATTCGCGATCGCGAGACGATGGAGTCGGCGATCATGCTGGCCGGTACCGGTCACCTGGTGCTGGCGACCTTGCATGCGAACAACGCAGCTGAAACGCTCGATCGCATCATCAACATGTTCCCGCTGGAACAGCACACGCAGATCTTCCTCGATATCTCCCAGTACCTGCGCGCGATCATTGCGCAGCGCCTGGTGCCGGGTAAGAACAAGCGCCGCGTCGCGGCGGTGGAGTTGCTGATCAATACGCCTCACGTGCAGGAGCTGATCAAGAAAGGTGACGTGCTGGGCGCGAAGGAAGCGCTGCGCACCAGCTCGGAGAAGGGCATGCAGCATTTCGATACGGCGCTGTACGAGTTGTACAAACAGGGCCGTATCACGATGGAAGATGCGCTGACTTACGCGGACTCGCGCACGAACCTGGAAGCGAAGATCAACTTCGGTTGATTCGGCTGATTCGGCGAAGAGGCGTTGGTGGCTCGCGCGCCGTCGAGGTGGGATACCTCCTCCCGGCACCGCGACACACGCCGTCGCAACGCTTCGCTTGCGCTAACGCGCGCGACTTTGCTGCACATCCATGTGGCTGCTAATGGACCACCATCCCTGGATGGATCCATTTGCCGGGAGGAGGTATCCCACCTCGACGGCGCGCCGAAACGTTCGTGGTGTACGGAACGAAAAGAAGCAGCAGCTGAGTGGGCAACCGTTGCTTTGCCTTTCAACCTCGCAAGCTCATTTGAGATATCGGGCAGCGCCAGGGTGGGGTGTCTCCTCTCGGCAGCTTTGCGGTACAGGGACGGGACCGCAACAGCAGGGCTCATCAGGGACGTGCGGTGTAGGAGCGCAAGCGCTCCGGCCGTGCCCGGTGCCGAGAGGAGACACCCCACCCTGGCGCTGCCAAACCACCGACGTATCTCTTATCCGGCTCACCTCGGCATCGCACGCAAACGTTTGCGGTACGATATTTTCTAACCAGGAATAACGCGCACCGGCAAGCCAAGCCGACGGCCGAGATCTTCCGCCGATCTCGCCAGATCTTCGGCCCCGGAGACGGCGATACTTACCTGCACTCGCAGCGACGGCTCGAGACCCTGGAGCCATTGCTCTGCCAATTCCAGCACCGTTCCATCGTAACAACCGGGTAACCCGAGCTCACTCGCCAACCGGCTCGCGATCCCAAACTCTTCGAGCGCAGGCACAGCTGCGATCACGCCTGCGGGCATGCCGGGCACGAGAATGGTGGAGGGGCGCGGCTTGAAGGAAAACGGGCCCGCGCTACCGATCAACACCAGCAGCGGCGATCTCTCGTCCGCTTGATGCATCTCGTTAGCGGCGCGAATGACCGCCGCGTAATCCGAGTCCGTGCCGATCAGGAGTCGCACGACTCACCTGCGAAGATCACTGGAATTGCCGGCGTGCCTGCACGTTGCGGGCGATGGTCGCGAGTACGGCCATGCGCACGGCGACGCCGTTGGTCACCTGGCGTTGGATCACCGACTGCGGGCCGTCGGCCACTTCGCTGGCGATCTCGACGTCACGGTTCATCGGGCCCGGATGCATGACGATGGCGCCGGCACGGGCTTTGGCCATGCGCTCGGCGGTGATGCCGAACGTACGGTGGTAAGTCACTTCGTCGGGAATCGCCGAAGCGGTCATGCGCTCGCGCTGAATGCGCAGCGCCATCACCACATCGACGCCGCTGATCGCCTTGTCGATACTGCTGTAGCGGGTGGCGCCTTCGAACTCATCTTTGCCGGGCATCAAATCTTCTGGCGCAGCGATACGCAGCTCTTCGACGCCGAGTGTCATAAATGCATGCCAGGCGGAGCGTGCGACGCGCGAGTGGCTGATGTCGCCAGCGATCAAAACCTTGAGCTTGGTGAAGTCGCCTTTGGTTTGTCGCACCGTGAGCGCGTCGAGCAGCCCCTGCGTCGGATGTGACAAATGCGCCTCGCCGGCATTCAAGATACAAACATGCGGCGCGACGTACTTCGCGACGTAGGCCGGCAGGCCCGGCTCTGCATCTCGCATAACGAGGATGTCGGCCTGCATGGCCTGCAGCGTGTAGATCGTGTCGAGCACCGTCTCGCCTTTGACGCGCGATGACGATTGCATGTCCAGGTTGACCACGTCCGCACCCAACCGCTGTGCTGCCAGCTCGAACGATACGCGCGTACGCGTGCTGGGCTCGAAGAACAGATTGGCTACGGTGTGTCCGGCCAGCGTCTGATCGCGGGCCGCCAGTTCGCCGGGGGTGCGTGCATAGAACTGGGCCAAGTCGAGCAGGGCGACGATCTCGTCGCGGCTCAGGCCGTCCAGGGTGATGAGGTGTCGCAGCCGCCCTTCGGCGTCGCGCTGCATTTTGGCGCTGTGGTCGGTGGTCGTCATGGCGGGGCGCGATTGTAGTCCAAGCGCGCCCCGCCGGGCACGGCGATCGTCGGCGGGCCGGCGCGGTGGCGCCGGGCCGGCGAGTCGAGGTTATTGGAGCCGGATTGTCAGGCCCATCAGCCGCATCGTGTCGACCGCACCGATTGGGCCGATCTCGGTCAACGCGCCGGTGCGAAGGTTCACCCGGTAGAGCGTGGACTGGTTGCTGCCCCTGGGCTGCAGTGCCGCCACGGCAAGGCCGTCGTCGCCACCTACGATGTCGAAGCCGCCGCTGAAGGTGAAGGTCTGGCCGTTGGTGGTCAGCGGTCCGACGGTCGTGAGCAGGCCGTTGTTCGCTGGCTTCTGGGTCACCAGCGAATTGTTACCGAGGTCGATGTTGTACAGGGTGGTATCCACGGGGTTGGCGTAGTTGTTGGTGTAAGCGATCGCGACCACATCGGGCGCCGGGGCGCCGCTCTCGGCGGGGATACGCCGCAAGAACGTGGCGGTGATGGTGGCGCCGGTTTCCACGATGATGGCGAGATTGTGCTCGGCGTCGCTGATCACCCGGAGTGCGTCGGCGGTCGGGCTGAAGTCGGTGCCGAACGCAGTACCGATCAATCCTCGGAAAGGATCGCCGGTGTTCGGCATCAGTGTGGCACCGAGCTGCGCGCGGCCGGTCGCCGGATCGACGGTATAGATGCGACCTGCGTCGCTCAGCAAATACAACACTTGGTTCGACGGACGGATGTCGAAGCCCAGTACCCGCTCACCGCCTTGCAGGCCGGTGAGGGCCAGGTTGCTGGTGATGGTTCCCGGCGTGTTGACGTTGAAGCTGATCAAGCGCCCGTTCTCGGTAATGCCGAGCAGCGTCGCCTGCGGCACGTTCGAATGCGTCAGCGCGCGAATTCGCGTTGTCGAGCCGATCGGGCCAACCCGAGTGGCCGCGCCGGTCATCAGATTGATGCTGTAGAGATCGGAAGTCGTTGCGGTGCCGACGTTCAGCGCGGCGAAGGCGTTGTTGTTGATGGCATTGATATCGAAGCCGGCCAGCGCCTGCACGTCACCGCTGATGCCCAATGGGCCAACGACCTGCAGATCGCCGTTGATCGGCGTGCCCGGCGCGCGTCCTTGAATCATCAGCCGATCGTTTGCCGTATCGATTACATACAACGTGCTCGTGCCCGTGCCCGCGAAGCTGTTCGTGTACGCCGCGGCAGTCACGCTCGAACCGGGCGGGTTGAGCTGAGTGTCGGTGATTGTTTCTCCGGTATCGAAGAGCACGCGCAGGTTCATGCCGTTGCTGCTCAGGACGCGCAAGCCATCGGCCGCTGGGCTCACGTCGACGGTGATGTTGCCGCCGTCGAGACCCTGGAACGGCAGCGTCGTATCGCTCGGCGATGCAGTCAGCGCTGCCCGGAATGCCACGGTGCCGGTAGCTGCATTGACGGTGTAAAGCCGCCCGGTGTTGGTAAGCGCGTAGACGTTACGATCGGCGGGGCGCGTGTCGATGCCTACGACGGTTTCGTTACCTTGCAGGCCGTTGAGGGCGACGTTCGTGCACAGTTGCCCGGGCAGGCCGCTGTTGAAGGAGATCAGGCCGTTGCTTTCCGTCAGCGCCAACAGTTCGCCGACTGGTTGCTGCGGCGTGGTCGCCGGCGTCGGGCGCGCCAGGCCGATCACTGTCTCGCCGCTGTTCAGTCCGCCGATGCCGGCGACGATGGTGGCCGCGCCGGTGGTGAGATTGATCGTGTACAGCGAAGTCACATTGTTCACCGTCAGCGCTGCGACGGCGTTCTGGGTGCCATCGGGCGCGGTGGCGATGTCGAAGCCGGTCATTGCCGCGGCGTCCACGGTCAGTCCTCCGACGACGGTCAGCACGCCGCCGCTCGCATTGACGGTGGTGAGCAAACGATCGGCAGTGGAGTCGATGTAATAAGCCGTCGTGCGGCACGCGGACGAAAAGTTGTTCGTGTAAGCAACCTCGGTTACGCCGATGGCGCGCAGGCCCGCCATAGTCAGCGGCGTGTCGGTGAAGGTCGCGCCCGTGTCCATCATGACGCGCAGGTTCTGACCGGAGTTGGTGACGATGCGCAGCTGGTCGACGACATTGTTCACATCGATGCTGACGCGTGTGCCGGAGAGCGACGTGTAGGGATCGGTCGTGTCGGATGGATCGGCGACCATCGAGCTTTTGAGCGTGGCCGTGCCGCTGTTCGGGTCGATGGTGTAGACGCCGCCTTGATTGCCCACGGCGATCAGCTGGCCGGCGGGCGAGCCGCCGGGTCGCAGGTCGAAGCCAACGAGGGTTTCGTTGGCGCGCAGGCCCGTGATGGCAACCGCCGAAGCGGTACCGGGGGTGGTGCTGTTGAAGCTCATCAGGCGGTTCGAGCTGGTGACTGCAAACGTATCGCCTTGCACGAGGCCGCCCGGTGGATTCGGCGCGGGTGCTGGATTGTTATTGCTGCCGCTACTGCAGCCCAGGAGCGGTAGCGTGAGCAACGCATACAGAGCTAACGGAGCGCGAGCCACGTGGGCACGAGAGTTGATATTCATGGGCCGCCTGTTGCTGGGGTGCAGATACAGGCTGCTTTCGGTGCCAGGGAGTAGGCGGATGCGCCGGCTGTGTGTCGAATTATTTCTGGCGAGCGCCGTCGGGATCGTTTGCTGGGAAGAATGAGAGGCCGGTCACGCTCCGGCGCGGCCCCGAATCGATCTTCAGGTTATCTGTTCAGCAGCGTGCGGATTCTCGAGCCATTGTTCGAGCAAGATGCGGGCGGCGATCATGTCCACGTCGGCGTGGGTGTTGCGACGTTTCTTCATTCCGGAGGCGCGGGCGTCGCGCAGCTGCGATTCGGCTTCGCGCGAGCTCAACCTTTCATCCACCAAAGCGACCGGCTTGTTGTAACGAGATTTCAACTCGGCCGCAAAAGAACGGCTGACGTCGGTGAGTAGCGTCGGCGTGCCGTCCATGTTCCAGGGCAGTCCTACGACGAATTGCGATGGCTGATATTCCTGGACCAGCTTGGTGATTGCCGGCCACGGCACGATATCGCCGCGCTCCAGAGTAGTCAGCGCGCGAGCGGTACGAGTCAGCGTGTCGCCGCTGGCGACGCCGATGCGGCGGGTGCCGTAATCGAAGGCGAGAATGACCTGCGGGCTCAGGCGTGGCCCACCTGATCGCTGATGGTGGCGAGGTCAACGCCCAGCAGGCGGCCGGCGGCGCGCCAGCGTTGCTCGTAGGGCGTATCGAACAGAATGCGCTCGTCGCACGGCGCGGTCAGCCAGGCATTTTGTGCCAGCTCGGTCTCCAGCTGGCCGGCGCTCCAGCCGGCGTAGCCCAATGCGACCAGCGCCGTATCCGGCCCGCTGCCGCGAGCCATGGCATTCAGGATGTCCGGTGACGTCGTCACTTGCAGACGGGGCGAAACCTGCCGGGTGTGTTCCCACTGGCCGCCGACCTGATGCACGACGAAACCCCGGTCGGTTTGCACCGGGCCGCCTTGCAAGACTTGCTGGTGACCGAACACCCCAGGTGCCGTCGGCATTTTCAGCTGCTCGAACACGTCGACCAGCCGCATTTGCAGCGGCCGATTGATGATGATGCCGAGCGCGCCGTCCGCGTTGTGCTCCCAGATGAACGTGACCGTCTGGGCAAAATTGCTGTCGGTCATCGCCGGCATGGCGATGAGGAACTGGTTGGTGAGGAAGTCGCCGGCGGACATGGACCAAGTATCGGGCGGCGCCCGCCGGGGCTCAAGCACGGCAGCTCATTTTTTGGTGGCGCCGAGGAATTGCCACTCATAGGCGAAACGCAATTCCTGGTACTGCTTGCGCAGCTCGCTCGGGAACGGGTCGAAGGGCGAGGCGAGGCGCAGGATGGACAGCGCTGCCTGGTCGATTTCCTTGCTGCCGCTGGAGCGGCGGATCAGTGCGTCGCCCAGCGTGCCGTCGGCCTTCAAGGAAACTTCCAGCACCGGGTTGCCGGTCTGACCGTCACGCGCGTATTGCGGAAAGTTGAGTGTGCCCAGGCGCTCGACCTTGGTGCGCCAGGCATTCAGGTAGGGCGCCAGCTTGGATTCGCGCGTATTCGGCACGATTTCGACCGATCCATCCGCACGCTTGCCGCGCAGGACCAGCGAGTTGTCGGTCGCGCTGGTCGCAATCGGGCGCGGCGCGGTCGGCGACAATGCCAACGGCACCTCGGCCTGTTGTGACGGATTGTTGTCACCGCTGCGATATTCGACTTCGCTGCGGTTACTGCGGCTGCTGACGATCTCGGTGGACTGCTGACCGCTCACCGCTTCCTTGTATCGATCGCTGTTGCCGTCGGGCACGCCATCCAGGTCGGCCATCACCGGCGAGGACATCGGATTCGCCGGCCGCACGCGCTCATCGGTGGTGCCGCTGCCTTGCTGGCTGCGCTGAGCCAGATATTGAGCGTCTGGATTGTCGGCGGCTTTGGTGTCGTTACTGGTGAGCAACAGCACTTCCAGGGTCGGCGTAGGGGTGCTGTCGCCGCGTGGCACACCGAACGTGATCCCCAGAATCACGATGCCATGAAACAACGCCGCCAGAAACAAAGTGGTGGTCAGCCGGTCGTTGACGGGTGCCTGCCCCTCCTGCAAATCGCTGGAGAGGGAGCTGTCATCGGGCTGAGCCGTTGCATTCATGACAATCGCTTCTCTATCGCATCCATGAGCAGACCCGCGAGCTGTGTACCGAACTGCTTGTCCAGCTCACGCACGCCGGTCGGGCTGGTCACATTGATTTCGGTGACGTATCCGCCGATGACATCGAGGCCCACGAACAGCATCCCGCGGCGCCGCAGTTCGGGCCCGATCTGAGCGACCAGCCAGCGGTCGCGGTCGTTCAGCTCGCGGCCCACGCCCTTGGCACCGGCCGCCAGATTGCCGCGATTGTCCGTGGCCGAGGGGATGCGCGCCAGTGCGTGAGGCGCCGGCTCGCCATCGATGACCAGGATGCGCGAGTCGCCGCTCTCGACGATCTCCGGCAGATACTTCTGCACGATGGCGAAGCGCGTGCCGTACTCGGTCATGGTCTCGAAAATCACATTGGCATTCTTGTCTTGTTGCTCGAGCACGAAGATGGAGCGACCCCCCATGCCGTAGAGCGGTTTGCAGACGATACGCCCGTGTTCCTTCAGGAACGCATGCATGTCGGCCATGTCACGCGTGATCAGCGTCGGGGCGCAGCACTGCGGAAACCACGCGGTGTAGACCTTCTCGTTCATGTCGCGCAGACCCTGCGGCCGGTTCACCACCAGCACGCCAGCCTCCTCGGCACGTTCGAGGATGTACGTCGTATAGATGTACTCCATGTCGAACGGCGGGTCCTTACGCATCAGGATGACATCGAATTCGGACAATCCCTGCACCCGGGATTCGCCCAGCTGATACCAATCCTGCAGATCGTTCTTGACGGTGAGCGGCGCGAGCCGCGCCAGCGGCACGCCATCGCGCAGCCACAGATCGCGCTGCTCGGCATACCACAGCTCCCAACCGCGCTCCTGAGCCGCCAGCAGCATGGCCAATGTGGTGTCCTTGGCCGGTTTGATCTCGGAGATGGGATCCATGACCACGACGACGCGACAGGGCTGCGACACAGTGCTTGGGTTGGCCTGATTGGATTTAGCGGACATGGGCATTTCACCTGGAAAGTCGAGCGTACACATCACACGGAATTCGCGGCGCGAGCGCTGTGTGACGGGCTTCATAGTATAGGAAGGCGGGCGATGGCGGCCCTATAACCAATATGTTAAAAGTTCCGGCGGTTGTGCCACCGCCTGAAGGCGGCTTGAGGAATTAGCGCGATGGAGAACTTAAGCGTGAGCCAGTCTGCCCGGCTGTCGGGCCTCAAGGTGCTGGTCATCGACGACAGCAAGACCATTCGCCGGACGGCCGAGACGCTGCTGTCGAAGGAAGGATGCGAGGTATTCACGGCCGTCGACGGTTTCGATGCGCTGTCCAAGATCGCCGACCATCAGCCCGACATCGTGTTCGTCGACATCATGATGCCGCGCCTGGACGGTTATCAGACCTGCTCGCTGATCAAGCACAACAAGGTGTTCCGCTCCATTCCGGTGATCATGTTGTCGAGCAAGGACGGTTTGTTCGATCGCGCCCGCGGCCGCATCGTCGGCTCCGAGCACTATCTGACCAAGCCCTTCACCAAGGATGAGCTGTTGAACGCGATCGAAACCCATGTCGGCGTGGTAGCCCGGTAAGGGAACAGGCGATGCGCACAGCATTGGCAACGCGAACGGAGCAAGGTACGGCGGAGCAAGGTATGGCACTGATCCTCATCGTCGACGATTCGCCGACGGAAGTGCACGTGATGCAGAAGGCACTGGAACGCCACGGCTATCAGACGGCGTCGGCCGGCGATGGCGCCGAGGCGATCCGCAAGGCCAAGGAAATGAAACCCGACCTGATTTTCATGGACGTGGTGATGCCGGGCGTCAATGGCTTCCAGGCGACGCGCAAACTCGCCTCCGACCCGGACACCAAAGCCATTCCGGTGATTATGGTGACGTCCAAAGATCAGGAGACCGATCGCATCTGGGGCATGCGCCAGGGCGCCAAGGACTACCTGGTGAAACCGGTCTCGATGGAAAAGCTGATCGAGAAGGCGCAGGCCGCGCTGACCCAGGCCGGCTGACAGGGACTGCCGAAAGGAAATGAGCGCCACTGCCACCCTCAAGTCGCTGCGAGAAAAGCCGTTCGATCTGCTGCGGGAGCTCGAGCGACTCGCGCGCGTCGCGCTGACCGGCCAGGGCCGTGACGCGGCCGCCGAGCGCGAATGGGTGGGCGTGGCATTCCGTTTGAGCTCGGAAAGTTTTCTGGCCGCGCGTGAAGAGACACGCGAGGTGCTGAGTTATCCGTCCGTTGTGACGCGCGTGCCAGGTGCGAAGCCCTGGATTCGCGGCATTGCAAATGTGCGAGGTCAGTTGTTGCCGGTCGTCGATTTGCGCGCTTATCTAGGCGGCGGCATGACCACCACCAATCGCAGCACGCGCGTGCTGGTGGCGAATCATCGCGAAGTGCCGGCTGGCCTGCTGGTGGACGAAGTCCTGGGGTTTCGCCGTTTTGCCGACGGTGAGTTCTCGGCGACGCCGCCGCCGACCATCGTACGTTGCGATCGTTATCTCGCCGGCGCGTTCCGGCGTGGCACGGAGAGCTGGCCGGTGTTCAGTCTGCGCTCGCTGCTGGAGAGCGCCGAGTTTCTGCAGGCGGCAGCGTCCTAGCTGAGTCGATCGAGCCGAAATTGAGACGAGTTTGGCCAATTAGATAGACGGGACGAGTTGGAAGACGGTCGTGCAAAACAAGTACAGCATCAGCACACGGCATAAGCCGGCGCCGGCGCGCAGGCACGGCATTGCGTCTTTTGACCGGGAGGTTGTGCGATCCAAGCAGCACAACCGAGGGAATCCCTCGGGAGACGGGAAGATTGCCAGGGAAGGGCAGGGTCATGGCTGAAACAAAAATGATTGGCGTGCGCTTCCTGCCGGCCCTCATGGTGGTCGCGCTGGTGTGCGTGGTCGCGGCGCTGGGGTTGTTAGCGTTCGCAGGCGCAGATACCGGCGGCGACGACCAGAGCGTGCGCGAGATGAACGCGAAAGCTGCTGGCGCTGTCCCAAGAAAAGCTGCCGCTGCAAAAGCCCAAAACGCCGCACTGAGCGGCACGCAGGGCGCGTTCAATGCGCTGTCTGCATCGCGCACCCGTTACTCGACGCTGGCGGCTTCGCTCGGTCCGGATGTGCAGAGCTTCGCCGGCTCCACTGATTTGTTGAAACAAAGCCAGGCGATTCTGAACGCGCAGGAAGCCATCGAAGGCGTGCAGAAGTCCGCCATCGAAGTGCGTGCTCTGGTGCCGCAGCTGCTGCAAAGCCTCGGCAATGTCGCGAGCGCGCTCGGTTCGCCCGGCATCGAAGGCATGACCCGTCATCTGGAACGTTTCGAGCTGACCGGCTTGCGTCTGCAACAGGACGTCGAAGCGCTCGCGGGTGGTGTGGGCGATGCGACAGTGATCGCGCGCCGGCTCGCGGACGGCAACGACTACATGGGTCAGGTCATCGGTGGTCTCGGCGGTGAAGATGCGGGGCTGGGTCTGCCCAAGGTGACGGGGCCGGAAGCGGAAGGCCGCTTCAAGAGCACCAGCTCTTTGTATGCTCAGTTGAGCGACAAGGTTCGCACTGCCATCAGCTCCGCTGATCGCGTGAAGTCCGCTCGCGAAGCGGCTGCAGCACTCGCCGCCAGCGGCGACAGGATTTACGCCGCGTTCGCCACTCGCGTCGGCGTCCCGGGCGGTGCCGCTGCGGGTGTGGTCAACAGCAAGGCGCTGCCAATCGGTTTGCTCGCAATCGGTTTGATCTCGCTGGTCGTGCTCGCGTCGCTGTACTCGATGGGCGGCAACATCCGCAAACAGCTGGAAGTGCAGGCGAGCAAGAACGAGCGCAACCAGGAAGCGATTCTGCGGTTGCTCGATGAGCTGTCGAGCCTCGCCGACGGCGATCTCACCGTGCAAGCGACGGTGACCGAAGACATCACCGGCGCGATTGCAGACTCCATCAACTACGCCATCGAAGCGCTGCGCGAGTTGGTCGCCACCATCAACGAGTCGGCGGTGTCGCTCGATGCCGCGGCCAAACAAACTCAGGGCTCGGTGAGTCAGCTGGCGAAGGCGTCGGTCGCGCAGTCCAAACAAGTCGCGCTGGCTTCGGAGTCGGTGGCCGCCATGGCGGCGTCGACCGAGGAAGTGTCCGGCAACGCCGAGCGCTCGGCAGACGTTGCCCGCCACTCGGTGGATGTCGCTCACAAGGGCGGCGAGGCGGTGCGTCGTACCATCGACGGCATGAACACCATCCGCGAGACCATTCAGGAAACGTCGAAGCGCATCAAGCGCCTGGGCGAGAGCTCGCAGGAGATCGGCAACATCGTCGAGCTGATCAACGACATCGCCGAGCAGACCAACATTCTGGCCTTGAACGCGTCCATTCAGGCGTCCATGGCCGGTGAAGCGGGCCGCGGTTTCGCGGTCGTCGCGGACGAAGTGCAGCGACTGGCCGAGCGCGCTGCGAACGCTACTAAACAAATCGAAGTGCTGGTGCGCACGATTCAGGCCGATACCAACGAAGCCGTGGTGTCGATGGAGCGCAGTACCACGGACGTGGTCGGCGGAGCCCTGCTGGCTGAGAACGCCGGCGCGGCCCTGGAAGAGATCGAGCAGGTGTCGAATCAGATCGCCAGCCTCGTGCAAAACATTTCCGCCAGCGCGCGCCAGCAGTCCTCGGCCGCGCAGAACATTGCGCGCAACATGGGCGTGCTCAGAGAGATCAGCTCGCAGACCGCGGAAAACTCCGCCGCTACGTCCAGCTCGGTCGGCAAGCTTGCCGAGCTGTCCTCGCAGCTGCGTAAGTCCGTCGCGGGCTTCCGACTGCCGGACGCTGTGTCCGGTGGCTCTGCCTTGTTGACCGATCCGGCTCGCAAAGCGCCGCCAGCGGCACCGCCTCCGTCGCTCACCGCGACCGGCAGCGGCACCGCTGCGAACCGCACCAACGCGCCGAAGAAAGTCAGCGGCCTCAACGCTTAAGAACTACGCGAGACCATGGCTGAGGTTTCATCGCAGACTCTGCACATCGTTGCGCGCGAGCTCGCCAGCGAACTGAACGAAGCACGCGCTTCGTTGGAAGCGTTCGGTGAGCAACAGGACAACCTGGCGCTGCTTCGTAAGTGCAATGAACACCTGCACGCGGTGCACGGCGCCTTGCGCGTCGCCGAAGTGTATGGCGCGGCATTGCTGGCCGAAGAAATGGGCCAGGTCGCGCACTATCTGATCTCGAACTTCAACGAGAAGCGTCATCTCGCCGAGGGCCTCGACGCGCTGATGCGCGCGATGGTGCAGCTGCCGACGTATCTCGAACGTGTGATGAGCGGCGGGCGTGACATGGCGCTCGTGCTGCTGCCTTTGTTGAACGACCTGCGCGCAGTGCGCGGTCATGCGTTGTTGTCCGAAGGCACACTGCTGCTGCTGAATCTCAGCTCGGATCAACAAGCGAATCCGGTTGCCGGTGCCGCCGAAGGCGCGCTCACTGTCGCGCAGTGGGCCCGCAAGTTGCGCACTCGTTTCCAGCTGGGCCTGCTGGGCTGGATCAAGGGCGAGCGCGTCGATCAGAACCTCGAGATCCTGTCGCGGACCAGCGAAAAGCTGGAGCACGTCGCCACCACACAAGCGGTGTTCCAGCTGTGGTGGGTGGTCGGCGCGATCCTCGAAGCGCTGCGTGAAGGCGGGCTGGAAGGCAGTGCTTCCATCAAACGTCTGCTCGGTCAGGCCGACCGCGAAATGAAACGTTTGTATGAGTCGGGCGAAGCGCGTTACGCCGATTCGCCGCCGCTCGAGCTGCTGAATAACCTGCTCTATTACGTCGCCCGTGCACGCACCACCGGTCCGCGCGTCGCCGCCGTTCGCGCTTCGTTCCGTTTGTCCGAGCTGCTGCCGGTCGACGATGGTGTCGAGCAGGCACGCGAAAGCTTGTCCGCGCCGTCGGTCAAGCTCATGAAGACCGTGGCCGCCGCGATCAAGGAAGATTTGAGCCGCGTGAAAGACGCGCTCGATATCTTCGTGCGCCAGGGCGGTACGCAGGTCGACGAGCTCGCGCCGCAGCTGGAATTGTTGAAGAAGATCGCCGATACGCTCGGCGTGCTGGGCCTCGGCGAGTTGCGCGACAAAGTGCAGACCGAGACAGCCGATCTGCAGGCCATCGTGGCGCAAAAGTCCAAAGCGGGTGAAGGCACCTTGCTGCGGATGGCTGCGACGCTCATCAAGGTCGAAGACAGCCTGGATGAACAGCTGGTCGGCATGATTGTGCCGACTGCCGCTGAAACGGGCAGCGCGCCGGCAAAACCGGCGGGCCCGGACGATATCGAATTCCGCCTGGTCACCGAGGCGGTGCTGCGCGAATGTATCGTCAACATGGCGCGCATCAAGGAAGCGATCGCGCACTCGTTGGACAAACCGCGCGAGGGCGCGGCTGTCGATCAGATTCCTCAACTCATGCGCGGCATCACTGCCGGCCTGTTGATGCTGGGCAAGACGCGCGTCGTCGAGATCATGGAAGGTATCGACAAGGCGCTGCAGAATTTCGTGCGCAGCGACGGCCTGACGTTGCCGCAGGAAGCGGTCGATCGTCTCGCCGATGCCATCGTCGCTGTCGAGTACTACATGGAGACCATCCAGGCCGGCCGCGCCGATCCCTGGTACATGCTCGACAACGCTGAAACCTGCCTGCGTTATCTCTCCGAGGCGCAGCCGATTCCGCGCGTCGATGCGTTTGGCGACGCGACGCCGGATCACGCTCGTACGGTTGTTATCGAGACGCACGCGCCGACCGTTGCGCTCGGCACCGAGCACGAACCGACTGCTGTGCTCGATCCGGTCACGCAGCAAGTGCGTCGTCCGACCAAGCCGGCCGCCGTACCTCAGCCGCCGCCTGCGCCGATGCCGCCGGCACTCACGAAACCTGTCGATCGCGAGGTCGATCCGGAGTTCGTCGAGCTGTTCATCGAAGAGGCCAAGGACGAGATCGCCAAGCTCAATCAGTTCTTCCCGCTGTGGGACTCCAACCCGCAGGACCAGGAAGCGCTGGTCAACGTGCGCCGTTCCTTCCATACATTGAAGGGCAGCGGTCGCATGGTGGGCGCGCAGCTGATCGGCGACTTCGCCTGGTCGGTCGAGAACATGTTGAATCGCGTCATCAACAAGACGCTGGATCGCACGCCCGACATGATGTCGCTGATGCGCTCCGCCGTGGCCGCCGTGCCCGAGCTCGTCGAACAGCTCGAAACAGGCCGCGCGCCGCAGGCCGACATCGCGAAGATCATCAACACGGCGAACACGCTCGCTGGAGTGCGTCCCAGCTCGCCGGCGCCTGCCGCTGCTCCCGCCGCAGCGCCTGCTCCAGTGCGGCGTCCGGAGCCGCCGGTGTTGGCCGCCGCCATGGAGGCGCCGACACTCTCACCTGCGCCGGAAAAAAAAACAGACCCAGCCCCGGAAGTAACAACCCTCGCGGCGCCGTTGGCAGAATCCCCAATGGACCCGGGGCTCCACGAGATCTACGCCAAAGAAACCGCGGGACACCTCGCGACGATTCATAAGTTCATCGCCGCCTGTCAGCTGGCGACGCCGCCTTATGCCGTCACTGAAGACCTGCACCGCTCGTGTCACACGCTGAGCGGCACGGCGAAAACTGCCGGCGCTCGCCAGGGCATCAAGATTGCCGAGCCGCTGAATCGTTACGTTCGCAAGCTCTACGACAATTCGATCGGCATGCCGGACGCCGGGCTGGCTTCGTTGTCGGACGCAGTGACTGCGATCCAACAGGTCGTCGAGAACATCAACGAGAACACCGGGTTCTTCCTCGACCACAATCTGATCGTGCGGCGCCTGAACGAGCTGGAGCACGCGCTCGATGCGGAAATTTCTCGCATCGCCGAGCTGGGCGCGACGACAGCGTCCAATGCCACGAACAGCGAACTCACCGGCGAACATTTGATCACGTCGACCGCGGCGACCAGCATCAACCAGCATCTGGCGGTGCCGCCGCCGTCGCTCGAGCCCGTCCACGTCGACGAGCTGTCACTGACGGCGGTCAATGCCATGTTGCCGCCGCTCGAGCCCGAAACATTCGAGCTCGCTCCGGTCGAGCCGAGTGTGCTCGAAGCCGGTACGCTCGGACCGCTTGCGCCGAATGAAACGACGCTCGCTGCTGCGGGTGAGCTGAATGTCGGCGCCGATGCGGTGCCTGAAGAAATCACGCTCGACAGCATTGCGCTGGAGTTGCCGGAAGACGCAGTCGAAGAGATTACGCTCGACGCCGCCACACTCGCTGGCGACCTTGCTAGCGGCGGAGCCGCGGAAGCAGCGGGTGAAGAGATCGTGCTTGGCTCGGTCGATCTCACGCCCGAAGAAATCACGCTCGGCGAGCCGGCCGGCGAAGTCGTCGAGCTCGAATCCGCACTCGATACGCTGCAGTGGGCCTACGAACACTTCCCGGCGGAAGGCGCCGGCCCGGCTGCAAACATCGATGTTTCCAGCGGCGAAGCCGAGATCGAAGAAGTCGAGCTGACTGCCGAGGACGATCTTACCCAGGAGGCGGCGGCGCTTGCCGAGCTGACGAAGGAAGAGCCGGGCATCGTCGTCGACGAGCAACTCCTCGAGGAAAGCAATCGCGCGCTGCTGCAGATGAATGAGCCGTTGCCCGAGGAGGCCAGCGATCTCATCGTCGAGACCGCGCCGTGGGCCGCGGAATACGAGCCGCCCGTGTTGCCGCCCGAGACGGCGGTTGCACGCGATGATGCAGAGACGATTCGCAGCCCGCTGCTGCGTCCGGCTGCGGCGGAGACGTTGGCGAGCGAGACAGCGCAGTCGGCGTCGTCCGCCGATCTGCAGTCAGCGCAGGCAGTTGCTGAGTCTGCCGCGCTCTCGATGTCCGAGCCGGCGCCGATTGCGGCCCAATCGCAGCCTGCTGTCGAAGCGGCGCCGGCGATCGAGGACGAGGGCGACTACGACGACAGCGATTTCGATCCAGAGGTCGCGGCCATCTTCACCGAAGAGGCCACCGAGCTGCTCGAAACCGCCGACCAGTCGCTCTCCTCGTGGATTCGCGATCGCGCCAACACCGCACTCGTGTTCGAGCTGAAGCGCGTCGTGCACACGCTCAAGGGCGGTGCTCGCATGGCCGGCATTCGCGCCATGGGCGATCTCAGCCACGAATTGGAAACATTGATGGGCCTGGTCGAGAGCGGTCAGGTGCCCGCCGAGCAGAAAGTGTTCGACGCTCTGCAGGCGAGTCTCGACGAGCTGCATCGCATGCGCGATGTGGTTGCCAATGGCGAGCGTTGCAAGCCAGCGCGCGAGTTGATGAGGCGCATTCGTGCGCTGATCGGCGGGCAAGCTGAGGAAGAGCCGGCTCCGGCGCCGGCACCGGCGCCTGCGCCAACTGCAGCCGCAGCGATCATGCCAGCCGCGCCGATCGCGCCCGAAATCGTTCCCCCGGCCGCGCTCACGCCGGCGCCGGTGTTCGATGCGCCAGCGGAAGAAATCGTCGAGATCGAGAGCTACTCGCCCGACGACAAAGACATCGGCTCGCATACCGACATCGTCCCGACGCTGGGCGACATCGCAGCGCTGACGGAAGACGACGTCGCCAAGCGAGCGCTGTCGGACGCCGAAGACGCACGCTCCAGTGACGTGGTCGCCGACGGCGAGCTGTCCGAAGGCGCATGGGAAGATGCTGGGACGACAGCTGCACGCTCTGACGCAGCTCTGCCGGCGGCGCCGGAAATCGAAGACCTCTCCGACGTCGAAGTTGAATTCGGCGCCGACGAGCTCGGCGCGGTTGCGGCTCGCGAATCGGTGCGTGTCGAAGAGTCGCCCGATGCCGCCATCCAGGCTGAGCACGCTGCAACCGGCGTGCACGCAGCTCACGATGTCTCGGCCGTCGCGCCCGAGTTGCCGCCAGACAGCGAGCAGCAGGAAGAGGTCGCCGAACAGCAAGCACCCGCACTGCCGGGCCGCGAGAAGCCGACTCAGCAAGAGCCTCGCGAGTTCGCACGCGTCGACGCCGACCTGCTCGACAACCTGCTCAATAACGCCGGCGAAGTCAGCATCTTCCGCTCGCGTATGGAACAGCAGGTCAGCTCCATCGAGTTCAACCTCGCCGAACTGGGCCGCACCGTCACGCGCTTGAAGGATCAGCTGCGCAAGATCGAGCTGGAGACCGAATCGCAGATCCTGCATCGCCATCAGGAGCAGTTCCCGGATCGCGCCGACTTCGATCCGCTGGAAATGGATCGCTACTCGACCATTCAGCAGCTGACGCGCGCGTTCGCCGAATCGGTCAGCGACGTGAGCTCGATCGAAGGCCTGCTCGAAAATCTCACCCGCGAAGCTCAGAACCTGTTGCTGCAGCAGTCGCGCGTCGTGACGGAAATGCAGAACGGCCTGATGCGTACGCGCATGGTGCCGTTCCAGCGCCATGTGCAACGTCTCAGCCGTCTGGTGCGCCAGGTGGCGAACGACACGAAGAAGAGTGTCGAGCTGGTGGTCGTCGGTGCCAATGGCGAGCTCGACCGTCAGGTGTTGGAGCGCATGTTGCCGCCGTTCGAGCACATGCTGCGTAACTCCGTCGTGCACGGTATCGAAACGCCGGAAGAGCGCGTCGCTCGCGGCAAGCCGGCGCAAGGTACGATCAAAGTCGGCCTGCACCGAGAAGGCTCGGAAATGGTCATCGTCCTCGAAGACGATGGTCGCGGCATCGACGTGAATGCCGTGCGCGAGCGCGCCAAGCAGCGCGGCTTGTTACAAGCGGGCCGCGTGCTAACCGATGAAGAAGCCATGCAGCTCATTCTCGAGCCGGGCTTCAGCACCGCCAGCAGCATCACTCAACATGCCGGTCGTGGCGTCGGCATGGACGTGGTGGTCAACGAGATCAAGAAACTCGGCGGCGCGCTGTTCACCGCGTCGGAGATCGGCAAGGGTGTGAAGTTCACGATCCGCCTGCCGTTCACGCTGGCTATCACGCAAGCGTTGATCGTGCGCACGGGCGATGAGCTGTACGCGCTGCCGCTGCCGTCGGTCGAAGGCGTCGCTCGCATTCCGAAGTCGGAAGTCGAGAAACATCTGGCCGAGGAAGCGCCGTCATTCAACTACGGCGGACAGGTTTATCGATTGCAACATCTCGGCGCGTTCGTCGGCGGTGGTCCGTCGGTGCTGCCTGAGCTCGATGTATCCGTGCCGCTGATTCTGATTCGCGCGGGCGAACATTCGACCGCCATCGTCACTGACGAGTTGGTCGGCAGCCGCGAAATGGTCGTGAAGTCGGTGGGCCCGCAGATCGCGACGATTCGCGGTATCGCCGGTGCCACGATTCTCGGCGACGGCCGCATCGTCATCATCTTGGATATGGGCTCGCTGGTACGCTCCGACTGGCGCGGCGGCAAGGTGCCGCTGGAAGTGCAGCCGAAGCAGGACACGCGCACGTTCGCGCTGGTCGTCGACGACTCGATCACTGTGCGCCGCGTGACGCAGCGCCTGCTCGAGCGCAACGGCATGCGCGTGATGACGGCGAAGGACGGCGTCGATGCGCTGTCGATCCTGCAGGAACACATCCCGGATGTGATCCTGCTCGACATCGAAATGCCGCGTATGGACGGTTACGAGCTGGCGACGCAAGTGCGCGCCGACGCGCGTCTCACCGATATTCCGATCGTGATGATTACCTCGCGCGTTGGCGAGAAACATCGCGCCCGCGCGATCGAGATCGGCGTGAACGATTATCTCGGCAAGCCGTATCAGGAAAATCAGCTGCTCGATGCTATCGAGCCGCTGGTCCAGGCCCGTAGAAGGAAAGTGTCGTGAGTGCTACTGACATACCCTCGCACGAGCTGTACAGCCTGCTGATCCCGCTCGCGCAGGAACGTTTGATCGTGCCGCGTGCGTGCGTTGCCGAAGTCGTGACGTGGCAGGCGCCGGAGAAAGTGGAAGGCGTGCCGCCTTGGTATCTCGGCACGATTTCCTGGAGCGGCCGGCCGGTGCCGGTGATTTCGTTCGAGGCAGCGTGCGGTCAGCAGGTGCCGACGCCGGGCACGCGTACGCGTATCGTGATTTTCGTGGCGTTGAGCAGTCAGGTGACGGGCGGCTATTTCGGCGTCATCACGCAGGGCTTCCCGCAGCTGGTGCGTGTGAACAATGACGTCGTGAAGTCAGACCCCAGCCGCACGTTCCCGGAACGCGGCCCGATCCTGTGTCAGGTGCGGATGCTCAACGAGTCGCCACTGATCCCGGACTTCGAGCACCTGGAACAGATGATCAGCGAAGAGAGCCGGGCGGCTTGATTTCCTACTGAAGGTCGCCCCAGAGTCCTTGCAGTACCGAAAGCGCCACCACCGCCGCTGTTTCGGTTCGGAGCACGCGCGGTCCCAGACGCACCGGCATGAAGCCGGCTTTTTGCGCGGCGTGCAATTCGTCGTCGTCCAGACCGCCTTCCGGACCGATCAACAGCTCCGCCTTGCTGGGCATGCTCGACAGGCCCACCAGCGAGGCCGGCGCGGACGGGCTCAGCACCAGGCGCAGGCCGTCCTTTTTCACGTTGGCAAAGTATTCACGCAGCGTCATTGGTGCCGAAACCGACGGAACCTTCGCGCGTCCGGATTGCTCGCAGGCGCCGATGACGATGCCCTTCCAATGCTCGATTTTCTTGGCCGCCTGCTTCTCGTCGAGGCGCACCACACTGCGTGCCGTGAGCACCGGCGAGATCGCTGCCACGCCCAATTCGGTAGCCTTTTGCAGCGTCCAGTCCATGCGCTCGCTGCGCGAGACGCCCTGGACCAGCGTGATCTTCAAGGGCGATTCGGCCGTGCCCGGCGTCGGATCGCTGAGGCTGACGGTCACCTTGTCGCCCTCAACGCGCACGATCTCGGCGCGAAACTCCTGGCCGCTGCCATCGAATACACTGAGCGGTGCACCCTCCCGCATGCGCAGGACCCGGGCCACGTGGTAGCCGCCGGCGGGGGGCAGGTCGATTTCGGTGCGACCGGCCAGCGGGCCGTCGCAGAAAATTCGGTTCAATCTCATGCTCGCCTCATTGCGAGTAACGTCTGGGTCTATTCGGGACTAAGCAAACATTGTGCCGTAGCGCAGTGATGGAACAACCCATGCACTCCACATCGTCGCCGGAAGCGCTGTCCCAGCATCTGCTCGCCATAGCGGCGGGCATCGATCCGAGTAGTGGCTGGCTGCGTGCGGCCCGGCAAGTGCCGTCGCCGAACTTCGATCCGCGGCCGGGCGGCATCTTGCCAGAACTCATCGTGGTTCACGGCATCAGCTTGCCTCCGGATGAGTTCGGCGGTCCCTGGATCGACCGGCTGTTCACCAACGCGCTGCCGCCCGCCGAGCACCCCTACTTCGAGAAGATCAAGGATCTGAGGGTGTCCTCGCACTTGCTGATCCGTCGCGACGGTGAGCCGGTGCAGTACGTGCCGTTCCACGAGCGCGCCTGGCATGCCGGCGCGTCCAGCTATCAGGGACGCGAGCGTTGCAATGATTTCTCTGTCGGCATCGAGCTGGAGGGCGCCGACGAGACTCCATATGAGCCCGCCCAGTATCGCGTGCTGAGCGCCGTCATTCTGGCGTTGTGCGAGGCCTACCCGTCGTTGTCGCTGTCGCGGATTGCCGGACACAGCGATATCGCCCCGGGACGCAAGACCGATCCGGGCCCGGCATTCGACTGGCAGCGCCTCTACGCGCTGTTGCGCGCGACTGCATGAATCTGGCGACACAATTCCGCGCGTAAGCGGTGTCGTGTAGCATCGCCGCCCGGCCGTAGGCGCTTTAGGACTGCTATTTCACTCATGAACCGCTCCGCCACGGTGTTGCTGACGCTGATGGCCTTCGCGGCGCTGCTGCTGACAGTGGCGGCGTGGGCTGCCCGGCGCACGCACAACGCGGCCGATTTCGCGCTCGCGAATCGCCGACTCGGAGTTTGGCTGACGGCGCTCAGCTGCACGGCGAACACCGCTAATGGCTGGCTGCTGATGACTCTGGCGGGCGCTGCGTTCGCGTGGGGCGCTTCGGCCATCTGGATCTGTGGTGCCTTCTTGCTCGGCGCCGCGCTCAATCTGTTCTTCATCGCTCCGCGCCTGCGCAGCATCTCCGTCGGGCAGGGCGCCGGTACTTTGTTTCAAGTGTTGAGCGCCGATGCCGGCGATCGCCTGCAGCCTTGGGTGGCGCGTTCGGCCATTCTCATCTTCCTGCTTTGTGTGTTGCTGCAGACCAGTGCGATGTTGCGATTCGCCGGCGGGCTGCTGGTCGATGAGTTTGGATTCAACCTGATCAGCATCACGTTGACCTCGATGTTTCTTATCACCGTGGGCACATTCGCTGGCGGCTTGCGTGCCGCGGCGGTGGGCGATGCCGTGCAAGTGATTGCGATTGGAGTGTTCGCCGCCCTGTTGCTGGCGGGCGCGGCTTATGCCATCCAGGGTTGGGATCAATTCAAGATTGCCTTCAGCGCGCTCGGACCGCTGGCCACCGACTGGTTTGGCGGCCGCAAGGGCGTGGTCGCGCTGGCTTTCGCTGCCGGTGTGTTTTGCATCGGCTTGGGCATGACCGGTCAGCCGCAGCTCGCGACTCGGTACATGGCGGCACGCGATGAGAAAACATTGTTCTGGGCCAGCTGGCTGGCGCTCGCGCTCATCACCGTGCTGGTAGGTCTGGTGCTGTGTTGTGGCTGGGGTGCCAGCATTCTGTATTCGAGCCTGAAGCGGCCCGAGCTGGCGATGTTTACTATCGCCGACCGGCTGCTGCCGCCGCTGCTGGCGGCGTTCATCGTGGCGAGCTTGATTGCGGCGATCTTTGCGAACGTGGGCAGCCAGCTGCTGGCGCTCGCGACGACGTTGGGCGTCGATAGCCGTCGCGTGAATGCGCCGCTCTCCATAGGTTGGAGTCGAGCTGCGCTGGTGCTGTCGGCGGTGCTGATCGCGCTGTCGACTTTGTGGGCGCCGTCGACGGTGTTCGAGCATGCAATGTTCGGTTATGCGGCGATCGGCTCGTCCTTCGGCCCGTTGCTGTTGATCCGGGTCAGCGGCAAGCGGGTGCGGCCTGGCGCGATGCTTGCGGCCATCTGGTCCGGGTTCATTCTCTCGGTGATATTCCATTTGCTCCCCGACGCGCCTGGCGATTTCCTGGAGCGCGTCATGCCCTTCGTAGCATCCCTTGGAATTGCCCTTACCGGTGGTGAGCGCCGTCGCAACCCCGATCGCGCCGATCGTTCTCAGGAAACCGTGCACGACCGCATTCCGATCTGAGGTCATTCGTGGCTGCGCGCAACCGACCCAAAGCTCGTAAGAAAGCTACGCGAAAAACCTCGAAGCGCAGCACGGTGGCCAAGCCGCAGGGCGATGCAGCTCGAATCATTGCGGCCATCAAGAAAATTCCCAAAGGCAAGGTCTGCACCTACGGCAACGTTGCCGATGTCGCGGGGCTGCCCAGGCGCGCGAGGCTGGTGGGAACGGTGCTGCGCCAGACGCCTGGGTCGCGCGGCTTGCCCTGGTTTCGGGTGATCAATGCCAGCGGCCGTATTTCCTTCCCGGTCGGCAGCGACGGCTACGCCCGCCAGCGCAAGCACCTGGAGAACGAGGGCATCGATTTTGTCGGTGGTCGGGTGAATCTGGAGCGCTATGGCTGGCCGCCCCGAGAAAAGCTGCTGGACGAGCTGCTGTGGGGGCCGGGGTAAAAATTTTCACCCGCCTCAACCCGATCCGACGCTGGCCACCGTTCATATCCCCGTGACGCAAGCCGCGTCGGAGTGGGGAGCCTGTCATGAATCGGGTCGTCAGTCGGGGATCCTTGTTGATTGTTGCTGCCGTGCTGGCCGCCTGCGCCGCCAAGCGCGACGAAAAGGAGGTCGACACTCGCCTGATAGAAGAGGCGGTGGTGGGCGCCACTCGCGCTGACGCCGCGAATTCCGCGCAGCCGCAACGGCTGCCACCTCCGCCCGTCGCCGCGCCGGCGGCCGATCAGCTTGGTCGCGCCAGAGCTGAAATGAAAATGGTGTCGGCGCCATTTGCGCCACCGGCGCAAATGGCGATGCCGAATCCGGCAGATACCGAGCGCTATCAGCATCAGCAGGACAATGGCATTCAGGTCGCCGCCGAGCAGCCTGTGTCGACGTTCTCCATCGATGTCGACACAGGCGCATACGCGAACGTGCGTCGTTTCCTCAACGATGGGCGCTTGCCGCCGCAGGATGCCGTCCGCGTCGAAGAGCTGATCAATTATTTCGACTACGAATACGCCCCTCCAAACAATCGCGACACGCCGTTCCGTGTGTCGACTGAACTGGCTGCGGCACCTTGGAATTCACAAGCGTTGCTGATGCGTATCGGTATCAAAGGATTTGCAATCGAGGCGCAGCAACGGCCCGCCGCGAACCTGGTGTTTCTGATCGATGTGTCGGGATCGATGGATTCGCCCGATAAATTGCCGCTGTTGAAAAATGCGTTCCGCCTGCTGACCGATCAGCTGACGGGCCGCGATCGTGTGTCGATGGTGGTGTACGCCGGCAGTTCGGGCGTCGTGCTCGAGTCCACGCCCGGCAATGCGAAGCATCAAATTCAAGAGGCGCTCGCGCGCCTGTCGGCGGGCGGCTCGACCAATGGGGCCTCGGGCATTCAGCTTGCCTACAAACTGGCGCACGACACGTTCGTCAAAGGGGGCATCAATCGCGTCGTGCTCGCGACCGACGGCGACTTCAACGTCGGCACGGTGAACTTCGAAGCGCTGGTAGATATCGTCGAGCGCGAGCGTGCCACGGGGGTTGAGCTCACGACGCTGGGTTTCGGCACGGGGAACTACAACGAGCAGCTCATGGAGCGCCTCGCCGATGCCGGCAATGGCAACTATGCATACATCGATACCCTGTCCGAGGCGCGCAAAGTGCTGGTTTCACAGCTCAGCTCGACGCTGTACACGATCGCCGGGGATGTGAAGATTCAGGTCGAGTTCAATCCGTCCGAAGTGCTCGAGTATCGTCTCATTGGCTACGAGAACCGCATGCTGGCGCGTGAGGACTTCAACAACGACAAGGTCGATGCGGGCGAAATCGGCGCAGGTCATCGCGTCACGGCTTTGTATGAAGTCGTGCCGGTGGGCGCGAAGGGACGGATCGATTCCCTGCGGTACGGTGCCAAGCCGCCGGCCGCTGCTGGCAAAGGCGAACTTGCGAACCTGCGACTGCGCTACAAGAAGCCGGGGTCCGATTCCAGTCAGTTGCTGGAATATCCCATCCGCAAGGACGCCGTCGTGGCGACGGACAAGGTGTCTACGGACTTCCGCTTCGCTGCCAGCGTCGCGGCGTTTGGTCAGCTGCTGCGGGGTGGAAAATACATGGGTGATTTCAGCTATGGCGATGTCACCAAGCTGGCGACTGGCGCGCTGGGTGCGGATGCGGAGGGTTATCGAAAGGAATTCGTGTCATTGGTGGCGTTGGCCAAGAGCCTGACGCCGTCGCCAGAGGTGGGTAAGGTCAGTCGGATTTCAGAATGAGGGATTGCTGATATTCTAGCTGCATGGATCTTTCTTCCACTCCTGGCTCGCAGCCCCTGCCGACTGCGGCGGGCGAGAGCGCGACGGTGTCGACCATTGGCTCGGCGCCGGACGACGCGACGCTCATGCTTCGCTATCGCAAGGGCGACGTGCGCGCGTTCGAGATGCTTTACGAGCGGCACAAGGGGGCGCTGTATCGTTATCTGCAGCGCCTGTGTCGCAGCCCGGAGGTGGCCAATGATTTGTTTCAGGAGGTGTGGAGCAAGGTGATCGCCAGCCGCGAGCGCTACGAGGTGCGAGCCAAGTTCACGACGTTCCTGTTTCATATCGCGCACAACTGTGCGATCGATCATTTCCGGCGCGCCGGACGGCCGCAGGAAAAAGGTGCACAGGACGTCGATGCGCTGGCGGACGAGTTGTCGGGGCCGGGTCATGAAAGTCCCGATGCTGCGGTGTCCGAGGCGCAGCTGCGCGCGGATTTCAAGCGCGCGTTGGATGAATTGCCAGCGGAACAGCGCGATGTATTTTTGCTGTACGAAGAAACGGGGCTTGGCCTGGAGGATATCGGCCGCATCACCGGTGTTGCCATGGAAACGGCGAAGAGCCGCTTGCGTTATGCCTTGGGCAAGCTGCGTGGGGCGCTGCGCCAGCATCAATCTCCGTCTCTGCAGTCGAGCGTGTCATGACTGAACCCACCGACAAGCGGTTGCCAGACGAGCAACAGCTGGATGAATACCTGAAGGGGGATTCCAGCGTGTCACGTCAGTATCGTCAGCTGCCCGGCGAGGGGGTGCCTGCGTCGCTCGATCGTCTGGTGCTGCGTCAGGCCGAGGATGCGGTGAAACGTCCGTCGCGGCCGGCGTGGATGCGGTGGACGGCGCCGCTGGCGGTGGCGGCGTCGGCAGTGCTCGTTGTTTCAATCGTGCTCGAGACGGGCATGAAAGATGAAACCCTGGTCACTGCGCCAGCGGCGCAACTGCCGATGGAGACGAGGATGAGCGAGGAGTCGGCCGCCGTTCCGCCGCCAGCGCAAGTCGCTGCTCCTCCGCCGGCGGCAGCTCCCGTCGCTCCCGCTTTTGCGCCGGAGAACAGGAAGCTTGCCAGGCCGCCGGTCGCCAAAGAGGCGGGTGACACTGTGCTACAGGAGCAAGTCGCCAAAGCTGCCGCGCAAAGAGATAACAATGCGCAGATTTCCGATGCGCAGCTGGCAAACGCGGAACGACAAAAAGCGGAACTGGAAGCAACCGCGCGTGCACGAGAGCTGTCGGCCACTCAGCGCGTTGCGCGGGGCGAAGAGAACGAAGTGGCTGGCCCGCGTGACACTGTCGAGACGCCTGAGCCCAAGGCAGTGTTGAGCTACTCACGCCCCATCAGCGCGATCCCCGGCAGCACGGCGACGATCCAGCGCAACTACGCAGATCCGGAGGCGTGGCTGGAAGATATTCGGCAGCTCAGAAAAGATCACAAGCAAGAGGAGGCCGATCGCGAATGGCGCCGCTTCCTCGCGACCTTTCCGGACTATGAGGTGGCGGAGACGGACGCCGCCCGCGAGGCGAAGAAGTAGCGGACGGCGGGGGCTCTACCGCGCGGCTGCCGCGATGCGCGGTAAATAAATTTGCAGCGTCGTTCCGCGACCGACCTCGCTATCGATCTTCACTCGGCCACCGGCACGAGCCACGATCTGATCGACAATCACCAGGCCGAGCCCGGTACCGCGCGCGCCCTTGGTCGTGAAGAACGGTTTGAACGCATTCAGCCGTGTCAGCTCATCCATGCCGACGCCGGTGTCGCGCACATAGATAGCGACGTATGTCGCACGTTCGTCATCTTCATCGCCGATGATGGCGTCCTGGTAATCGATATCCAGATCTCCGCCCGACGGCATGGCATCGCGTGCGTTGATCACCAGGTTCAGCATCATTCGCTCGAATTGCGATGGGTCCATGAACACGCGGCTCACGGGGCCCGAACCGCGCACGCGCAGTCGAATACCCGAGCCGAGCAGTACGCGAAACATATGTGAGCTCTTGGACAACACCGCGCCGACGTCGAGAACGCGCGGCGATACCGGGTCGTCCTTGCCGAAGTTCATGATCTCCTGCGTGAGATTCTGGCCGCGCTGGAGAGCTTCGATCACACGCTGCGCATAGTGATCCGCCTGGGGTGCAAGATTGGGAACGCGGCGGATCAATTCGGTGAAGCCGAGCGCGATGCTCACGATGCCGCGAAAGTCATGCGCCACGCCGGCGGCCATGCGTCCGAGCGCCTCCATGCGATGCAGTTCCATCAAGTGCCGTTGGTAACTTTCCAATGCGGTTTCGGCATGACGATGCTCATATTCGCCGTAAAGGCGTGCAATCGTGTCCGCGACCGCCGCAGCGAAATCGCTTTCTCCTTCGCTCCACTTGCGCGGTGCGCCGATGTGCTCGTGACAAACGACACCGGTTACTTTGCCGCCTACGTAAATGGGGGCGTCCAATAGCGACGTGATCCCCAGCGGCTCGAGATAGGACTCGCGCAGTTCGCTCGTCGTCAGTGCACCCAGTGCGTCATCGGCTGCGATGGTGCGCTGTTGCTCGAGCGCTTGGAAATATGCGGGAAAATCCTGCGCGCGCAGCACCGCGCCCTGAAAGACTTGCTGGCTGGAGAACTGCAGCAGATAGCGACAGCGCAGGGCGCGATTCTCGTCGGCGAGAATCCATACGCCGACGCGCTCGACGTTCAGGGCGCGTGCCGCGATCTGCGCCAGCTGCAACCATAAGTCGCGCAGCCGCGACGCCGGGCTGGCGTGCAGCCTGGCCAGTTGCATGCGTTCGGCTTCGAAAGAAGCTGGGCTGCCGCTGCCTTCTCCCTGTTGAGTTTCTGCACCCATCTGCCTGCAATCCGATGGAAGGCTGACCGACTGTACCCCCGACCGGGCCGGACAGCCAATACGTTCAGCGGGTCATGCGGTAGAATCCCGGCCGGTTACCGAGAGCGCCCGGAACGGAGCAATGGAAAAGACGATCGAGAAGTTGTTGTTTGCCAGCCGCTGGATTCTGGCGCCCGTGTATCTGGGCATGTCGCTGGCACTGGTCGCGCTCGGCATCAAGTTTTTCATGGAGCTGTACCATCTGCTCACGGGCATCGTGGCGATGGCCGAGTCCGAGATGGTGCTCATGCTGCTGGCGCTGGTCGACATGGTGCTGGTCGCCAGCCTGATCATCATGGTGATGTTCTCGGGTTACGAGAACTTCGTATCGCAGCTGGATGTGGAAGAGGGCGCCGAAAAGTTGAGCTGGCTCGGCAAGCTCGACGCCAATTCCCTCAAGCTGAAAGTGGCATCGTCCATTGTCGCCATCTCATCGATTCATTTGTTGCGTGCCTTCATGGAGACACCGACGCTTGCCGAGAGAGGCAACACGTTGATGTGGTACGTCATCATCCATCTGACGTTCGTAGTGTCAGCCGTGATGATGGGCGTGCTCGATCGCATTACCGCCAAATCCCATGGCAGTCACGATCACGAGGGCGAGACCTGATCTCGCCCTCGGGCTGAAGACGCAGGACCGGCCTCAGGCGGCCGTGTGCTGCTCCGGCTGCTGACCTTCCGGATAGAACTGCATCGACGCTGAGTTCAGGCAATAACGCTGATGGGTCGGCGGCGGGCCGTCCGGGAACACATGCCCGAGGTGGCCGTCGCAGCGGCGGCAGCGGATCTCGGTGCGGATCATGCCGTGGCTGATATCGCGCAGCTCGGTGATGTGCTCGGGATCGAACGGCTGGTAGAAGCTCGGCCAGCCGGTGCCGGACTCGAACTTGGCATTGGCCTGGAACAGCGGCAGCCCGCACAGCCGGCACGCATACAGCCCCGACTGCTTGTTGTTCAGCAACGTGCCGCAGAACGGCCGCTCGGTGCCGTGATCCAGAATGATGTGGCGCTCTTCCGGGGTCAGCGAGGCGGCGAGCCGTTCGCGCTCGGCCTTGCCCAGCGGGCGCAGGTCATAGCCGCTGGCGGAGGTGGCGGCCGGTTCGTTGAGCTTTTGCATGGCGGAGTCCTCGGGTAGCGGTCTGCCAGAATTGGCGGCGGTGGGGGCCAAGTCAAGAGCGGTAGCCCGCCCTCCTGGGGGACCCGTGTAATAGGTGGAACGCACTGCCCGGCGTGCGGGTTTATGCCGACTGCATCCCTTATCATTGCCGCCATGAGTACCGATCCATTCACCGTCGGCGTCACCTCGGTGCCGATCCCGAACAGCTATTGGGTGCGCCCAGGGCAGCTGCTCGCCGGTGAGTATCCGGGCTCGATGTCGCGCGCCGAGGCGACCGAACGCGTACAGAAGCTGCTGCACGGGGGCGTCAACAGCTTCCTCGACTTGACCGAGGAGGGCGAAATGCCCGCCTACGATCCGTTGCTGGCCGAGCTCAGTGAGCAGCACATCCGTTATCGACGCCTGCCGGTGCTCGATCATGGCTTGCCCGAGTCGCCCGCCGACATGGTGCGGATTCTGGATTACCTCGACGGGGAGCTGGCTGCCGGCCGTTGCGTTTATGTCCACTGCCGGGCCGGCATCGGTCGCACTGGCACCACGGTAGGCTGCCATCTGGTCCGCAGTGGCTTGGGCAGCGAGGACGCGCTCGATCGACTGCAGGATCTGTGGCAACAGAGCGGCCGGTCGCGCCGCTGGCCGAGCATTCCCGAGACCGACGAACAAATCGAATTCGTGCGTCGCTGGCGGGAGTCGGCGGTGCCGGGCAGCGCGGTCGATGTGCAGGCACGTTACGAAGCCAGCATCGTCGGTCTGGCGCTTGGCGACGCGCTGGGCAGCATGGTTGCGAACAGCAATTTCGACGCCGCCACGCTGGTCGCTGGCGGCGGCCTGAGCACCCTCAGCACCGGCGCGAGCACGGCCATGACTCGCGCGTTGGCCGAGAGTCTCCTGGCCTGCGGCATCAACGATTCGGACGACCAGATGCGGCGCTATCTCGCCTGGAGTCAGAGCGTCGGCAATATCGGCGTGCCGCAGGATGTGCGGCGGGCGCTGGCCGGTTGGCAATGGTCGAGAAAGAAGCTGGCGGGCTCGCATGATCCGGCCAATCTGGATCCGCACTCTCTGCCGCGCACGCTGGTAGTTGCGATGTTTCTTCGCGGGGATGCTCAAGCGGCGATCGAGGCTGCGGTCGAAGCGTCGCGCACGACACAGCAGTCGCCAGTCGTGCTCGATCTGTGCCGCGTCTGGGCCGCGCTGTTCGTCGATGCGTTCGCGGGCGTCGAAAAACAAACATTGCTGAGCTTCGGCGGGCCGGCAATGCAGCTGGTCCGTCAGCGCCAGCTCAAGGCGCCAGTCAAACAGTTGCTCGAAGGGCGTGGCGCAAAGCCCTGCGCCGATGCGAGTGATGCACTCTCAGTAACATGCGTGGCATTGGACGGCTTTGCCACTGCCAAGACACTGCATGATGCGTTGATCCGCGTGCTTACTTCGTCGCGAGCGGCGCCGTCGGCGGCCGCGCTGTGTGGTGCCCTTTGCGGTGCCTATCAGGGTAGCGACGCCATCTCCCCTGAACTGCAGCGGCAGTTGCCCGAAGAAGCTGTGTTGCGCTCCCTGGCTCGCCATTTGATGCATTGAGCGATGGCGACTCGGAACAAGCGAGCTGCGGTCCGTCGTCGAGTGCGTCCTCGCGAACCGGCCTGGACGCGCCTGAGCGATGAGGAGTTGTTACAGCAGCGCTTCTGTGATTTGCGCCTGACGCTGCGGCACACGGTCATCGATGGCCACATTCGCGAGATCCGGCGCGATCTCAAACGCCGCGGCATCCTGTTCGCGCCGCACGTGTGGCTGTCCGAAGAATGGTTCTCTCCCGATGGCGTGCCCGGCATCGCCGTCGCGTTCTATATGGCGCATCCGCGGCTGATGCGCCTGGAACGCAAGATGATGGACGAGGTGGAGGGCGGCAATTCCAACTGGCTGACCCGCATCATGCGCCACGAGTTCGCGCATGCGCTCGACAACGCCTATCGCATCCGCCGTCGCAAAGAATGGCGCGAGACCTTCGGCGATCCGGATCGGCCCTATCCAAACGTTTACCGGCCGCGGCCGGCGAGTCGTGATTTCGTACTACATCTGGGCCACTGGTACGCGCAGAGCCATCCAACCGAGGACTGGGCCGAGACTTTCGCGGTGTGGATGCAGCCCAAGGCGCGCTGGCGGCGTGACTATCAGGGCTTGCCAGCGCTCGCGAAGCTGGAATACGTGGACCGGCTGATGGGCGAGCTGTCCGGTACGTTGCCGCACGTGATGAATCGCAAGCTGATCGAGCCTATCAGCAAGAACAAGACGACGCTCGCCGAGCACTATCGCGCCAAACGCGCCCGTTATGCGTTCGATACGCCCGATGCCTATGACTTGCGGCTCAAGCGCGTCTTCGGCAAACATCACAAGGGGCGCCGGCGCATACGAGCGAGCACGTTCGTGCGTCAGAGTCGGCCGGAATTGGAACGTTGGTTGATGCGGCGCTCGCGGTTGTACCCTTATCTCGTGCATCATGTGCTGAGGACGGTGATTGCACGCTGCCGAGAGCTGGATCTGGTGGTTGATACTTCCAAGCGCGAGGCCAAGCGCGCGTTGCTGGGCGTACTGGAGCGAATCTTGATCGACATCCTGCGGCGCGACCGCGAACGCTACACCCTATGAAGCCAAGTCGGGTCCTGGTACTGATGCATGAGAGTCTCGTGCCGCCGGCGAGCCTCAAGGGCCTCAGTGACAAGGAAATCGACGAATTCAGGACGGAATACGATGTGAAGGCGGCGCTGGAGAAGGCCGGTCATGAGGTGAAGGCGCTCGGTCTGGGCGACAACCTCTCCGAGCTGCGCACCACCATCACCGATTGGAAGCCCGACGTGGCGTTCAATCTGCTCGAGGAATTCCAGGGCATCGTCACATACGACCAGTACGTGGTTGCGTTCCTGGAACTGATGAAGCTGCCGTACACGGGCTGCAATCCCCGCGGCATGATGATCTCGCGCGACAAGGCGCTCTCCAAACAGATTCTTTCCTATCACCGCATTCCCACCCCGGGCTTCGCAGTCATCAAGAAAGGGCAGCGTTACCGGCTGCCGCGCAAGCTGAAATTTCCGTTGTTCGTGAAGTCGGTGACCGAGGACGCGTCGCTCGGCATCTCACAAGCGTCGGTGGTGGCGGATGCGGACAAGTTGAAAGAGCGCATCGAGTTCATCCACGAGCAGACCAGCTCGGACGCGTTGATCGAGGAATACATCGAAGGCCGCGAGCTGTACGTCGGGGTGCTCGGCAACGACCGGCTGCGGACCTTCCCGGTCTGGGAAATGGATTTCGGCACGCTGCCGGATGTGATGGCCGGCATCGCGACCCGCAAGGTGAAATGGGATCGCCGCTACCAGAAAAAACATGGCATCCGCACCGGCGCCGCGCAGAACCTCCCCGAGGGCTGTGCCGCTTATCTGGATAAGTTATCCAAGCGTATCTTCCGGTCGCTGTATCTCAGCGGTTATGCGCGCATGGACTTTCGGATGCGCCCGGACGGCAGCGTGTTCGTGCTCGAAGCCAACTGCAATCCGAACATCAGCCGCCAGGAAGACTTCGCCGATTCGGCGCTCGCCGCCGGCATCGAGTATCCGGCATTGCTGGAACAGATCATCCGCGTGGGCAACAACTATCAAGCGGCCTGGCGCGCCGACGAAGAATAGTTGCCCAAATGAAAAGGCCCGCGTTGCCGCGGGCCTCCTGAAGATCTCAGCAGAGTCGTTTTACTCGGTGCTCTTGCCGGTCCACTGATTCAGCCACTGCTCCACCTCGTGGTGCCAGCGGATGCTGTTGTTCGGCTTGAGCACCCAATGGTTCTCGTCCGGGAATATCAGCAGGCGGCTGGGAATGCCCTTGCGCTGCAGGGCCGTGAAGGTCGAGAGCCCTTGCGCATACGGGATGCGATAGTCACGCACACCGTGGATGACGAGCATGGGCTTGTCCCAGTTCGCGACATGATTCACCGGGTTGAACTTCTCGACGTTCTCCGGCACTTCCCAGGCAATCCCGCCTTGCTCCCATTCCGTGAACCACAGCTCCTCGGTGGAGTAGGACATGCCGCGGGAGTCGAAGACGCCGTCGTGATTCACCAGGCATTTGAACGGCTCAGACCAGTTGCCGGCGATCCAGTTGACCATGTAACCGCCGTACGACGCGCCCAGCGCGCAGGTGCGTGCGCCATCCAGCCACGGATAGTTCTGGAGCGCAGCGGCCAGACCCTTCTGCAAATCTTCCAGCGGCTTGCCGCCCCAGTCCTGACTGATCGAATCGGTGAACGCCTGGCCGTAGCCGGTCGAGCCGTGGAAATCGATGAACACCGACGCGTAGCCCGCGCCCGCATAGGTCTGCGGATTCCAGCGATAGCTCCAGGAATTGGAGAACGAGCCCTGCGGGCCGCCGTGGATGATGAAGGCGACCGGATATTTCGTGCCCGGTTTGAAGTCGGCGGGCTTCATCACGTAGCCATACACCGTCGCGCCGTCGGCGCCGGCGAACGTGAACTGCTCGGGCTCGCCGAATCTGATTTCCGCCAGCGCCGCCTCGTTCATGCGAGGCAGGGTGCGCAGATCGCTGCCTTTGATGGTCAGCGCCTGCAGCTCGGCCGGAGACTTCAGCGATGAGGTTGCCATCACGATCTCTTTGTCGCCGACGCTGAAGGCTTCGACCCGGCCCGGGCCGGTCAGCATGGTCGGCTTGCCGCTCTTCACGTCGACCGACCACAGCGGATGCTGGCCGAAATGATCGGTGGTCACATACAACGTGCGGCCGTCTTTGGCGAACGCCAGGGCATCCACCGAGCGATCCCAGTCCTGGGTGAGAGCGCGCCGCTTACCGCTCTTCATATCCATGACCATGATGTGGAAACGATCCGCCTCGAAGCCGGGTCGGGTCATCGCGCGCCATGCGAGCTGGCTGCCATCGCGCGAGAACACCGGCTGCGTGTCCCAGGCAGGATTGTCTTCAGTCAGGTTGCGCAGGCCGTTGCCATCGGCGCCGACTTCATACAAATCGAAGTTGGTCGACCAGGGCTCGGACTTGCCTTTGATGCGCGTCGCGAACACCAGCCTGGAGCCGTCCGGCGAGAACGTATATTCGCTGGCGTCACCGAACGGCTTGGACGGCACGTCGGCGTCGAGCGATTTGCTCACCGACACCGGCTCGGAGGCAACGCCATTGCTCAACTGCAGGACGAACAATTGCGAGATGCGGCCGTCGGCCCAGGTATCCCAATGGCGCACGAAGATGCGCTCGTAAGCCTCGCCGCTGTCCTTCGGGTGCTTGGCCTGCTCGAGCCGGTCGACCGTGCACGACAGCTGATCGCAGTCGGGGAACACTTCCAGGGTCACGGCGAGACGGCCGGCATTGCTGGCCAGGCGAAACGTGCCGACATCCAGCGGCAGGCTCGTGACCTGCATTGCTTCGCCGCCGCTTGCGGGCAGGCGCCATACCTGACTGGAGCCGCTGCGCGAGGACAGGAAATAAATCTCGCGGCCGTCGGCGGTCCATTCGGGCGAGCTGTCGTTTTCCGGATCGGTGGTGAGCCGGCGCGGCTGTGCACCTTTGGTTGCCAGATCGAGCGACCACAGATCGGTGCGGCCGCGATTCGCCGCCAGGTCGGTTTCACGCACCGTGTAAACCACCGTGCGGCCATCGGGCGAGAGCACCGGGTCGGACACGCGCTGCATGTTGACCAGGTCTTCGACGTTGAAAGGATGTGGAGCTGCAATCGCGCCGAGCGGCATCGACAAACAAGCAGACAACACACAGGCGGCAGGGGCCAGCGACTGACGCATCAAGGGACTCCGGTCCGTCAGAAAGGGCGGCAGTATAATTGCCGACGCCTATTTCTTCTCGTGGATGACGGCGAAGGCGCTGGTGTAGCTGTGCAGGAAGGTGGAATTCTGGATCGGCCCGAATTCACCGTCGCAGAAAAAGCCACCAATGGGCAGGTCGGCGACCAGGCGCCGGAACGCATTGCTGTCGTGATCCGCCTGACCGTACAGGCCAATGCCGCGGCCGTGGCAGGAGAACAGCAGCGCGCCGGCATCGGCTGAGACCGCATGCGCGGCCCGGTAAGCCGTCAGCGTGCGCTCCAGGTCGATCGCGGATGTGGCGGCATCGCGCAGATGGAATTGCACGACGCTGTTCGACGGGACATTGGCACTGACCCACAGCGCGCCACTTTGCGGATCCATGCCCAGGATGCCGCGGATCAGAAAGTCGCCGGGCGTGAACTCGCTCGCGTCGGTGCGCATCGCGATGCCCAGGTGCAGCGATTGACTGAACAACTCCCGATCGGCCGCCGGCAGGCGCTCGAACAGCGCGGACAGCACATCGCGGGGCGAGCGGCCATCGAGCTCGCGGACCAGATTCTCGTGCGCCGAGGTGACGAACATCGGATCGCCGATCGCCCGGCAGCCCTGCGCGACCACCATGTCGATGTCGATGTTGCCGGTCAGGGCCAGCGCGATGCAGCCGGAGTGATAGACCTGATTCCCCAAATACAGTGCGGTGCCGCCGACTTGCCGCGCGCCACTCGCCAGGCCGCCGATCTTCGGCGCGAGCGGATAGATCCGGTCCAAACCACGGATGAAGGTCTCGGCCTCGAAGCTGAAAGGATCCGCGAGCAGCAGGAAGGAGGGTTGCTGGCTGGCGGTGATGCGCAACGCGTCTTCCCACGCGCGCGCCTCGGCGTACACCGGGGGCACTTGGGCCGCGTCGAGATGCGTCCCCTTCAGGCGCACGCCCGGCAACACTGCGCCCGTCAATGAAAAAGCGGGACGATCCTCGATCTCGCGGCCGCCGCCGATCACGCCGCCGCCGCAGCAGCCGAAGATGAAGACGTTCTCGAACTCGCGCTGGAGCAGCGCCGGCACGGCATCGAAGTGCGCTGCGTGCTCGGCACTGACGAACGCGATGGCCAGATCCGGCTCCTGACGACCCAGACCGAGGAACACGGTCTCAGCGGCATGCTCCACTGCGGCGCGCAGTGAATTATCTGTGTCGACGGCGGATGCCCAACGCATAGCCTTCCTGCTTGAAAGCGAGTCGAGCGCTCGATTCTAGGCATTCTTTCGTTAAATGCCATTCTGCAATCACCGCCGCAATGTTTTGTCGTGATCGGCGCCGCGAGGTGAGCGTTATTTACCGACTCGGTTAAGTGCCGTAGCCGGTGTCCACTTCCACCTGGGCCTCGGCGACCCACTCCTGCACGTGCGGATCCTGGAGGAGTTGTTGCTGGTACGCCGCGACGATCGGGCTGGAGAGCTGCGCGCCGTAATGATGGAAGCGCAGGGCGACTGGCGCGTACATCGCATCGGCGATCGAGTACTCGCCGAACAGCCACGGCCCACGTTGCACATATTGCGAGCGGTGCTCGTGCCACAGCTGCTGAACGCGCTCCACATCCGCCATGCCTTGCGGAGGCAGCTGCACGGTCGAGTGGCCGATCGCTTGCATCGGCCAGTGAGTGCGCAAGGCCGCGAAGCCTGAATGCATTTCCGCGCTGACTGCGCGAGCCAGCGCTCGAGCACTGGCGTCAGCGGGCCAGGCACGACCCTGTACTTTCTCGTTGAGGTACTCGGCGATGGCCAGCGAGTCCCAGATCTTCAGCTCGCCGTCGATCAGCATGGGCACACGCCGCGTCGGCGAATACTTGACGATGTCGCGATGGAATGCCGGCGTGTCCAGCGGCAGCTTCACCTCCTGGAACGGCAGGCCGAAGTGTTTCAGCACCAGCCAGGGGCGCAGCGACCAGGACGACAAATGCTTGTTGCCAATGACTAAAGTAAGCATGGACGTGAGTAATGACTAATGAGGGGTGACTGGTCAGAATGGCGGTTTGGCGGCAGCCGCGCAGGATGCGGCACGCCCCCGCGCTCCGTCCACCGAGATTTATTAAACCCTCGTTGACTATGTCTGAACATCACTTAGCCACGCTCGCGGTTCGCGCCGGCCAGAGCCGTACCCACGAAGGCGAGCACGCCGAGCCCATCTTCACTACGTCGAGTTATGTGTTCGCGAGCGCTGCCGATGCCGCCGCGCGTTTCGACGAGAGCGTGAAGGGCAATATCTATTCGCGCTTCACCAATCCGACCGTGCGGTGTTTCGAGGAGCGGCTGGCGGCGATGGAAGGCGCGGCGTCATGTGTCGCGACCGGGTCGGGCATGGCGGCCATTCTGGCGACCTGCATGAGCTTGATGAAGGCCGGAGATCACATCGTTTGTTCCGACAGCGTGTTCGGTTCGACGATCGCGCTGATCAATCGTTATCTGGTGAAGTTCGGCGTCGAGGTGACGTATGTGCGCCCCGACGACAACGAGGCGTGGCGCAGTGCCATCAAGAGCAACACCAAATTGTTCTTTCTGGAAACGCCGTCGAACCCGCTCTCGGCGATCGCCGACATTCGTGGCATTGCCGACATCGCGCACGAGCGCGGCGTGTTGTTGATCGTCGACAACTGTTTCTGCACGCCGGCATTGCAGAAGCCGTTCGAGCTGGGCGCGGATCTGGTGATTCACTCGGCCACCAAATATCTGGATGGTCAGGGGCGCTGTGTGGGCGGTGCGGTGCTCGGCGACGAGCAGCTGGTCGGCAAGGAGGTGTTCGGCTTCCTGCGCACCACTGGGCCGAGCATGAGCCCGTTCAATGCCTGGGTGTTCCTGAAAGGTTTGGAAACGTTGGAGCTGCGCATGCGCGCGCATTCGGCGGCGGCGTTGCAATTGGCACGCTGGCTGGAAGTGCAGCCGGGGGTCAGTAAGGTCCACTACGCGGGCTTGGAGTCGCATCCGCAACACGCGCTGGCCAAGCGTCAGCAGAGCGGGTTCGGCGGCATCATCGCCTTCGACGTGGAGCAGGGCCGCAAGGGCGCCTGGGCGTTCGTCGATGCGACAAAATTGCTGTCCATCACCGCCAATCTCGGCGACACCAAGAGCACCATCACTCATCCGGCGACGACGACGCATTCGCGCATCAGTCCTGCCGAGCGCGAGCGCGCCGGTATCACCGAAGGTTTGTTGCGGATCTCGGTCGGCCTGGAAGACGTGCGCGATCTGCAAGCCGATCTGGAGCGTGGCCTTGCGGCGGTTCGCGGGGAGGCGGCATGACGGCCGGCGACCTGTCGACCGTTCGCGCCGTCTGCTTCGATCTGGACAACACGTTCTGGGACGTGATGCCGGTGATCGAGCGCGCCGAGCAGGCTATGTACGATTTTCTTTCCCTCCGGTACCCGCGCGTGACTGCCGCCATGACGGTCGAGATGCTGCGCAAAGCCCGCCAGGAGACTGCGCGGGCGTACCCGCAAATGGCGCATGACTTCACTTTTTTGCGTCGGCAGACACTGGCCGATCATGCCCGGGAGTTCGGGTACGCCGAGGCCATGGCCGACCAGGCGTTCGAGGCCTTCAACCAGGTACGCAACGAAGTAGTGCTGTACGAGGACGTGCTGCCGGGCCTGGACTGGCTCAAGCCGCGCTTCCGTCTGTTTACCGCCAGTAACGGCAACGCCGATCTAAAACGCATCGGTCTGGCGCATTATTTCGAGCGCAGTCTGGGCGCTCGCGACGTGGGTGCGCTCAAGCCCGATCCGTTGCTATTCCACAAGGTAATTGAAGGAACGGGCCTGACACCCCAACAGGTTGTGTATGTGGGTGACGATCCGGCGCTGGACGTGGTGGGCGCCCGGGCCGCCGGCATGCACCCGGTATGGATCAACCGGGGCGAGTTCCAGTGGTCGGCCGAATTCGGCGAACCGGTGCATACAGTGCGAACCTTGCACGAGCTCGGCACGCTGTTGGGGCTGCAGTCGTGACAAGGGTGCGCCATGAGACAGCGCAGTAGGTGCGCTGCGCACCGGATACATTCGCCGTTGTATCCCTATTTTCAAGGACCTATGGCCTTTGTCGCCGATTGCCTTGACTCTTTTATTGGCGTACATTCCGCGCCGTTCGTTGTGCCTTTGCCCGCTTTTTTCTCTGGCTTGGCCAGCCGGGTCATTGACGACCCTCTTTTCGGCCAACTTCTGAAAAATCCGACGAGACCGCGAACGTAGGCCTGGGACCTAAACCGCATAACTTCAAGTCTGGAACTGACTGGGGAGTGCAGGGGCGGAGCCCGTATGTAACCAGGCCTCGCAGTGATGATATTTCCCAGCAGGGGGATCGCGCTCGAGGCTTTTTCAGAGAGACTGTATCGCTATGACAAAGATCTATGTGGGTAACCTGCCGTTCTCGGCAAATGAGGATCAGGTTCGCCAGATGTTCGAACAGCACGGCACTGTGGAGTCCGTGGCCCTGATCAACGACCGTGAAACCGGCCGTCCTCGCGGCTTCGGCTTCGTGGAAATGCCGCGTGCCGACGCACAGCGCGCTATTCAATCGTTGAACGGTAAGGACATGGGTGGTCGTCCTCTGCGCGTCAATGAAGCGCAGGAGCGCCAGGGTGGCGGTGGCGGCGGCGGCCGTGGCCCCCGTGGTCCGGGCGGCGGCGGCGGCGGTGGCGGCCGCTGGTAAGCGGCGCCAACAACGAAGCTAGCTTCGCCCAGTTTCGTTGAGTGCAAGTCAAAGACCCCGCGGTAGCAATACCGCGGGGTTTTTGCTTTTTGATGCTCGTCACAGCTCGCCTGGGAGCCAATTCACATAACCACAACTGCCGGGTCCGGCCGTAGGGGGGCATCAGGCGAAGTCGCATGACGGCAGTGCCGCAGGCCGGTAACCATGCCCAATTGTTGCAATCGTGTGACCCGGATGTGACATCGGTGCGACGCACCGATATAGGGTCCTTACCGGAGAACCTCTTGAAGAATCCGCTCCTCGGGGCCGCCGTTGCTGCCGCCCTGAGCTTGGGCTCGGCGGCGCACGCGGCCTCGGATGACGAGCTCGCGCAGATCCGTTCGCAGTTGCAAAATTTGATGCAGCGAGTCGACAGGCTCGAAGCCGAAAACGATGCGCTCAAGGCGCAGAACGATCGGCTCAGGGCCCAGACCGAACAGGTGAGCAAACAAGTCGCGCGCAGCGCCGATATGCTGCCGTCCGTGCCTGCCGTGAAAGCCGTCGACGGGCCGAACCGCGTCGTGTTCAAGGGCGATGTTCGTTATCGTCATCAACAGACGGACGATGACGGTGCGAGCGCCAGACGCGAGGAAGATCTCCTCCGGGCGCGCCTCGGTGTGGATGCCAAAATCAACGACAGCATCGTCGCGGGTATCGTCTTCGCGACCTCTTCCGCTCCCGGCAATCCGCGCGGCGCGAACGTGCAGCTCGACGGCTCGTTCTCCCGCAAGTCGTTGTATCTGGATCTGGCTTATTTCGACTGGACGTTTGCCGACAACGCGCATTTCATCGCCGGCAAGATGCGAATGCCGTTCGTGCGCCCCGGCCAGAGCCTGTTCTGGGACAACGACATCAATCCCGAAGGCGTTGCGCTGACCTACCGCCTCGGCTCGATGTTCGGCTCGGCCTGGAGCTATTGGCTCGACGAGAACGTGCAGTCCACGGCCACCACGACCACGTCGACCGACACGAAGATGTACGGTCTGCAGTTGGGCAATCGTTTCGATTTGGGCGGCAACACTTTGGTGATCGCGGCGTCGTACTACGATCTTGCCGCGGCCCAAGGCCGTCGTCCGTTTTATAACAATGCCGCGAACGGCAACTCGCTGACCAGCACCGGCGGTCTGGCTTATGACTTCCAGGTCGTGAGCCTCATGGCGGAATACAACACCAGGCTGGGCGCACTGCCGCTGCAAGTGTGGGCCGATGTCGCGCGCAATCTCGATGCCGAATTCGACACGGCGTACAGCATGGGCACGATGGTCGGCAAGGCGTCGAATCCGGGCACCTGGGAAACCGGTCTCGCCTATCAGCTGATCGAAAAAGATGCGCTGTTCGCTCAGCACATCGATTCCGACTTCGGCGCGGGCCTGTCGGATGCCGATGGCTGGGTATTTCGCACCGGCTATGCGCCGACCAGAAACTGGGTGTTGAACGCCACGTATTTCAAGAACGTCAACAACAGGGAAGTCGGCACCCGACACGATTTCGATCGTCTGATGCTCGATTTCAATACTCGATTCTAACCAGGCGTATCCGAGAGGCTCATGGAAATGATCAACGTCAAAGTGTTCGGCGGCTCGCTACTGGCGACGTTGCTTTGTTTGTCACAAGTGGCCGCGGCGGCGCCGCTGGATCCGGCGCTGCAGCCGAGCGTGACTGCAAAGATCAAGGAATTGCGAACGTGGGCCGCCGATCCCGTCATCGTCGCGGCAGTGAAGGAGTACAACGCCAGCAAGTCGCCGGAGGCGGCGGCGATGGATCAGGCCAGGTGGACCAACACCAGCGTCATCGATCCCTTCGTGCGCGGCCTCACCAAGACACCGGCGGCGCAAGTGCTCAAGACCAGACGCGGCGATGGGGTGTCGGAAGCGTTTCTGTCGGGTGCGGACGGCGGCAAGGTCGCGTTTCTCGGCAAGCCGACCAATTGGAGTCACAAAGACAAGCCCAAGCACGAGCAGCCGATGAGCGGCAAGACCTGGCAGGGCGATGTCGAAGTCGATGAGTCCTCCGGCTTGCAGCAGCTGCAGGTCGCGGTGCCCGTGCTCGATAGTGGCAAGCCGATCGGCTCGCTGGTGGTCGGCCTGAGCCTCAGTCAGCTGGCGAAATAGCCGGTCCCGGCGCCTCGAGGTTGATTAGCAAACATTGCGGTTGAGTGCTAAGGGAACTTTCTTACCGCGCCGACGCCACATTCATGGTAGGACTGATAGCGAAACTGCCGACGGGAACCGTATCAAAGACTTGAGGATTTAATTCTCGACGAAGCTTGCCGATGTCTTGGTACAAGTAGTCATGCACGAGGTGCCTGGCGATGAGTGACGATGGCTCTGGAACGGTCGTTGCGGTTCCCAATCTGCGCGAGTTCTTCCACGATTCGGTGCAGAAGGCGCTCCGCAATCAGCGCGTGGCTGTCGACGATCACACCGAGCACTACGTCGTAAACGTGCTGACCGTGTTTGCGCGCTCCGAGGAGCTTTACGAACGCACTCCCGAGGGTGTGCGCCTCAAGCCGCTGGCGCATATGCTGGCGGATGCGTCGGCCGCGCAGTCCAGCCAGCAGCGGGATGAAGCGTTGCGCCGGCTGGGCGATGTTTCTTTGTTCATCGCCGGTTTCTTCGCGCAAAGCTTCGCTCGCAAGCTCGTCGACATCGATTACCACATCGCCATGGGCGGTCGCGCTTACGGCACGCTCGCCGAGAATATGCGCTACTCGATTCGCGGCCAGGCATTCGCCGCGGTGTTCCTGGAGCTGGCGCGAAAGTTTCAGCAGCTGGTCGATGTGCTCAACGATGTGGCCGAGATGGCTTACCAGCACACCGATAAGGACATCCTGCGCTTGTACGAGATCTGGCTGAAGACCGGCAGCCCGCGCGCGTTCGCGATCTTGCAGCGGCTCGGTGTCGCGCCGGTGAATGCCGGGAGAAAGGAGCACTGACATGCTGCTGCGTCGGATGCAGTCGCTCCTGACCCGACTGTACGATGCACCCGTCGAACACGACGCCGAGGATTTCCTGATTTCGGATCCGCAACGGCTGCGCGAAGTGGTCGGCGATCAAAGCGGCCCGCTCAGCGACGAGCAGGTATTCGTGGTGCAGGAAGATGGTGGCGTCCGTATCGGTCTATTCATCGATGAGCGCGTCATCGAACGCCTGGAGCGTCGCGATCCACTGGACGCGCTCGACGAGCGCAACCTGCATGACTTCTGCACGGCGCTCGAGGGCGTCAGTCATTTCCATTACTTGATCTGGAGTCTGGCGCGCGGCCGGCCGGTGTCGTTGCTCGAGCTGGAGCTGCAGGCCGAGGTGGACAAGTACGCCACCGCGCTCGCATTGATCACCCGGCAGCGCGCAGGCGCTTTCCCGAGCTCATTGCACGCCAGAATGTTCGGCGGAGTGAGTTTCCTGCCGCAGCTGGATGAGATCAGCCGGCGCCGCTACGAAGAGGCGAATCGGCACGCGGCCCGGTACTGCCGGTCACTGGACCAGCGCTATCTGCAGTCGCGACGCTCGCAGCCGGAGAAGTGGCTCGCCGAGCTGCGTCGCTTCTTCCGCTGCGGTCACCAGGAAAAGATCAGGCAGCTCGCGGTCTGAGATTCACTCGCCGCGGTTCTTCTCGCCAACGCGCTTTTTCATTTCGATCCACTTCGACAGCTCGCGCAGGTCGCGTTTCGGCGCGGCCGCCTTGCGCTTCAGCAGCCCGCTCTCGTAGGGGTTGTAGCCGATGCGCGTGCCCCTGGCGTTGTTCTGGATGGGCGTGTTGGTCGGCTGCTCTTCCTCGACGAACGACAAGCCCGGGTGATCGAGAGCTTTGCGACGGGCGCGCTCGCCCGCTTCGCCGTCTGCGCTGAAGCGATCGTCATTCCACTCATAAACGGCATTGCCTCGCTCGTCGAAGGCGATGCGGCCCGGCTGCTGTGGCTCGACCACGCGCGGCCGCAGGCGGTAACCCAGTTTCTTCAAATCGTCATTCAACGCCCGGTTCTCCGTGTCATCGCTATGGGCGGCACCCATAGGACCTATTGAGATTCCACATCCGCTCATCCCTTTGGATGTGTGGCGCTATTGAATTGCTTCGCGGCAATGCGGGCAAGTTGTAAAAGTGTGATGTGAGTGCCGGATGCGAACAGCCGAGTGTCACGCGCTTCGACAATGGCACCGAAGCGCTAAAAATACCGACAGTTGCCTGTGACGAAGCCACCTTACGGTGTCGGGGGTTGCACATAAGGAGCTGCGCGCAGCAGCGCCGCCAGCGTCTTGCCATCGCGCAGCTCGCCCGAGTGCGCCATCTGCATGACTTGCTCGAACGGTAGCCAATGCGCTTCGAGGACTTCGCCCGCTTCCAGCTGGTGGGTGACTTCGGTGAGCCCGGTGGCGAGAAACAGATGGACCACTTCGGTCAGGATGCCGGGGGAAGACAGATACTCGCCAAGGCTCCGCCACTCGCGTGCACGACGACCGGCTTCCTCTTCTAGCTCGCGCTGCGCGGTCTGCAGCGGCGGCTCCTTGTGATCGATCTTGCCGGCGGGGAACTCCCAGATGTAGCCATTGGCCGCGTGACGGTATTGCCGCACGAGGCAAACGCGACCGGCATCGTCGAGCGCGACCACGGCAGCGCCCCCGGGGTGATGCACTATGTCGAGCGTCGCGACGTGCCCGTTGGGCAGCTGCACGACCTCGACGTTTACCTGGATGACACGGCCGGTGAAAACGGGGGTGATCTTTGCGCTGCTCATAGACTCATCCCGGTGGTGAATCGGCTTCTTCGATGGGGGGCGCCGACTCGTCCTCCTCGGCCGCATCTTCGGCGGACTGCTTGGACATCTTCGACGGCGTAGTGGCAGTGCCAATGCGATAGGCGGCGAAGCCCGGCAGCACGACCTGATTCAAGGCCATGCCGAGCACGCGACCGCTGGTGGGCGCGTAGATGCGGTGCTGTTGGCTCGAGATCGGATCGGTCACGACGCCCAGCAACTCGCCTTCGCTGACCCGCTCGCCGAGGGCCACGTCGGAGAACAGGATGCCGCCGTGATCGACGCGCACCCACTTGGACGCGTAGTACACCGGCTCCGGATCGCCCCAATAGCGGCGTTGCTTGGTCATACGCAGCGAGTAAAGCAATGTTTCCACCGCCTTCGCGCCATGCTCGACCTGTTCGGATTGCACGCGCATCGGCTCGCCCATCTCGAATGTCACTGCAGGAATGCCGGCTTCGGTCGCTGCCCGTCGTAGCGAGCCGCGCTCGCCGACGCTGTGCAGGACGACGGTCGCGCCGAATGCTTTGGTCATGCGTGACACTTGCGGCAAGCGCAGATCGGCGCGCACCTGGGGCAGGTTGGTGCGATTCAACGAGCCGGTGTGCAGATCGATCAGCGCCGAGCAATGCTTCACGACCTCGGTGAAGAACGAATGCGCCATGCGCGTGGCGGCGCTGCCTTTGGGGTTGCCGGGGAAATAACGATTCAGATCGCGGCGGTCGGGCAGGTAGCGGGCACCCCGATAAAAGCCCTGGACGTTGACGATGGGCACGCCGATGACCGCGCCATTCAACTCTTCGACGTCGATGTCATCGAGCACGCGGCGCGCGACTTCGATGCCGTTCAACTCATCGCCGTGGACTGCCGCGGTCAGGCACAACACCGGTCCCGGGCCTTTGCCATTGAGCACGAACACCGGCACCGGCGATACAAAACCTTCCATGCCTGCGCCGCTGGTCCAAGTGAGCTTCTTACGCGTGCCCGGAGGCACTTCGCTGCCGAGCAATCGCAGGCGGCCCTTGGGCTTCAGAGTTTCGGAGCCCTCCATGGTGGCGGGTGCCGGCGTGGGCGCGGGCTTCTCCTCGGCGGAGTGGGCGACCGTGCACAGCAGGCAGCCGAGCAGCCATGATCTGACCAATGATTTCATGACGCCTTCTTCACAAACTTCAGCGTGAAGCGGTCGCTCTCGCCGATTTGTTTGTAACGCGCATCGTCGCCGGCGGCGAAGCCGGGCGGCAGCGTCCACACGCCTTTCTCGTAATCCTTGGTGTCGTTGGGATTGGCGTTGATCTGCGAGCGTGCGACCAGCTGGAAGCCGGCGGCTTCGATCATCCGGATCGCATAGTCCTCGTTCACATACCCCGAGGCGGCCTTCGGATCCTGCGGCAGCTGCGGGTCGCCCCGATGTGCAACGACACCGAGCACGCCGCCTGGCTTGAGCGCGCTGTGCATGGCAGCCAGTGCGTCGCGCTCCCAGCCAAACATCATCCAGTTGTGCAGATTGCGGAAGCTCAGCACCAGGTCGGCCGTGCCGGCGGGCGCGATCTCGTTCTTCGCTGGCGGCGCGGCCAGAGTGGTCGTGGTCACTTTGCCGTACAGGTCCGGCCGCATTCGCAGTTTTTCTTTATAGCTATCCACCGTGGCCTTGGCGTAATCGCCCAAGGAGGGATCGAGCAGGGCGGTGTACAGCTGGCCGTGATCCTTCAACAGGGGCGCAAGAATCTCGGTGTACCAGCCGGCACCCGGCCACACTTCGACCACGGTCATGTCCTGGCGGATGCCGAAGAACTCCAATGTCTCTTTGGGATGCCGGTAGCTGTCCCGCGCGCGATGCTCGAGGGCACGGTGCTCGCCTCGCAGGGTGGTATCGAGTGCGGCGTCGGTGGCCGGATCGGTGGCAGGCGTCGTCGCGCAGCCAGTCAGGATCATCGCGCTCAGCACGAGCCAGTGGAACGGCCGGGCGACGCAGGGCAATCTCATTCCTTCTCCTCGCAACCTGATGAGCCGCGAAGATAGTGGATGGAGCAGTGGCAAATCAAAACCAGCCCGGGCCACGCCCTGCGGAGCGCGGCCTGGGCTGACGGACTGGTTCAGTTACGGCAGCCTGGTTGCAGCAGGCTGTCGGAGCTGGCTACCAGCGGCCGTTCTGCCGCGGCGGACGGGCTTCGCGCTCGCGGGCTTCGTTCACACGCAGCGGCCGACCGCCCATGTCGAAACCATTCATGTGCTGAATGGCGGTCTGGGCATCGCCAGAGGGCATTTCCACGAAGCCGAAGCCGCGCGGACGCCCGGTTTCGCGATCGTTGATCAGCTTGACCGATTGCACCGTGCCGTGTTTTTCGAACAGGGAGCGAACGTCCGTTTCAGTGGCGCTGAACGGCAGATTCCCAACGTAGATCGTCGTCATCGAAGTCACTCTTTGAGGCCAGACAAAAGTTGCAGCCAAACGATCGCCTCCGCAAAGCTCATGGGCTTCCGGATGAAAGTACGATCGCCGTGTCTTGGTCGCTGACAATCAACCATGGGAATGGGCGTGGCGGGAGACGAGCTCTATTAAGCGCGTATGTCCGAAGGTCGCTCTTGTAGGTTGAAATGCGTATTCAGCTGACCGCGACCGATACTACGTCAGCCGTTTGTCCACTGCAATGATCCTACTTGACAAACGCTTTTTTCGATTTTTTTGCAGCTGCGAATGAAACAGCGATGGGCCGGGTCCGGCCTTGCGGGTCCCGGCCAAGCGAGCCGCCTGGCCGGGGAGTGACGTTCATCCTTCCAAATACGTGTAGCCGTTCAGCTCCGATTCGTAGAACCGGCGCAGCGCCTGGCTTTCGGCCAGTGTCATGCGGCCTTCGCGCACCGCGCGCTCGCAGTCCCGGGCGAATTGCGGAAACAACCGTTCCACGTCGTACTCCATGTAGCTGAGCACCTGGCGGGCGGTATCGCCTTTGACGATCTCTTCGATCCACCAGCCGCCCTCGTCGTGCAGGCGGATGTGTACGACGTGCGTATCGCCGAACAGATTATGCAAATCGCCCAACGTTTCCTGGTACGCGCCGACCAGGAAGGTGGCGAGGTAGTACTCCTCGTCGGGCTTCAGCTCGTGCAGCTCCAGCGTGCGCTTGACTTCGCGCTGGCTGACGAAGCGGTCGATCTTGCCGTCCGAGTCGCAGGTGATATCGGCCAGCACGGCATTGCGTGTCGGTTTCTCATCGAGCCGGTGGATGGGCATGATGGGAAACACCTGACCGATGGCCCAGCTGTCCGGCAGCGACTGGAACACGGAGAAGTTACAAAAGTAGGTGTCGGAAAGGATCAGCTCCAGGCCTTCCAGCTCCTCCGGCACGCGGTCCAGCCTGCGGCAGTGATCGCGGATCTTGGCGCAGGTCGCCCAATACAAACGCTCCATCAGGCCGCGGAACTCCAGGCTCAACAAGCCCAGGTTGAACATTTGCAGCGCCTGTTCGCGCGCCTGCAGGGCGTCGTGATAGCACTCGACCAGACGGCGCTCGGAGATCGTGCGATAGGCTTCGAACAGATCGAGCACGGGCTGCGGCAGCTCGTCCTTGTTGCCGCTGTATTCATCCTCGAGTCGATCCGAGATGCGGAATTTATCCAAACACGACGAGCCGAGCGCATTGAACACCAACACGCTGTGATGCGCGGCTGTGGCACGGCCGGACTCGCTGACGATGACGGGATGGTCGATGCCGCGCGCGTTGCAGACGCTGCCGATGCGATATACGACGTCGCTGGCGTACTCGTTCATCGTGTAGTTCATCGACGATTCGAAGTTGGTGCCGCTGCCGTCATAGTCGATGCCGAGGCCGCCGCCGATGTCGATGTATTTCAGCCCGGCGCCCATCAGCTTCAGCTCGGCGTACACGTGCGCCAGCTCGTTGATCGCGTCCTTGACCCGGCGAATGTCATGCAGCTGGCTGCCCGCATGACAGTGCACCAGCTCCAGGCAGTCGAGCATGTCATTGGCTTTGAGCACCTGCACCAGCTCGAGGATTTCGGTGACGAACAGGCCGAACTTGGATTTCTCGCCGGCCGAGTCGCGCCAGCGGCCGGCGCCTTCGCTTGCCAGCTTCACGCGCACGCCGATGCGCGGCCGCACCTGATATTTCTTGGCGTGCTTCAGCACCAGCTGCAGCTCCTCGAAATTCTCGATCACCGGAATGATGGTGCGGCCGAGCTTGGTGGCGAGGATCACCGCTTCGATGTAGCTGTCGTCCTTGAAGCCGTTGCAGACGATCATGCGCTGCTCGGGAGCATTTTCGGTCAGCGCCATCACGGCCAGCAGCTCGGGCTTGGAGCCGGCTTCCAGGCCGAAGCCGAATTCATCGCCGTAGCGATACACCTCTTCGACCACCAGGCGCTGTTGATTCACCTTGATGGGGAACACGGCGGTGTAGCGGTTCTTGTAGTCGTTCTCGGCGATCGCCTGCGCGAACGCCTTCTGCAGCCGGCTGAGCCGATGGCGCAGGATGTCGGAGAAGCGCACCACCACCGGCGCGGTCAGATCGCGCTGACGCAGTCCTTCGACGACTTCATACAAATCGATCTCGCGTTCGGGCGAGCCATCCGGCCGCACCACCACGTGGCCCGCGGCGTTGATGCTGAAGTAATGCTTGCCCCAGGCGGGTACCTGATACAGGTCGAGCGAATCCTCGGTGTCCCAGGAGCCGTTGGTAACGCCTAAAGGCAGCGGTTTTTTTGCGGTGGAGTCCAAGTGCGCGGGCCTCGGAAGTTGGGGCCTGTGTAAGAAAGGCGCGAACGATAGCGGAAACAGATTGCTGCAAAAAGTAAAAAAAGAAGCGCGCCAATTAATCAGTAGTTGCAACGCTTCGCCGTGGATCTGTGATCCATTCGCTCCATGAGCCCGCGTACAAGCGCGCACCGGGCTTGCCTGCGACTTCCATCGCCAGCAACAGATGACATGCAGTCACGCCGGAGCCGCACATTGCAATGGTGTGATCGTCGGCAACGCCGGCCTGCGACTGCTCATAGCGACGTCGTAAATCTTCCGGCGCGCTGAAGCGGCCTTCGCTCGACAGATTGGTCGAGAACGGATGATTGTGAGCGCCTGGCACGTGACCGGCGACTTTGTCGAGCGGCTCGACTTTGCCCAGGAAGCGCTCGGGCGCCCGCGCATCGAGCAATCTCCAGTCGGGTTGTTGCACGCGCGCCTGCACTTGCTCGGCGTCGAGCCACAGCTCGCGATTCGGTTGCGCTCGAAACCGAGTGGGCTGGCGTGCAGGAATTTCAGTGCTCACCGGGTGTCCCGCCGCGGTCCACGCCTTGAAGCCGCCATCGAGCACTGCCACTGCGCGATGACCGACCCAGCGCAGCAGCCACCACAGGCGTGATGCATACATGCCGTTGTCGGCGTCATACGCGATCACTTGTGTGTCGGCGCTGACGCCCCAGCGGCTCAGCGTCTGCGCAAAGTGTTCAGGATCCGGCAGCGGATGCCGGCCGGTGGTGGCCGTGATCGGGCTCGACAAGTCGCGATCCAGATGGGCGTAAACCGCGCCTGGAATGTGGCCGGCGTCGTAGGCTGCCTCGCCAGCCGCCGGCTGCGTCAGATCGAAGCGACAATCGACGATCAACCACTGTGGATCGGTGAGATGCGCGGCGAGCGTGCCGGCGTTGACGAGTGTGGTGTGCATGGCGTCTGCAAGCGCGTGGCGAGGCCGTGGGCCGGGGCGGTCATTCTACGCTGGCCCCGGCGCCCAGCTTGGTTACAATCCCGACCTTGCATTTTGCTGGGACGAGTTCATGGCACTGGAACTGTGGTGGGGTAGCGGCAGTCCTTATTCGTGGCGCGCGCTGCTCGCGCTCGAGCACAAGCGCCTGCCGTACGTTTCGCACCTGGTGCAGTTCTCCAAGCAGGAGCACCGCTCGCCGCAGATGCTGCAAATGAACCCGCGCGGGCGCGTGCCGGTGCTCAAGGACGGCGATTATGTGGTGTTCGAGTCGCTCGCCATCCTGCGCTACCTGGACCGCAAATATCCCGAGATACCTATCTTCGGTGCGACTGCCGAGGAAGAGGGCACCATCACGCGCGTGATTTGTGAGTACCAGTCGTACGCCGAGGACCACCTCTCCAAGCTCATCTACGCGATTCTGTTCCAGGGCGTGGAGGGGCACATGGAGGAGATCGAGCGCGCGCTGAACTTCGTGATCGCCGAGGCGCGCACCATCGAGAATCGTCTGGCGACGTCCTCGTGGCTGGTCGGTGAGGCATTCTCCGCCGCCGACATCGTCGTGTTCCCCGGGATCCAGCAGTTGCTGCGCGTGCTAGAGCGCCGCGACGCTGAAGATCTGCGCGCGCGCCTGCTGCCGCTGGACACGAATTTCCCGGCCATCGCCGCCTGGATCAAGCGCGTCGAAGCGCTGCCGGGCTACGAAAAAACCTATCCGCCGCACTGGAAAGAAAAAGAATAAAAATTCCTCGGCCGGCCCCTTGAAAGTGCGCTGTCTTGGCGCACTTATCGGCGTCGATTTTCGTTACGGTCGACGCGGCGGCAAAAGTCAGTAAACTTCGCGCCGTCGCCGAAGCGAGCTTTTCGCAATCGAGGTTCGACGTTCCTAATTCTCCGTGGGTTTCTCAAGTGAGCGCCATGTCCCAATATCCCGTGCATTTCAATTTCCCCGGCCGTCTGGTGATGGTCGGCTTCGGCAGCATCGGACAGGGAGTTTTGCCGCTCATCTTGCGTCACATCGCGCTCCCGCCGGAGCGCATCACGATTGTGACAGCCGAGGATCTCGGGCAGCAGGAGGCCGCCGAGTACGGCGTGAAGTTCGTCATCAACCCGCTCACGCAGGAGAACTATCGTCAGGTGCTCGAGCCGCTGGTCGGCAAGGGCGACTTCCTGCTGAACCTTTCGGTCGATGTTTCCAGCATCGCGCTGGTCAAGTTCGCGCACGAAAAGGGCGCGCTGTATCTCGACACGTGCATCGAGCCGTGGCCGGGCGGCTACACCGATCCGAACGTGCCGCCGTCGTTGCGTACCAATTACGCGCTGCGCGAGCAGATGCTGGAGGTGCGCGCCGGACTGAAGGGCGGGCCGACGGCCGTGATCACACACGGTGCCAACCCCGGCCTCGTGTCGCACTTCGTGAAGCAGGCGCTGCTGAATATCGCCGCCGACACGTCCGTTGACGCAGGCAACCCGAACACGCGCGAAGAGTGGGCGGCGCTCGCGGCCAAGCTCAGCGTGAAAGTCATTCACATCGCCGAGCGCGACACGCAGGTCGCCAACACGCCGAAGAAGATCAACGAGTTCGTGAACACCTGGTCGGTGGACGGGTTCGTCAGCGAAGGCTGTCAGCCGGCCGAGCTCGGCTGGGGCACGCACGAGAAGGAATTGCCGCCGCAGGGGCGTCGTCACGAGTTCGGCCGCCAGAGCGCGATCTATCTGATGCAGCCGGGCGCTGGCACGAACGTGCGCACGTGGACGCCGAAGGCCGGCCATTTCCATGGCTTCCTGATTACGCACGGTGAGTCGATCTCGATCTCCGACTATTTGTCACATCGCGAAGGCGACAAGGTCGTGTACCGCCCGACGGTGCACTACGCCTATCACCCGTGCGATGACGCAGTGATGTCGGTGTACGAATTCGCCGGCCGCAACTGGCGGATGCAGGATCACAAGCGCATCCTCAATCAGGAAATTCTTTCGGGCGGCATCGACGAGCTCGGCGTGCTGCTCGCGGGTCACAAGAAGAACGCGTACTGGTACGGCTCGCAGCTGTCGATCGACGAAGCTCGCAAATTGATTCCGCACAACACGGCGACCAGCTTGCAGGTCTGTGTCGCGGCGCTGGCGGGCATGATCTTCGCGATGGAAAATCCCAATCGCGGCGTGCTCGAGCCGGACGAGATCGATTTCCGTCGCATCCTCGAGATCTGCATGCCGTACCTCGGCCCTGTGGTCGGCGCGTACAGCGACTGGACGCCGCTGTTCGATCGCAACCGGCTGTTCGAGGAATCGCTCGACAAGAGCGATCCGTGGCAGTTCAAGAATGTGATCGTTTGAGCTGACTAAATATTCGGGACTACGGATAGTCCGACAATGACATTCAGAGTCAGCTTCGATCTCGGCGACGCCGATCTGCAGCACCTCGCGGAAGTCGCGCAGGTGCGGCGGTCGGCGGCGCGTGCGCAACCCATCGAGCGCATCGTTGCTTCGGCACGCGAGGTTTATTTGAAAGGCGTGCAGGCGCATCTCGCCGACTTCGTGAAGGAGCGCTATTCGCGCTTGGGAGTCATGCTGGAGATGGTGGACGACGTGGACTGGCGGCTCAGCGAGGAGGACTCGCAGCGACTGGTCAACGCGCTGGCATGCTTCACCGAACCGGCTTCGGGCGCATCCTCGGCGCTGCTCGATCAGGCCATCATGATCGAGCTGGTCAGCCGTGATCTGCATCACGATCTCGATGGCTATCGCGACTTCTGTAAATTCCGGGCCGCGCAGCTGGCCAAGCGGCATTCGCCGCCCGGTGCCGATCGCGAACAATGGTTGAGTCAGCGTCGGGAGTCGCTGCAGAAACGCATGCATACGCGTCGTAAACGCGATCTGGATGCGGCGGCGGGGCCGGTGCGCCGCCTGTTCTCCCTATTTGGGCTGTAGTTGCTCAGCCCGTCATGGTCGGGGTGACGGGCGTTTGATCATCCGCCTGATGGCGCCTCATAGCGCACGGCGGTTATTACATAAGCCTTGGTGCCACCTGGAATCTCCACTCGCACTTCATCGTCCAAGGCTTTGCGCAGCACCGCGCGGCCCAGCGGCGAGTCCATGCTGATGTACCCCTTGGCAGCATCGAACTCGTCCGGGCCTACGATGCGGTATTCGCTCTCGACGCCAGTGTCGTCTTCGAGCGTCACCCACGCGCCAAAGAACACACGAGATGAATCCGATGGGGGTTGGCTGACGATCACCATGCCATCGAGTCGCTGCCGCAGAAAACGTACGCGGCGGTCGATCTCACGCAGTTGACGTTTGCCATAGATGTACTCGGCATTTTCCGAGCGGTCGCCCTGCGCTGCGGCCTCTTGCACCGCTTGCGTGACTTGCGGGCGCAATACGCGCCACAGGTGGTCCAATTCGTCCTTTAGTCGTTGCGCACCGACAGGAGTAATGAACTTTGAACCTTTTGGTTGAGGCGGTCGGTAACGGGACATGTGAGCCGGTTTGCCAAGCTTTCGTAAGGCCGTCGCTGATAACGTCAAATGGCGAAAATTCTGTGGAATCCTTCACGGTCGCCAACTCTTCCGCTCTTTACTCTGCCGTCCCATGAGCATCAAGTACTACACGCACTTTCTACTGCAGGAACGGGCTCCCAAGGGAATGAGTGAGTTCCGCGGCGTCGTCGAAGTGAACCGCACCTTGCTGCGTGGCGACCTCAAGGAAGCCGCCTCGGTGCTGGCCAAGAACTTCGAATGCGACACCAAGGATATCAAGGTTCTGCAGTGGTCCAGGCTGCACTGATGAATTTAGTGCTTTGTTCTCGAATCCCCTAGCGGGCTTTACTTCCCTTCAGAAAGTCCGCTTCTCTGCCCCGAGCCCTAAACTCGGGGTTTTTTTTTGCCTGAATTTTGCTGCAGGTTATCCTGCACGCATGCCGATCTTTGCCGAGCACACCTACCGATCCCGCGACGGGCTGAAGCTTTACTACCGCGACTATCCGGGCGACATGAAAAAGGTGCCCGTGCTGTGCCTGCATGGGCTGACGCGCAACTGTCGTGACTTCGAAGCCTTGGCGTTGCGTATTGCGCCGGGGCGGCGAGTCATCACGCCGGACTTCCGTGGACGAGGTCAGTCGCAGTACGACTCGATGTGGATGAACTATCACCCGATGACTTACGTCGACGATATGTGGTCGTTGCTGCGTGAGTTGGGGATCGATCGGATCATCGCGATCGGTACCTCGATGGGTGGCCTCGTTGCTCTGCTGATGGGCGCGGTGCGCGCGCAGACCTTCGCCGGTGTGGTGCTCAACGACATCGGGCCGGAAGTCGATCCCGTCGGCGCAGCGCGTATCAGGAGCTACGCAGGCCGCTTCCCGCCGCCGCGCAGCTGGGACGAAGCCATCGAGCAGATGAAGTATGTGTTCAGCGTGGCGCTGCCGGATTTCACCGAGCAGCAGTGGCGCGATTTCGTGCGGCTTGCCTACAGCGAGGACAGCACCGGCTCGCCACGACTCGAGGCCGACCCTCGCATCGGCGACGCGATCCGCGCCATTCAGCCGCCGCCGGGCGCGACGCAAGGCATGTGGCTCGCATTCAATGCCCTGCGCGACACGCCAACGCTGGCGATTCGCGGCGCGCTCTCCGATCTGTTGTCCGTCGAAGTGTTCGATCGTATGCAACGTGAGCATCCGCGCTTGCAGCGAGTGACGGTCGAGGGCAGAGGTCACGTGCCGCAACTCGACGAGCCGCAGTGTCGCGCCGCGCTCGATCAATTTCTGGCGGAGCTGCCATGAGTTTCAAAGATCATTTCTCCGGCCACGCGAACGCGTACGCGAAATATCGCCCCGACTATCCGCCCGAGCTGTTCGACTATCTCGCGTCACTGACACCGCAAAGAAAGGTCGCGCTCGATTGCGCTACCGGCAGCGGGCAGGCGGCGGTCGGATTGGCGGAACACTTCGAGCTGGTGGTGGCGAGCGATGGCAGCGTGTCTCAGCTGCAGAACGCCGAACAGCATTCGCACGTTGCCTACATCGGCAATCTCGCCGAGCAACCGGCGCTGCGCGATGGCACGGTCGATCTGGTCGTCGCCGCTCAAGCCGCGCACTGGTTCGATCACAAACGTTTTTATCCCGAAGTGCAGCGCGTACTGAACCGCGACGGCGCGCTGGCGCTGTGGACCTACGGCCTCGCTTACGTCGAGCCGCAGATCGACGCGATCGTCCGGCACTTTTACAGCGACGTGGTTGGCAGCTACTGGCCGCCCGAGCGGCGTTGGGTGGAGAGCGCCTATCGCGATCTGCCGTTTCCGTTTCAGGAAATCGGCACGCCGCAGTTTCAGCTGCAGCTGCAATGGGATCTGGACAGCTTGATCGGCTATCTCGGCACCTGGTCGGCCGTGCAGCGCTACAAGCGCGCGACCGGGCAGGATCCGTTGCCCGCGCTGCGGGCGGAAATGGCGCCGAGCTGGGGCTCACCGGTGGCAGCGAAGACGGTGACCTGGCCGTTGCACCTGAAGGTCGGTAGACCGCACTGACTGTTCAATTGCCGCTCCGGAAGGCAACGAGCGCGTTTATGATCCAGGCATGAACGCTAAACCTTTGCTTGCCGCGTTGAGTTGCGCCGTCGTTCTTGCCGCTTGTTCCAGCCCGCCGACGAGTGCGCCTCCCGCAGCGTCTGCGACGGCGACGCTGCGCTCCGGCGTCTACAGCTCGAATCTCGATAAAAGTGTCCGGCCGCAGGACGACTTCTATCGCTTCGTGAACGGCCAGTGGCTCACCAACACCACGATCCCGGCCGATCGTTCCAACTTCGGCACCTTCGCGCTGCTCGAAGATGGCGCCGAGCAGGATCTCAAAGTCATTCTCGATGAAGCCGCCGCGGCGAATGCGCCGGTCGGTTCGGACGTGCAGAAGGTCGGCGATCTGTATGCCAGCTATCTCGATGAGGCGACGATCGAAGCGCGCGGGCTGGAGCCGCTCGCGGCCGAGCTGAAGCGCATCGACGACTTGAAGACCAAGCAGGACGTCGCACGTCACATCGGTTACAGCCAGCGCATCTCGGTGATGCATCCGTTCGTGTATTACGTTTCCGTCGACCGCAAGAACTCCAGTCAGTACACGGGCGTCATCGCGCAGAGCGGGCTGGGCATGCCCGATCGCGACTACTATCTCTCCAGCGACGAGCGGCTGAAGGGCATTCGCGAGAAGTATCAGATTTACGTGCAGGATCTGCTCGCTGCGACCGGCACGCCGCAAGCCGACAGCGTCGCCCAGAAGATCGTCGCGATCGAAACGCAGCTGGCGAAGTCACATTGGACGCGTGTGCAGAATCGCGACGCGCAGAAAACATACAACCGTTACGAAGTGGCGGCGTTGCCCAAGCTCATGCCGGGCTTTGACTGGAACGCATTCTTCGCCGGCGCGCAGATTCCGATGGACAAGACGCAGGCGCTGGTGGTTTCGCAGCCGAGCTATTTCGAAGCGCTCGGCAAGCTGATCGCGACTACGCCGGTGGCCGATTGGCGCGGCTACTTCCGCTACAAGCTGATCAGTACCTACGCGCCGGATCTGCCAGCCAAGTACGCGCATTTGCAGTTCGAATTCAGCCAGCGCACTGTGTCCGGCATCGAAGAGGTCAAGCCGCGCTGGAAGCGAGCGGTGGATACGGTCGACGGCGCGATGGGCGATCTGATCGGCAAGATGTATGTGGAACGTCACTTCAGCCCGGACGCGAAGCGGCGCATGGACGAACTGATGGGCAATCTGCTGGCGGCCTACCGCGAAGGGATCGATTCATTGGAATGGATGACGCCGGCCACCAAAGAAAAGGCGCACGCCAAGCTGCAGCGACTCACCACGAAGATCGGTTATCCAACGCAGTGGCGTGACTGGTCCAAACTCGAGATTCGCCGCGACGATCTGGTCGGCAACGAGCTGCGCGCCTCGACGGTGGTGTTCGAGCGCAATCTTGGCAAGCTCGGCGGACCGATCGATCGCACTGAATGGTTCATGACACCGCACACGGTGAATGCTTACTACAACCCGCCGACCAACGAGATCGTGTTTCCGGCGGCCATCCTGCAGCCGCCGTTCTTCAATGTGGACGCCGAGGACGCCATCAACTACGGCGCCATCGGCGCGGTCATCGGCCACGAGATCAGTCATGGCTTCGACGATCAAGGCCGGCGCTACGATGGCACCGGCAGCCTGAACGACTGGTGGGCGCCCGAAGACAACGCCGAGTTCACGCGGCGCGCCAAGCAACTCGGTGCGCAGTACAACGCGCTGAGCCCGTTGCCAGGCCTGTTCGTCAACGGCGATCTCACCATGGGCGAGAACATTGCCGATGTGGCCGGGCTCGCCATGGCCTACCGCGCCTGGCAACTGTCGTTGCGAGGCCGGCCCGCGCCGGTCATCGACGGCTATACCGGCGAGCAGCGCTTCTTCATCGGCTGGGCCCAGGGTTGGGCCCGCAAGTACCGCGACGACGAGTTGCGGCGCCGCTTGCTGACCGACCCGCACAGCCCGAGCGAGTACCGCACCAATAACGTCGTGTCGAACCTGCCGGAGTTCCATGCAGCATTCGACGTGCAGCCGGGCGACAAAATGTACAAAGCCCCCGCCGACCGTGTACGAATTTGGTGAGGTCGCCGGTAACTTTGCCGCATTCACCGGCAGGCGCTTGAAACCGGCGCAAAATTTCCCCAATTTAACAGCCGTTGTCGGCGGAACTCTCACCGATCCCGGACGGTTTCGCTGACGGGTCCGGCATGCACGGCTGACGTGCGCTGCCGGCGACGCTGGGCCAGATGCCCCGACGACGACTATTTATTATGAAGGGCTCCGTCATGCATTTTCTGCGCGTAGGTTTGCTGGTGCTGCTCGGAGCGCTGTTGACCGGGTGTGGTTACAACCGGTTGCAACAACAGGACGAGCAGGTGACTGCGGCTTGGTCGGAAGTGCTGAACCAATATCAGCGCCGTGCCGATCTGGTGCCCAACCTGGTGAACACGGTCAAGGGCGCGGTTCAGTCCGAGAAGGACATTCTCGATAGTGTGGTGGAAGCCCGAGCCCGCGCAACGTCGATTCAGGCGACCCCGGAGCTGATCAACAATCCACAGGCGTTCCAGCAGTGGCAGGCGGCGCAGGGCGAGTTGAGCCAGGCTTTGTCGCGACTCATGGTGGTCGTGGAGCGCTATCCCGAGCTGAAATCCATCTCGGGCTTCGACGATCTGCGGGCGCAGCTCGAAGGCACCGAGAATCGGATTGCCGTCGCGCGCAAACGTTACATTGAGGCGGTGCAAACTTATAACGTCACCGTGCGCTCGTTCCCGACCAACCTCACCGCGAAAGTGTTCGGACACGATCTGAAGCAGAACTTCTCGGTGGAGAACGAGCGCGAGATCGCGCGTCCGCCCGCAGTGGACTTCGGCCGGACGGAGTCCGGGCCGCAGCAACAGCAACCGCAACCGCCGCAGGTTGAAAAGCAGGGTTGAAGCGGACGCACGGCCGAAGAACAGCGCGAACACTTTGATGGCCGCCTTCGCTACTTCCCGCGGACGCTTGCCAGCGCCGCGGGCTGCGCTTCCCTGGCTGCTGCTGTTGACGCTGCTGCTGGCAGTCTCCGCGTTTGCGCAGACGCTGGTGCCGGTGCCAGCACCGCCCAGGGACGCGCCGGTGCTGGATCTCACTGGCACGCTACGCCCCGAAGAAGCTGCGGCGCTCAAGAGCAGGCTGCTGGAATTCGAGAAACAGAAGGGCAGTCAGATCGCCGTGCTGATCGTGCCGACCACCCAGCCCGAGTCGATCGAGCAATATTCCATTCGCGTCGCCGATGCATGGAAGGTCGGTCGTACGAAGGCGGATGACGGTGTCATTCTGCTGGTCGCCAAAAACGATCGCGCGGTGCGCATCGAAGTCGGGACTGGCCTGGAAGGCGCGCTGCCCGATGTGATCGCCAATCGCATCATCTCGCAGGTCATCGTGCCGCACTTTCGCGAAGGCGATTTCTCCGGCGGCATCAACGCAGCGATCACTCGCATCATCGCCGTGATCGAAGGCGAGCCGCTGCCCGAGCCCGAGCGGCGCTCGTCGCGTCAGCCCGAAGGCCTGGGCGGCATTGGCAATGCACTGCCGATCCTGCTGATGTTTGTTTTCGTCGGCAGCGGAATATTGCGAAGCATGCTTGGCAGAGTTGGCGGCGCCGGTGCGACCGCGGGCATTGCCGGTCTGTTGATGTGGGTATTGACCAGCATCATGGCGCTTTCAATCGGTGCGGCGGTGCTGGCTTTCCTGTTCGCGCTGCTCACGGGTGGCGGTGGTTTCGGCGGCGGCGGCGGCAGCGGCTGGAGCAATCGCCGTCGCGGCGGTTGGGGCGGTGGCGGCTGGGGCGGCGGTTTCGGCGGCGGCGGTGGATTCGGCGGTGGTGGTGGTTGGAGCGGCGGCGGTGGCGGCTTCAGTGGCGGCGGCGCCTCGGGGCGGTGGTGAGCGCATGAATTTCGCCCGACTCAGCCGACACCTCTTCATGCCGCGGCGTCACTTGCGTCGTGCTTTCGACGAGGCCGCGCTGAATGCCATTGAGAAGGCAATTACCGACACCGAGCGAACTCACGGCGGTGAGATTCGCGTGGCGCTCGAGGCGAGCCTCGATCCGGCCGAGCTGTTCAGGGAGATCTCGCCGCGTCAGCGAGCGCTGCAGGCATTTTCCCACCTTGGCGTGTGGGACACCGAACTAAATAATGGTGTGCTGATCTATGTCCTTTGGGCCGACCACGACGTGGAGATCGTTGCCGATCGTGGCTTCAACGGGCGCATTACCGCCCAGGAGTGGAGCGAGGTCTGTCATCGCATGGAGCGGCTGTTCAGCCAGGAGTCGGCGGCAGCAGCGCTGATTGCTGGCATTCAGGCCGCGGGCACGCTCATTGCGCGGCATTTCCCGGTGGCCGATCGCAACGAGCTGCCGGACCGCCCGACGCTGTTGTGAGGGTCGATGGTCGACGCCGGGTAGGTACGAACATGGCAAAGCGTGGCTCAATGAGGTAATAAGTATCCCTATGAATCTGTCGATCCGTTCCGGCTTGAGCCGTCTGGTGGTCTTGGCAGCGGCTCTGGCAGCCGCGGGTTGCCAGATCACCCGTCCGGTCGAACCGCCGCCACCGCCTCCGCCCGCACCCCCGCCGATCGAAGCACCGCTCGCTACGCATAAATTCCGCTTCGATCCCGCGCACGACGAAGTGGTCGGCCAGGTGCAGATCACCCACGTGCAGGGCGAGGACACGCTGTCCGACATCGCACGGCGCTTCAACGTCGGCTATGAGGAAATTCTCCGCGCCAACCCCGGCGTCGATCCGTGGCTCCCAGGCGTCGGTCGCGAGATCGTGGTGCCGACGCAGTTCGTACTGCCGGATGCGCCTCGCGACGGTCTGGTGGTAAATCTTGCACAGTTGCGCGTCTTCTACTTTCCCAAGCCGGCCAAGCTGAAGAAAGGCGAAGTCGATGACGGCATGCGTACCGTCATCACCCATCCCATCGGCATTGGCAAGATCGGCTGGCAGACGCCGGAAGGCAGCACCAAAGTCACCGCCAAGCAAAAGAACCCGACCTGGACGCCGCCGCTGTCGGTGCGCAAGGAGCACAAAGAGGCCGGAGATCCGCTGCCGGCGCGTGTGCCGCCGGGCCCGGACAATCCGCTCGGTGCTTACAAGATGACGCTCGGCTGGCCGAGCTATCTGATCCACGGCACGAATAAGCCCTACGGCGTCGGCATGCGCTCCAGCCACGGCTGCATTCGCTTCTATCCGGAAGACATCGCCGATCTGTACGAGCAGATTCCGGTCGGTACCAAGGTGACGGTCGTCAACCAGCCGTTCGTGTTCGGCTGGCAGAAGGACGCGATGTACGTGCAGGTATTCCCGGTGCTCGAGGATGACGAGCGCGAGCATCCCAAGGGTGCCGAGGAATTGCTCACCGCCGGCATCAACGACAAGTTGTCGCAGAAGCTGCAACAGCACGCCGCGGCCGTCGACCTCGAGTTGCTGAATCAAATCATCGCGCAGCCGCGTGGCATCGCCATGCCGGTGTCGCGTCGGAACGTAACGGTCGAGACCTATCTCGCCAATGCCCGTCATGTCGAGAATCGGGTGCCGCAGGGCGCCACCTGGAACTACACCGAAGAAGGTCTGTTCCTCGCCGAACAATTCGAAGCGGTGCGCAGCGGTCAGCCGTTGCCCAAGAAGACGCCGCCCAAAGTCAAAAACACTGCCGCGAAGCCTGCTGGCGCCGCCAGCGGCTCCTAAATCTCCTCGTTTATTGCGACCGGGTGCCCGCTTGAAGCGGCGGGCGTCCGGCCGCATATCGTGCGCAGGTTAGCTGCGTTCGATGTTCCCGCGTGTCCGTTGTGCTTGCCTACGTTTGACCCTGTATTCGACGTTTCTCAGGAATCGATCCACCGACCCCCGAGTCATCTATGAAACGCATACTCCTGTTCGTCGCCACGAACGTGGCCATCCTGCTGGTCCTCAGCGTCACCCTGCGCCTGCTCGGCGTGGATCGCATCCTCAACGAGCAAGGCACCGGTCTGGATTACAACAACCTGCTGGTGTTCTCGGCGATCGTCGGTTTCACCGGCTCGCTGATCTCGCTGGCCATGTCGAAGTTCGTCGCCAAGCGCAGCATGGGCGTGCGGGTGATCGAGCAGCCGAGCAACGCCACCGAAGCCTGGCTGGTCGAAACCGTGCGCAAGCAGGCGCAGGCTGCCGGCATCGGCATGCCTGAAGTCGGCATCTTCGACGCGCCCGACATGAACGCATTCGCGACCGGCGCCAATCGCAACAACGCCCTCGTGGCCGTCAGCAGCGGGTTGCTGCGTGGCATGTCACAACGCGAAGCCGAAGCCGTGCTCGCGCATGAGGTGAGTCACGTCGCTAACGGCGACATGGTCACCTTGACGTTGATCCAGGGCGTCGTGAACACCTTCGTGGTGTTCCTGTCTCGCGTGATCGGTTACACGGTCGACCGCGTCGTGTTCAAGACCGAGCGTGGGCACGGCCCGGCGTTCCTGATCACCACGATCATCGCGCAGCTGGTGCTGGGCATTCTCGCCAGCATGATCGTCATGTGGTTCTCGCGTCGTCGCGAGTTCCGTGCCGACGCTGGCGGTGCACAGCTGGCTGGCCGCGAGAGCATGATTGGCGCGTTGGAGCGTCTGCGTCATGGGCATTCCACGCCGCTGCCGGACTCGATGCAGGCCCTGGGCATCAGCACCGAGAAGAAGGACGGCGGCCTGAAGCGGCTGTTCATGACCCATCCGCCGCTGGAAGAGCGCATCGCCGCCCTACGCCAGGCAGCATAAACAGCGCAGTCCGTTTCTCTACGACGGCGGCCGGGTTTACGGACCTGGTCGCCGTTTTTCTTTATCGGCCCGGCACTTTTCATCGAAACGTCACGTAAACGCCATAGGCTCCGCGCCCATCGTTAGTCGCGAGTGCCGGCATGCGCATCTTGATGATCTCGGATGTTTATTTTCCGCGCATCAACGGCGTTTCCACCTCGATTCAGACATTCCGCCGCGGCCTGCACGCGGCCGGGCACGAAACGCTGCTGGTCGCGCCGGAATATCCCACCGAATATTCGGATGCGGGCCAGGAGCCCATCATCCGTGTGCCTTCCCGCTATCTGCCGCGGGATCCCGAAGATCGTATCTTGAGACAGGGCGCGCTGCGCTCGCTGCGGTCGGAGCTGAAGCGCGGCGGCTTCGATCTCGTGCACGTCCAGACGCCGTTCATCGCTCACTACTACGGAGTCAGCGTTGCCCGGGAGCTCGGCGTGCCGGTGATCGAGACGTATCACACCTACTTCGAGGAGTATCTGCACCACTATGTGCCGCTGATTCCCCGGTCGGTGATGCGCTTCGTTGCGCGTCGCTTCACTGTGTCGCAATGCTCAGCGCTCGATGCGCTGGTCGTGCCTTCGATGGCCATGCAGAAGGCCTTGGAAGACTACGGTGTGCGCTGTCCCATGCACATCATTCCCACCGGTATGGAAATGGAACGTTTCGCCAACGGCGACGGCCGTCGCTTTCGTGAGCGGCTCGGCATTCCCGCCGATCGGCCGACGCTGGTACACGTCGGGCGCATCGCGCATGAAAAAAATATCGATTTTCTGTTGCGGATGTTCGTTCGGTTGGTGAAGCGCAAGCCGCAGGCCATGCTGGTGGTGGCCGGCGAAGGGCCCGCGCTCGAGCACTGCAAATCGTATGTCGAGTCGTTGCAGTTGTCGGCGAATGTTCGTTTCGTCGGCTACCTGTCGCGCGAGCGCGAGCTGCCGGACTGTTACAACGCCGGCGATCTGTTCGTTTTCTCATCCAAGACCGAGACGCAAGGGTTGGTGTTGCTGGAGGCGATGGCCTGCGGCACACCGGTCGTTTCGACCGCGTATATGGGAACTGCCGACATCGTGAAGCCGGAACGCGGTGCTCGCGTCGCACCGGATGACGAAGAGGGCTTTGCAAATCTGGTGGTCGAACTGCTCAATGATCCGGACCGCCGTCGCGTGATGTCCGCTGAAGCGCGTACTTACGCATCGACCTGGTCCGCTGGCGCCACGGCAACGCGCATGGCCGAGCTGTATTCTTCGCTCATTGCCGGCGAGGGCAAACAGCTGGCGGCATAACCTCCGCGGCAATCGTCTGGAACCCTTGCCGTCGCAAGCCGTATAACCTCTACCGACAAAGAAATCCGGCGGAGTAGCGTCATGCGTTGGCAAGGTCGGCAAGGCAGCTCGAACATCGAAGACCGACGTGGCGTCCGTTTCGGACGGGCCGGCGGCATTGGCATCGGCACCATTGTGCTGGCGTTGATCGCCATCTATTTCGGCCAGGATCCGTCGGTGGTCCTGCAAGGGGTGCAGCCTTCGGCGCCCACTTCCGAGCAGGGGCCGTATCAGGAAACACCCGAGGAAGCGCAGCTGCGCGAGTTCGTCAGCGTGGTGCTGGCCGACACGGAAGAAACCTGGGGCGACATCTTCAACCAGATGGGGCGGACCTACGAGCAGCCAAAGCTCGTGCTGTTCTCCGGCGCGGTCGAGTCCGCTTGCGGGTTCGCGGAAGCCGCGGTCGGGCCGTTCTACTGCCCCGGCGATCACAAGGTCTACATCGATCTGTCGTTCTATGAGGACCTGCAAAACCGCTTCGGCGCGCCGGGCGATTTCGCGCAGGCGTATGTGGTCGCGCATGAGATCGGGCATCACGTGCAGACCCTGTTGGGCATCTCGGAACGCAACATGGCGGCGCGGCAACGCGCCAGCGATGTCGAGGCGAATGCTCTATCGGTGAAGCAGGAACTGCAGGCGGATTGTTTCGCCGGTATCTGGGCGCACAACGCCGATCGTTCCCGTCAGCTGCTGGAGCAAGGTGATATCGAGGAAGGTTTGAAGGCGGCCGCGGCGATCGGCGATGACCGCCTGCAGAAACAGGCGCGTGGCTATGTAGCGCCGGAATCGTTTACTCACGGCAGCTCGGAACAGCGAGTGCGATGGTTCAAGCGCGGTTTGGAGAGTGGCTCGCTGCAGGCTTGTGATACTTTCGCCTCGAAATCACTTTAACATGTCAGTACATATGCTAACGTACGCTCCGCACACACCTGGGGAGGTACGGTGCGGGAGCAAACGCTCGCTGGTATCCAGTTCACGGCAACGTCGAGTGCGGATCAGCCGATTGCGCGCGCCAGTGCGCAACTGACCGCATTCGTCGGTCGTACTCTTCGCGGCCCGCTGCATCAACCCATCATCGTCCGCAGCTTCGCCGACTTTCAACAGCACTTCGGCGGCTTGTGGCAGCCGAGCCCACTGTCCTACGCAGTCGAGCATTTCTTCGAACAGGGCGGTCGCCAGGCGGTCATCGTTCGGGTCGCGAACGGCGCCGCGCCCGCCACCCTGTCTTTGAAATGCGGTCGCGAAACGTTGCGTCTGGAAGCCCAGGCGCCCGGAACCCGTGAGTTCCTGCGAGCCTCGGTCGATTACGACCACGTCGATAACAGCGACGAACACAGCTTCAATCTGGTCATTCAACGGGTGCGCTCGCCGGGCTCGGAGCGGGTCGAGGAACAGGAAACGTTCCGCGGCCTGTCGGTAGATCCGCAGTCGCCGCGTTTCATCGTTTCGGTGTTGTTGGAATCGGACCTGATGCGGGTGCGCGGCAATGTGCCGCTGACCCGGCCCGATCGCACGCTCATGCCGGGCACGAATCTGCCGGTGGGCTATGTGAGCTCCAGTCCCGATGGCGATGATGGCAAGCCCATTACGGACTATGACGTGATCGGCTCGGCCGCCCGGGGCACGGGATTGTTTGCGTTGGAAAGCGTCGACGATCTGGCGTTCGTCTATATCCCGCCGCTCGCACGCGTCATCGATGTGGGCGTGAGCGCGTTGCTGGTCGCGACCCGGTTTTGCCGGGACAAGCGGGCCATGCTGATCGTCGATCCGCCGTCGTCCTGGGAAAGTGCGCCCGAAGCGATTCGTTCGCTCAAGGCGCTCGACTTCCGTAGTGACAACGCGCTGATGTTTTTCCCGCGGATCTCGGCGATGGATCGGCTGCGGGGGCGCACCGAGGTCTTTGGCAATGGCGGCGCGGTCGCCGGATTGCTGTCGCGTTCGGGTGAGGCGGTCGCGGCGGCGGTGTCGGAGCGCGAGCCCGAGCCGATGTTGCGGTCCAGTGCCAAGCTGGCGAAAGAGGTCAACAGCTCGGATCGTTGGCTGCTGGCCGCGATGGGCGTCAATGTGCTGCAGTCGGTGCGCAATCCCGATCGCGAATGGCCCGCCCTGCGGACGCTGGCGTGCGGCGCGAGCGCGTCTTCAGATTGGTCTTATCTGGCACAGCGGCGTTTTTCGCTGTTCGTCATCAATGCCATCGAGCGCGGTACGCGGTGGTGTGCGGGCTTGCCCAACGCCGCCGGTACTTGGATGCGCGTATCGCGACAGATCTCCAATTTCTTGAGCGAGTTGCGCAGCGCGGGCGCGTTCGCTGCAGTGCCGGCCGATCAGGCGTTCCTGGTCATTTGCGATGAGCGCATCAATGACGAGGGCGAGGGCGAGGGCATCAACATCCTCGTGCAGTTCGCGGCGACTCACGCCGGCGCATATCACAGCTTCATGCTGACCCACCGGCCGGGCGGTGCGACGGTGAAGCCCGTGATGGTCAATCGCTTCGAGGCCACCTTGGTGGTGTCGCGCGAGCTGGAGCAGGAAATCACGCTCCGGCTCACGCCCAAGGACGATTTGATCAGCGTGCTGGCTTTGAATTGACCGGCACGGTCTTTTTCCAAAGCACTTCCTGCCCGTTCTCATGCCGCGCGAGTACGCGTGCGATCACGAAGAGCAGATCGGATAGACGATTCAAATAACGCGTCACTTCCGGCGCAATTTCTTCCTGCTTCGACGCCGCCCACGAGCAGCGCTCCGCCCGCCTGGTGATGGCCCGTGCAAGATGGCAGGTAGCGGCTGCAGGGCCGCCGCCGGGCAGAATGAATTCCTTCAACGGCGGCAGCGGCTCGTTGAACTTATCCAGCGTGTCCTCCAGCGCATCGATATGCGCGGTCGTAATCACCCGATACCCCGGCACCGCCAGCTCGCCGCCCAGATCGAACAGCTCGTGCTGAATTTGTGTCAGCGCAGCCGCCACGTCGGCAGGCAGGTTCGGAACGGCCAGGATCATCCCGATCGCACTGTTCGCCTCATCCACCGTCCCGTAGGCCTCGATGCGCGCATGCGTCTTCTCCACGCGGGAACCGTCACCCAATCCGGTCGTGCCGTCGTCGCCGGTGCGTGTGTAGATCTTCGAGAGGCGGTGGCCCATGGCTTGCTCGTCAGTGTGATCGAAAGCGCTAACCTTGCCCGGATCGGGCGGGAATGTCGAATGGCTTCGCCGCGCAGCCAAAAATTTGTCGAAATGCGAAATTATCCGGCCGACGCGACATTAGAGATTATCGCGTGTTTTCAATTACTTATTGAAAATTGGTGTGAGCGTATTCTTAATTCTTGAATTGAGAATATTGACTCGGCCCGCAGGGCTGATAGGGTCCCGACGAAGGCCGGCATTCTCAATTCAAGAATCAAGAATATGGCGCGACGGAGCACTCAGCAGCTGGTGTTGAAACCCCAGGATCTGTACGTCCTGCTGGCGCTGCTCACCAGCTCTGAACGTCATCCCACCTACGCCCGCCTCGCGGAGCGCACCGGCTTGGCGGCATCAGCAGTTCACGCGTCTTTGAAGCGGGCCGTGCTTGCGGGCTTGGCGGTCATCCGTGATGGACAGCCGGCAATACTTAGGCCCCAGCTGAAGGAGTTTGTTCTGGGAGGTGCCAAGTACGCTTTCCCTGCAGTGCTTGGCCGAGTGGGTCGCGGTGTTCCCACTGCTTATGCAGCGGAGCCGCTAAAGAGCGTCATCGCTCCGTCCACCGACCCGATCCCGGTTTGGGCTCATAGGAATGGAAAGGCCCGCGGCGTGAGCTTGGCACCGCTCTATCCCACCATTCCCGAAGCGGCTCCGCGAGATACGGACTTGTATGCCGTGCTCTCGCTGTTCGATGCATACCGTTCCGGCCAAGCGCGCGAGCGAGCGGCGGCGCAGAAGCTGTTGGAGAAATATTTCGGTGGCAGCGCGTGATCCCAATGTTGCTAAGTTGCAATTAGTTGCTCATGCACTCGGACCGTTGCGCGAACAAGTTGTGTTCGTCGGAGGTTGCGCAGTCGGCCTGCTCATAACGGATCAGGCCGCTGCGCCCGTGCGAGCTACGTTGGACGTGGACCTCGTAGTATCGGTTGCCGCGCTGTCTGCATACCACGGGATTGAAAAGGAGTTGTCCAGGCTCGGCTTCAAACGTGACATGGCTGCTGAAGCCCCGATCTGTCGCTGGCGCTATCGAGGCCTCGAAGTCGATGTAATGCCCGCTGATCCAGGCATTCTGGGCTTCTCCAATCGCTGGTATCCGCTCGCTGTGAGCAGCGCAACACCATTCAGGCTGCCAGATGGCGAATACATCCGTTTGATTGCAGCACCAGTTTTCGTGGCCACGAAATTCGAGGCGCATGCCGATCGTGGCGCCAGCGATCTGCTGGCGAGTCACGATTTGGAAGACATCGTTAACGTCATCGATGGCAGGCCCGGATTGCTGAACGAGATAGCCGCGAGTCCCGGCGAGTTGCGTGAGTATCTGGCGCGGCGCTGTAGGGATCTGTTAGCGACGCCGCTGTTTGCCGATTACCTGCCAGGGCTGATTGCTTCTGGCGATGACCAGGTGGATCGCGCTCAATTGGTTCATGAGCGAATCCAGACGATCGCTGGCTAGATCGCCCGTCTCGCGATTCCCGCGAGCTTTTCAATGTCCAACGATTGCTCCAGTTGGCTGGCGATCGTATCGAGGGATTGTTCTACCCGATGCGCGTAATCCTCATTGTTGGATTGAGCGCCGAGGCGTGCGAGGAACGCCGAGCGAAACGCGGGAGAGTGGAACAGGCCGTGGATGTGGCAGCCGAGGATGCGGGTGTCGGGGGAGAGTGCGCCGTCAGTGGTGCCGTTGTCGAAGCAGATGAAGGGATGGGCGGTCGCGGGGCCGGTGGAGAGGCCGAGGTGCATTTCGTAGCCGCTCACAGCGGAGCCGGTCACGGCGTCCGTGCCAGTGATGGCGCGGAGTTGTTTGTCGCCGGTCATGGTCGTGGTGATATCGAGCAGGCCGAGGCCGCGGGCGGAATCTTGGTGGCCTTCGATGCGCTCCGGGTCGAGCACGACATTGCCGAGCATTTGATAGCCGGCGCAGATGCCGAGCACGCGGCCGCCGCGGCGAACGTGCGCGAGCAGGTCGATATCCCAGCCTTGCGAGCGGAAGAATTCGAGATCGGCGATGGTGGCCTTGCTGCCGGGAAGGATGATCAACGTCGCATCGAGCGGCAAAGGCTGCCCCGGCGGAATGAACAGCAACTCGACGCCCGGCTCGGCGCGCAGCGGATCGAAATCATCGAAGTTCGCGATATGAGGCAGTCGAGGGATGACGATGCGAATGCGGCCTTGGCCGGCAGCGGCGGGCGCCACCCCCGACTGATCCAACTGCATGGCATCTTCCGCAGGCAGCGCGCCGGCCTGATGCAACCAGGGTACGACGCCGAGTCGCTGCCATCCGGTGCGGTCTTCGATCGTGCGCAGCCCCTCGTCGAACAAGCTCGCATCGCCCCGAAATTTGTTGATGATGAAGCCTCGGATGCGAGCGCGATCCGCCTCGTCGAGCACAGCATGCGCCCCCACCAAAGAGGCAATCACATGCCCGCGATCGATGTCGCCGACCAGCACGACCGGTACATCAGCCGCATGTGCAAATCCCATGTTCGCAATGTCGTGCGTGCGAAGATTCGTTTCCGCCGGGCTGCCGGCGCCTTCGACGATCACGAGTTGCGACTCTTGCTGGAGTCGACGGAAACTCTCGACCGCGATCTGCAACAGCTCGCGTTTGTCTCGCCCGTGCGCACTCGCCTGCATCACGCCTTGCCGACGCCCACGAACGATCAGCTGCGAGCCAACATCACTCTGCGGCTTCAGCAGCACGGGATTCATATCGACGGTTGGCGGCGTCCGGCAGGCGAGCGCCTGCAGTGCCGTCGAGCGGCCGATCTCGCCGCCGTCGGGGGTGACCGCCGCATTGTTCGACATGTTTTGCGGCTTGAACGGCCGCACGATCAGGCCGCGATTCGCGAACAGACGGCACAGGCCGGCCACGAGCAACGACTTGCCGACGTCCGATCCGCAACCCTGGATCATGATCGCAGCCATCAGCCGTTCGTTCCCAACCACTGCGACATCGCGAAGGCCCCCGCGGCAGCAGTAAGCCAGAGCAGGCCACAAGCAATCACATAGATGCGCAGCCCGCGCTTGAGATCATCAACCGTCGGCGATGAGCCTGCACCGAAGACCGGTCGTTCATGCATGACGCCGTCGTAAGCCGTCGGGCCGCCGAGCCGAATGCGCAACGCACCTGCCATGGCGGCCTCGGGCCAGCCTGCATTGGGTGATGCATGTTTCGGCGCGTCGCGCCACATGACGAGCAATCCGCCGCCGCCAGCGATTGCGAGCAGGGCGCCAGCAAGTCGAGCAGGGATGAGATTCGCGACGTCGTCGGCGCGTGCAGCCGCCCAACCAAACATTCGCCAGCGTGGCTCGCGATGGCCGATCAAGCTGTCGGCTGTGTTCAGCGCCTTATATGCAAACAACCCGGGCAGGCCGCCGACGAACAGCCAGAAGGCGGGCGCGACGATGCCGTCATTGAAACTTTCTGCGAGGCTCTCCAGCGCGGCGCCAGCGACGCCGGATTCATTCAGCGCTGCGGTATCGCGACCAACGATCTGTCCAACTTCCCGGCGCGCGGCAACCAGATTGCCCGTCTCCAGTGGGTGCAGCACAGCGCGAACATGCGTGTACAAGCTATGTTGCGCGAGGCCAGTGCTCGCGACCAAGACGATCAGCGCCGCGCCGAAAGAAACATTGCCGGCCAGCGTCTGCACGATGTAACCAATGACAGCGCAGCCGCCTGCGACCAGTACGACCGTGAGAATGCCCAAGCCTCGGCGTACGCCATCGCCCAGCTCGGGTCGATTCCAGCGACGTTCCAGCGCATCGATGGCGATGCCAATCCAAACAACCGGATGACGAATCGCACGATAGACGGCGTGTGGGTAGCCGACGCAGGCTTCGACAATCAGCGCAGCGACCAGCAGCCAGGGGGAGAACATATCGCTAGCCCCGGGTCGCGCGCCCGTGAATGGCGATCGTCGGTGACGTGCCATTCGCGCCGTTGAGCCATTGCGCATCGATGTTATAGACGTCGCGCAGAATCTGCGGCGTCAGCGCGTCTTGGGGCGTGCCATCCGCAACGATGCGGCCAGCGTCGATGATGATGACGCGATCGGCAATTCTCGCGGCCAGCGTGAGATCGTGAATGGTCAGCACCACGCCACCGCCCTGGACCGCCATTGCTCGCAACAGCTCGGCCGCTTCGAATTGATGGGACGGATCGAGTCCAGTGAACGGCTCGTCCGCCAGAATCCAATCCGATTCGCCCGCCAGCACTCGAGCCAGCAGCACGCGTGCGCGCTCGCCGCCCGATAGTGTGGTCACTGTGCGGTCGGCCCATTGGGCGACTTCGGTTCTAGTCATGGCGTGTGCGACAGCGGCGCGATCTTCCTCGTCGCTGCAGACCCCATGAAACGGAATGCGGCCGAGCCCGACCAGGGTCTGCACGTCGATCGACCACGCGATCTCGGGAGTCTGGGGCAGAAAAGCGATGCGACGGGCACGTTGCATGGCAGCCAGTGAGTGCAGTGATGCTCCATCCAGCTCGATCGAGCCGCGCTCCGGACTAAGCAAGCCGGCGATGCACGACAACAAGGTGGATTTGCCAGCGCCATTCGGACCGAGCACCGCGGTGACGGCGCCCGACTGCAGGTGCAGATCGATGCCATCTAGGATGACGCGGCTACCACGCCGAAACTGTAATCCGCTGATCTGCAGGTTGCTAGCGGGCCGGGTCATGTGAGCTTGCGCCGCATGGAGTGCAACAGCACGAAGAAGAAGGGGGCGCCGATCAGTGACATCACTACACCGAGCTGGAGCTCCGAGCCGCCGGGAAGCAGCCGCACGGCAATGTCTCCAGCGAGCACCAGGGCCGCGCCGGCGATGGCGCTGGGAACCAGCAACGCGCCTGGACGCGAGCCAACCAGCGGACGCATCAGATGCGGCACGATCAGGCCGACGAAGCCGATGACGCCCGTGACAGCGGTGCCGCCGCCAACGATCAGGCCAATGCCGAACGCGAGCTGCCATTGCGCCCGATTCAGATCGATGCCGAGCGAGCGCGCGCCGGTCTCGCCGAGCGTCAGCGCATCGAGCGCGCGACGACAGCCGAGCACAGCGATGCAGCCGATGATGATCAACGGCGCGGCAATCGTCAGTTCATCGAAACTTCGATCAGTGAGCCCGCCCAGCATCCAGCGTACGATCTCACCGGCCGCCCAGGGGCTGGGCGACAGCGACAATACCAGCGAAATACCAGCGATCGCGAGCGAGCTGAGAATGATCCCGGACAGCACGAGCGTCAGCACGCTGGCGGCCGCGCCGGACAAAACAAACAACGCAGCCATGGCTGTCATGCCGCCGATCACGCCGCAGATCGGCAGCACCCACGGATGCAGGCCCGCGATGTTGAAGAAGATGCTGAGCACCGCACCGAGGGCCGCCATCGCCGACACGCCCAAAGTTCCCGGCTCGGCGAGCGCGTTGCGCAAATAGCCTTGCATCGCCGCGCCTGCCAGACCGAGCGACGCGCCGACCAATACACCCAGAATGGCGCGCGGCAGTCGCAGTTCGATCAGGATCGCGCGACTGACGGCGTCCTGCGCTTTCCACATATCCCAAGTCAGCGTCACGCGTCCGACCGCGACCGACAGGATCGCGAGCACGACCACGAGCGCCAACAACGCGGGCATGGCCCACCGACGTGAGGTCACTGCGCGCTCCTGGCCCGTTTCGCGGCCAATGCTTCTTCACGGGCCTGCACCAGCGCGGCGACCGCGGGAACCATGGTCGGTCCGGCGCAATACAAAAGGCGCGCTGGAAACACGGCTTGTGTCATTTGAGATTCCAAAGCTCGTAGTGCGCGATGGCGCACGATTTTTTCTTCTTGCATGGGCGCGCCGGGCGAAGTCTCACCAACCAGCAGAACGTCGGGCGGCGATGAGACCAGTACTTCCAGCGGCAGCGGACGATACTGCTCGACGCCGTAACGCGCGGCGATGTTGTGCAGTCCAGTGAGCTCCATCAATTCACCGACGACAGAGTTTGCGCCCGCGGACAAGCCGCCGGGCTGATAAACCGCAGCCGTCAAGGGTTGCTCGTTCGGAGGCAAGCGAGCAGCGTCGAGCGCCGCCTGAATGCGCGCCACCAGTGCTTCGCCCTCGGGCTGCGCGCCGAGCAGCTTTGCAACCTGTCTTACTTGCGCCAGGCTCTGCTCAACGCTGTTCGGCACACCGAACAGCTCGAATCGAATGCCGACCCGCTTCAGAGCGTTGCGAGTAGCGATAGCCGAATGACGGCTGGTGAGCACCAGGTCCGGCCGAAGCGCGACGACTTCCTCGGCGGTTTCGTAAGTAATCGGCAGGTGACGCGCGGCGTCCGCGATCGTCGAACGCTGCGGATCGCGCGCGTAGTGACTCAGCGCCGCGATCCGATCGTGAGAGACCAGTTCGATCAAGATGCTGTCGACGCACATGTTGAGTGAAACGATGCGCATCGGGTGCGGCGACGATTCCTCGGCCTGCGCGCCGGGCGTGAGCCACAGGGCGGCGAGCAACGGCGCGAGCCAGAGTTTCAAAACTCCACTCCGCGCTGCGGTTTGAAGCCGGCATCGTATGGATGTTTGATCAACGTCATCTCGGTGACGAGATCGGCGATTTCCAACAGCTGCGGCCGTGCGTCGCGGCCAGTGATGCAGATGTGCTTGTCGCGCGGCCGATTCTTCAGGAACGCGACGACCTCGTCGATGCTGACGTAGTCATTGCGAATGGCGATGTTCAGCTCGTCGAGCAGCACGAAGTCATAGTCGGGATCGACGATCAGCTCGCAGCTGCGCTGCCACGCCTTCTGAGCGGCGGCGATATCGCGCTGGCGGTCCTGCACGTCCCAGGTGAAGCCTTCTCCCATCACATCGAAGGTCACCAGGTCGGGAAAGCGGCGGAAGAAATGTTTCTCGCCGGTCTGCCACTTGCCTTTGATGAACTGCACGATGCCAATGCGCATGTCCCAGCCAAGTGCGCGGGCCACCATGCCGAAAGCGCTGGAGGATTTGCCTTTGCCGGGGCCGGTGAGAATCATCAGCAGGCCGCCGCGCTCTTTCTTGGTCGCGCGTTCGGCGCGGCGCTCGGCCTGGCGCAGCTTCATTTCTTCGGCGTGCAGGTGGTCTTTCTCGGCTTCGGAAAGGCCGTCGGTCGGTGTGCTCATGGTTGCATCTTCAGCGCATCGGCAAGGCGGCGCCAGTCGTTAGCAGCGAGTGGCAGGCCGAACCGCAGCAGCGTGCTGTCGTAGTCGAACGGCCGGGCAAGAATGCCGTGCGAGATGAGTTGTGTGAATCTGGCACGCGCGTTGGGGGCACGAGCCAGTCGATAAAGTGAGGTGCCGCCGACGATGGTCATGCCGGCGCCAGTGAGCAACTTGTCGAGTCGCTGCGCCGCTCGATGCAATCGCGCGCGGGTTTTCTCAGCCCAAGCCTCATCGGCGTAGGCGGCGAGTCCTGCTCGTAATGCGTCTGCGGAAACCGGCCAATCACCGAGTAACCGACGCAGTTGAGTGGCGATGGCGGGCGAGGCGATCACGAATCCGAGGCGCACGCCCGCCAGGCCATAGAACTTTCCAAACGAGCGCAACACGATCATGCGCGGCGCGCGGTTGGTTCCGGCCAGGCTGGCGACGCTGTGTTGTGGCTCGAGCTCGCCGAAAGCCTCGTCGACGATCAGTACGCCGGCATTCGCCTGCAAAGAATCGTGCAGCGTTTGCAGTCGATCCTGGCTCAACAGACGTCCATCCGGATTGTTGGGATTGACCACAGTCATCGCGACGCTGCCCGCCGCGCGGCTGTCGAGATCCGAGTCGGCAACGATCTCGGTTCGTACGCCGGCGCGGAGCCACGCATCGGCGTGCGATCCATACGTCGGCCCTGCAATCGCTGCGGCTGCGGTTTTCAACAGATACGGCACCAGTCGCAGCGCATTTTCCGTTCCGCCAGTCGCAACCACTCGCGCTGGATCGTCTATGCCAAATGCCATCGCGGCCACGACTTCGAGCTTTGCCAGCTCGGTCGGTTCCGGCAACCGATTGCGCTCGCGAGCCGAAGCTCGCGGCGCCGGATATGACGAAGGATTGATGCCGGTGGATAAGTCGATCCACGGCTGCGGCACATCAGGAAACAACGTGCGCGCGACACACAGCCGGCCACCGTGATGTGCGAAGCGTCCGGCTGCGATGTCGGCGCCACTGTTCATCAGAAGGTCTGCCGCAAACCGGCGTAGAACGTGCGGCCGAGCGTGCCGTAGTTTTTCGCGGTCTCGTACTTCTCGTCAAACGCGTTCTCGACGCGGCCGTACACTTCCAACGAATCGCTCACTGCGTACGAGGCGCGGAAGTCGCACAGCGTGTAGCTATCGAGCACGGCGGCGTTGGAGATGGTGTCGAACGCGCGGCTGGCGTGCTGAACGGCGACCGTGGTCGTCAGGCCGACCGGCCACTCATAGCTCAGCTGCGCGTTGGCGATCTCATCCGGGCGACGCGGCAGCGTACGGCCGAAGTTTGCCGTGCCGCGCGCTGTGCTCTTCGCGTCCATATTGGTGTAGTTCACAGCAAGCGACAGCTGTTCGGTCAGGCGTGCCACTGCCCCCAACTCGACGCCCTTGGCGTTGGTTTGCGCGAAGTTGTCGTAATAACCGTCGGGCCGCGTCCCACAGCCCGGCGGGAAGGGCGCGGACCAGCAGGAGACGAAGTCGATCATGTTCGTGGTGTCGCGATTGAAGTAGGTCGCGGATACCACCAGCCGCTTGCCGAAGAAATGCTGCTCGATGCCGGCATCCCAGCTTTCGGCCTCTTCGGCGTCGAGATTCAGATTGCCGTACTGGCTGTACAACTGATACAGCGTTGGCGCTTTGAAGCCTTCGCCATAGCTGGCACGCAAGATCGTGGACGGAGTGACGGACCATGCGGCCGACGCGCGCGTCGTCGTGTGACTGCCAAACGTGTCGTGATCGTCATAGCGGATGCCAGCGCTCAACGACAACGCATCGATCGGCGTCACGTTGACCTGCGCGTAGGCGCTGTTGATCTGCACGTCGCCGGTCAGCGGGGTGGGATTCGGATCCCACGTCGCCGGCGACACAGAACTCAGCTTGGAACGTTCCGACTCGAGGCCGACGATCGTGCTCAGGCGCTCGGTGATTCGCAGCGTGCCTTGATATTCCCAACGCTCGTTGCGGCCATCGGCATCGAAAGTCGTGCGCACCGATGAGGAGGGGTCGGTGTTCTTGCGGTCCGTGTCGGTGTACGCAAAGCCGATGCGGTTCTCGAAGCGGCCACCGAAGGCGTTGATTTTCACGCCCCCGTAAGTGGTCAATTCTTCGGTGGTGCCGTATTCGGGTGAGTCGACGAGGAACCCGTCGAACTCCGTACGGCCTTCGCTCCATGTCGTGCGCAGTTCGGCGGAAACGTTGTCGGTGATGCGCAGAATGCCGCGCGCGTTGAAGCCGACATTCCGATAGCCGTCGGCCTCGCGACCGCCTTGGTAACGCGAGTACGAAGAGATGCCGTCGGTAGTCATGTAATTGCCGCCGACGCGCCAGGCGAGGCGGTCACCGCCCGCTTGAACGTTGCCGCGCACGATCGCGGTGTTGTGAGTGCCGCCCTCGGCGGACACGGTCCCGGACAGCGGGCCTTCGGGTACCGGCGTCACGATGTTTACTACGCCGCCAATGGCCTGGCTGCCCCAAAGCGTGGACTGAGAGCCGCGCAACACTTCGATCTGTGCAAAGTCGGTGGTGATGAGATCCGCAAAGTTGAACTCACCGCTCGCCGAGGAGGGATCGTTGAGCTTGACGCCGTCGATGAGCACCATGGTTTGATGGCTTTGCGCGCCTCGAATGCGCAGCGTCGTGGTGCCGCCGAAGCCGCCCGTGCGCGCCACGCTGATGCCCGGCGTCGTCGCAAGCAGGTCGGAGACCGCGGTTTTCTGGCTGCGGCGCTGCTCCTTCGCCGTGATCACCGTGACGGAATCGCCGATGCGCGATGTTTCCTGCGCGATGCGATTGGCGCTGACGATGACATCTTCGATGCCATCGCTGGCATCGGCGGCCATTGCAGCAAGCGCCGGATGCAGCAGCAATGCAACGGATATGGAAAGAAGGCGAGACGGGACCCGGGTAGTGGGCCGGCAAAGGGGCATGGTAGTCACAGAAGGCTCCGCTGTAAGTCACAAACCGCACGGGCTGCAACTCACAAATGCGTCGCGACCCATGCACCGGTCGCCTCTACAGGGAAATTCCCGTTCTCTCGGCACACCCCGGCCGATCGATGGACGACGGCGGCAAGCAGGTCTCCTGGCTGATGGCTGAAGTCCTCGCGTCACCTTCCCAGCGCACCCAGTTCCGTGGGCTTACGCCAGTGGTTTTTGACGCGCGGCGAACCACTTACAGTTGCGGGGGCAGCCCGGGTTTCACACCCGAGTTCCCTTTGAATCCCCTGGACGGGGAACTTGTCGCGCGGCGCGAGGATGAGGTCCGCGCCGGCAATCGTCAAGTGTCCGGCAAATTCTTGCGTCGCCCACGCAGTTGGTGGTCCAGCGACCATGCCCCGGGCCCGTAGACGGTCAGGACCAGCAGAATATAACCCCACAAATAATGCTGACCGATCGCGGCCGCGAAGCCGTCCTGGAGCAGCACGTGCGCATATGAGACTACCGCCAGCACATTGACGGCCTGCAGCCCGAGCGCGCTGATCCGGCCGAATAGACCGAGGATCAACAGCGTCGGAAACACCAGCTCGCCGGCGGTGCCGACGATTGCCGCCAGGTGCGGGGACAGCAGCGGCACGCGATACTCGTACTCGAACAATGCGAGCGTGCTGTCCCAGTCGGAGATCTTGAGATAGCCGCTCTTCAGGAACACCCAACTCACATAAATCCGGGAGGCAAGGGCGAACGGTGCTTGCAGGCAGTCGAGCAGACGGGGCAGGGAGCCCTTCGGGTCCATCAAGGCGGTGCTCAACATATTCAGCTCCCGATTGTCGTTGTTGCGGGACAGGACCGGTCTGAAGCGCTGCTTATTACTGGCCTGGGTCTGTAATGCGGTGGCCTTTGGGCCGGTCTTGTGGGCAAGATGCTGTTCGCGGCATCGATGACGATCCGTTTCATACCCGCTAGGGAAATCCGATCAGGAGAGAACATGAGCACCCAGAAAGCCACTCGCGCCGCCATGGCCGCCGCCGCGGCAATGCTATTCAGCACCGTCGCCACCACCGCGAATGCGGCGGATGAAGCCAAGGTGAAATGCGAAGGCGTCAATTCGTGCAAAGGGACTTCGGCCTGCAGCACGGCCACCAATGCCTGCGCGGGCCAGAACACGTGCAAGGGCCACGGCTACCTGATGTTGAGCAAGGCCGATTGCGATGCTGCCAAGGCGAAGTTGAAGAAATAATCGCGATACCGGCGGGCCCGCCAGCTTGGGCCCGCCGGATGCTTCAGTCGGCTCAGTATTCCAGCGCGCTCAACAGCGTCTTTACCACCGCATCCACCGGGACATTCTGTCCCAGCACGACGATCACTCCGCGCGGTGCCGGAACGATGTCGCCCTGAAATCCATCTTCATCGATATGTTCGCGCTGTTGCGTCGGAACGTGCGTCACGACCAGCGCAGTTACCGGGCCCTGTTCCGTCTGCACTACCAGATGTGGAACGCTTTGACCTCGGAACGGGCATCTTTCCGCGTATGAAACTTGCGCCGCGCCCGGTTTCAGTCGCAGCCGCGACGCTGCGAGAACCTTTTCCAACCGCTGCTCATCGACAGTTTTCGAGGTGCGCACGAGAGAGAATTGCTCATGCTGCACGTGGGCAATGGCTTCGGCGGCGATGCTTTCTCTCGGCGTCAGCAGCCACAAGGCCATGGTGCCGACGAGCACCGTGATGAGCACGCTCGCAGCCATGCGCCACACGCGAGTCGTGCTTTGTTTCTGATTCGAGTACGAGGCTTTCTTTTCAGCCGGTGCATCGACGGCGAGTGCGCGATAGATCAATCGATCCATCGCCTGCAGTTCCTCGCGATAGCGCGTGCATTCCGCGCAGCCTGCCATGTGCTCGAGGACTTCCGGTTGGGTCGTATTCGGCTCGGCCCCAACTATCGTGCGCAGTTCTTCGCAGTTCATGGCCGCGCACTCTCCGCGCCCAACAGCTGCTGACGCAATACTTGTCGAGCGCGAAACAGACGAGTCAGCACTGCCGCCACACTGATGTCCAGGTGTTGAGCGATTTCCTCGGTGGAATAGCCCAGCAACACCTGCAGCACCAGCGGCTCACGATGAATCACGTCCAGTTTCAGAATCGCGCGTCGCATGTCTTCGACTTCGTGCTGGTCGTTGACGGCCAGCGATTCAGGCTCGGCTTCGTTGGCCACATCGAGATCCACGATGGGCAGCCGCTTGCGCTCGAACACTCTCGCCAGCTCGCGACGTGCAATGGTCAGCAGCCACGGCCGCGCCGACTTTTCTTCGCCGAGCGAATCCAGCGATCGCCACGCCCGCAACAGCGTCTCCTGCACCACGTCCTCCGCTAGAGCCCGATCTCGGCAAAGCCAGTACACGAACCGAAACACGTCGGCCCGAAACGGCATGCACAGCGCCTCGAAGCGCCCGCGCTCACGAGCACTGTCAGCATCGTTCATCGGGAGTAGACCGGGAACGCGGGTTTTTATTGCGCGGCAGTTTCAGGCGAGCTCGAAGCGGGCGTGCTCGCCCCAGTTCAGCGACCAGGACCAGCGCTCCTCGACCGGTTGTCCCAGGATCAAGCACCGCAAGACTCGCAACGACCCGCCGTGCGCGACGACCTGTCTCTTATACACATCTGACGCTGC
>NZ_LSRW01000039.1:0-70027 GCF_003104955.1 Steroidobacter cummioxidans | reverse complement strand
GAAGAACAGATCGATGCCCGCATGGCGCGCGTGATAGCACGGCAGAGTGCCGATCGGATCGCGGAAGATGTGCAGCCGACCGCTGCTGCCATCACGCAGTATCGCCAGATACGAGCCCCAGTAGTGATCGATCAGATGTTGCCCGGCGGTGGCGATGAGGTTGCTCGTTTCACTCTCGCCGAAGCGGATGTCGGCTGGGCGCGAGTAGTCCTCCTGGCGTCGGTCGAACAACCGACCGACGATCACGCCGGCGTCCCGGTGCAACGGATACTTGTCCGGCGCGCTCTGGTTGTACCTGGAATGCAGAACGAGAATGCCGGGTTCGTCGAATGCGACTGACCAGCGACGCAGCGCCGTATTCAGACGCTGCAGGCAATCCGCGGCGCACAGGCCCGCGACAGCGCGTGGCTGCCAAACGGCAGCAATGTAGCGATACATGGGAGCTCTCTCTCAGACCGCCATGATGGGGGTGTAGCTGGCTGCCTTCTCGACGCCTTCGTTGAACGTGAAGGGCCCATGCTGAATCCAGCAATGTGCACCCCACGGCTCCAGCCGCACGCCAAACACCCAGGTCGGAAAGACGTCATAACGGGCCAGGAATTCGACCAGCGCCAGCGAGTCGAACAGGCACAGGTAGTTCGCAGGGAACAAGCGCCGCAGTCGATGAAATACCGCTGTGAGTCTGCGTGCCTCGTCGACGTCGAGCGGTTTGCGACCAGCGTGCAAGGCTTTGCGTTTCGCAACGCTCGTCACCGTGCGTTCTATCGGGTGCCACCGCAGACGCGCTGCTGCGGAAGTGCAGGCAGCGATGAAGTTCCACCAGTCCGCGATGCGCGCGGTGGCAGTGGGTGGCTCATCGGGATCCAGCAGTGTTTCGTTCGCGGGATCGACGTCGGTGGGCGCGAATGGTCGAGCGGCTGCATGCGCCTTGGTCAGTAGTCCCCCCTGCTCGAGCTCGACCAGTGGATCGCCGGATGCTGTCGTTGACTTTGCATCATGATTGGCGAGGGCGCGCAGCGCATCGGCCGCCGGGCCGCTCACCAGTGTGTAATCGTCTTGTTTCAGATCGAGAAAAACAAAAGCAGTGCCACGTTGACAGCAGTGCACGTGCACAGGCAGGCGGTAGTCGTCCATGAGCAACCGGCTCCTTCGTTGAAGCGTCCAAGGTGCACGGCTTGCGCCGTGCACCCCGCGTGCACGAGCGGTCATTCACGACCGCTCATGCATGCTCAGATGAAAACCTCGAGCTCGCCGGACACTTCCGGAAAGAACGACAGCTTATCGCCACGGGTTTCCACTGAGACTTTGCCGAGCTTCATCATGACTAGTACTCCCTTGGTAACAATTGACACGCCATCGGCCTGATGGCGCGCGCAGAGAGTTTTGCCAAGCGGTCTGAGTTGCAAGTCCGGTTTCGCGGTGGGCAATGGGCTGCTGAACGGCAGCCGGCGGCAAATGTGGGTCCGCTGTCGTGAATTCTTACGAAAATTTGCTGCGCCGCGAGCGAGCATCACGGCCCGGCAGTGGTCCGGCACAGTCTTTGATTATTGGAGAATGCGCGCCAGCGTTGCCTCGCTATCCCTCAGATGTTAATTCTCTGCGCGTCGTATGACCCAATCAGCAACGATCGGAGCAGGGAATGCTATCGACGTCGGCGTGGCGGCCCAATGATGAAGCGCTCGTTCAGCAGCTTTCGCCGGCGTTGCGCGCCTGGCTGACATTCGAACGATTTCATCTCCACGAGCCGCATCTGTATCAGCGCACGGCGCGCGATCCGGGCTTTGATGTCAAGTACTTCGCACAGAACTGCGGCGTTTTTCAGTTGCCTTGCTTCCGGGTGCCGCGCCGTTACCTGCATGTGATCGGTGCGGGATCCACAGGCGCCGATACGATGCAGTTCTGCGCCGATACCGCGGTCGATGATTCAATATTGCTGCCGATACATCCTTCCGCCATCGACTCCTATCGCGAGCTGCTGCGAATGACGGACGCGCGCGACAGCGGCGAGCGAATCTGGGCGGTCGCGACATCGAGTACTCGCACCGTGCTCGCCTGGCCCGAAGCGAGTCCCGAGCAAGCGACTTTTATAAAAACATCGTTGCATTCGCCGATATTCGGCGATCGGCGCGTGACTCGAATCAAGGCCGGGCGCAGCGTCGGTCTGTCTGCGCTGGTGCACGCCGAGCTCGATGATTTGCCGGCCACCTTGTGCTATCTGCCCGAGACGCTTGCGTTCACGCCGCGCGGCGAGCCGGGGATGGGCGCGATCGTGCGTTCCATTCCTGCCGAGGTCAAAGCGGGGCGGGTCGTGCTTGCGCCCTTGTTCTCCCTGATCGGTGGCAGCGGCGAGCGCGTGCCATTGTTGCTGTCCATTCTCGAGCGCACCGGCATGACGCCGGTGGAGTTCATGCACGACGTCCTCTGCGCACCCTTCGCCAGGCTGTGGCTGGAGCTGACGATGAAGCATGGGTTGCTGCTCGAAGCGCACGGGCAGGATCTGTTGCTGGAGCTGTCGCCCGATCTGATACCGCGGGGGCGTTTCTACTACCGGGACTTCGAAGGACTGCAGCTGGATTGGGAGCTGCGCCGCCACGTGAGAAAGCGTGCGCCAGTGGGGTTGACTGGGCAATGGTGCTGGCACGAGGCATACGACTCCTGGGGGGAGCATCGCTACTGTCAATCGACCTGGTTCAAGTGGCGGATCAGCCTGGTGCAGTATCTGCATTTCGTTTTGCATCAGACGGAAACGATGCTGCGCACCTGGCAACGCGAGCGACGGATCGGCGGCGAGTCGATTGAGCAGGATGAAATAACCATGCTGTTCTCGCGCTGTTTGTTCGACGCCGTTGCACGGATGTTTGGCCAGAGTGTCGGGGTTCCCTACAACATCTATCGCTTTCTGAACCGCTTTCTATTGATGCTGGCGCGGTTGCGCCGAACCATGTTGCGGGATGTACAGAGTGTAGGACGGGCTGCGTGAGCTCATGCCTACATCTATCTATTTGACCGCTGCTTGAGGTTTTTCCGGAGCTGCCACGTCTGAGTAAGAGGTCGCCCGGCGACTGCGAGCGCGCCAGGGCGCGCACCTCTGCAGCGATTGATTCACGGTGGGTAGCAAGGTCCGGCCAATGAGCACGGCAGACGCCAGTCAGTCCACGCCAGTTTCCATGTCCAATCTCGCGGGTCGAGTGCTCGCAAGCATGTCCACCGCCACCCGGGACGAGTTGTGCGAGCACGCCGCCGATTGCTCGTCGCGGCTGCGCGCTACGCTCGAGACCCTGTTCGAGAATCGTTTTGGCGGTCATCACCCCGGGCTCGAGCGGCTGCGGTTTCTATTTTTCGTGGCGCCGCTGGTGCGCCGGCTGGTCATCGGCTCGGCTAGCCCGAATAGCCGGGTGCGGGGCACGGACGTGACTTTCTCGGACGTGAAAGCCTGGCTGGCGTGGCTGGACGCCATGGACCCGCTGTGCGCCCGCATGATCGATCTGCGTTACTTCGCCGGCGTCAGCGTCAAGGAGACTGCGCGCCTGCTGGATCTGCGACCCGATGCGGTCGTACGTGAGCTGCGCTTTGCGCGGGCCTGGCTGAACCTCAAAGTGGTCTGAGCGAAGTTTTCCCGCCGCCCCGCTTGTAATCTCCCTGGCGCAGGGCCATTTATCCCGCTCTATATCATGACCGCTGTACCTCCCGGTGTACGCGGCAGGAGCGGATTCCTTGCGACGCGGTTTCCTGATCATGCTGGGCCTGCTCGGCCTGTTGCATGTCTACATCGGTTTGCGCCTCTTGCCCGCCCTGTCCATTGGCGTGACCGGGCACGTCGTCGGCGCGCTGTTGCTGCTGGCCTCGTGGATCCTGATTCCGATGGGATTGACGGCGAGATCGCGTCAAACGAGTGCCGATGGTGCCGACCGTCTGGTGTGGACCGCGCTCATCGCGATGGGTCTGTTCTCGTCTTTGTTGGTGTTCACGCTGGTGCGGGATGTGGTCCTGCTGGTCGCGGCGTTGTTCACGCCAATGGTGGCCACCGGGCGAGTGCAGGAGGTGTCCGCGTGGATTGTCGTGGCGGCTGCGGCGTTTGCGACGTTGATCGGATACATCAACGCTCGTCGTGTCGCGCGAGTGGTGCACGTCGATGTGCCGATCGCCAATCTGCCAGCGGCGTTGCATGGCTTTTCGATCGCACAGATCAGCGACATCCATGTCGGCCCGACGATCCGACGCGATTACGTCGAAGGTATCGTCGCGGCCGTGAACCGCTTGGAAGCGGACGCGATCGCCATCACCGGGGATCTGGTCGATGGAAGCGTTCGCGAGCTGGCGTCGCATGTGGAGCCGTTATCGCAACTGCGCGCCCGATACGGAACGTTCTTTGTCACGGGCAATCACGAGTATTACTCCGGTGAGCGCGCGTGGACCCGGGAGCTGCGTCGGCTCGGCATGCGAGTGCTCATGAACGAGCACGTTGTGGTGGATCACGAGGATGCGAAGCTCGTGATCGCGGGCGTGACGGATTTTGGCGCGCATCACTTCGATCCCGTCCAACGCAGCGATCCGTTCGCTGCGCTGGCCGAAGCGCCGGCGGACGCTGGAGCGAAGATACTGCTTGCGCATCAGCCACGCTCGGCGCCTGAAGCCGCGGCGGCGGGATTTGATCTGCAGCTTTCCGGGCATACGCACGGCGGTCAGTTCTGGCCCTGGAATTTCTTCGTGCGCTTCCAGCAGCCGTTCACGGCGGGGCTGGATCGTCTCGGCTCGTTGTGGATTTATACGAGCCGAGGCACAGGTTACTGGGGGCCGCCGAAACGCTTCGGCGCGCCGTCCGAGATCACTCGAATCCGATTGATTGCGCGCAATTAACTGCTTTTGGTCGATTGTCGAAGCGCGAGCGTCGCCGGCATCGTGTGGCTCTGCACTGGCTCGTCGTGAATCAGCGCGAGCAGGCTTTCCACCAGCAGCGTTGCCGCTGCCTTCGTATCCTGCTGCACGGTGCTGAGACTGGGGTTGGTGAAGCTCGCGATAGGAATATCGTCGAAGCCCGCCACCGCGACCTGCTGCGGCACGCGGATGCCTCGATCCGCCAGCGCGCGCATCCCGCCGATCGCGATCAGGTCGCTGGCGCAGAACAGCGCATCGAATGAAACACCGCGCGCGATGAGCGCATTCACCGCGTCGAAGCCGGAGCGCTCGGTCGTAAACGCATCGATCTGCAGGTCCGACCGCACCGGCAGTCCGGCGTTGCGCAGTGAGTCCGAATAACCTTTGTATCTTTCCAGGAACTCCGGATAGTGCTCCGAGGCGTGCCCGACGAACGCAATGTTGCGTCGGCCCTGATCGAGCAAATGCCGGGTCATGTCGCGGCCGCCCTGGAAGTTATCGCAACCGATGGTGACGCCGGGCTGGCCGGGCAGCACCACGCCCCAGCGCACGAAATGCGTGCCTTGCTCGACGAGCAGCTCCAGGCGCGACACATACTCCAGATAGTCGCCGTAGCCCAACAGGATCAGGCCGTCCGCCTTCTTGCTGTCCTCATATTCGACATGCCAGTTGCTGGACAGCTGCTGAAACGAGATCAGCAGGTCATAGCCCTGCACGGCGCAGGCGCGGGTCAGCGAGCCGAGCATGGACAGAAAGAACGGATTGATCAGCGAATCGTCCAGCGTGGGGTCTTCGAAGAACAGCAGCGCGAGCGTGCCCGATTGCTGATTGCGCAGGTTGGAGGCGTTCTTGTCGACCTTGTAGTTGAGCTCGTGGGCGATCTGTAGGATGCGCTGGCGCGTCTGCTCATTGACCGTTGGACTGCCGCGCAAGGCGCGCGACACGGTCGGCTGCGACACGCCGGCCCGATAGGCAATGTCGAACGACGTGGCTTTCCCTTTACCCCGCATCCCGCTCCCCCTGCCCTGCCAGGGAAGTGACTGGTGACTCGTGACTAATGAATAGTCCGAATTCAGGCTGTCCCCGCGACCTCAATCCCCCTGCCGGTTTGGGCAGTGGGCCAAGCGTCATTCTGGCCAGTCACCAATCATTAGTCACCAGTCACTTCGAGGATTGCCGGCGATCCAGGTCTCGATGACGTTGAGGCTCGCGTCCACCAGCACCAGATCGGCGCGATAGCCCGGCTCGATGCGGCCCAGCTCATGATTCAGGCCAAGGAACGTAGCGGGGTAGAGACTGGCCATGCGCGCAGCCTGCGGCAAATCCACGTCGAGCATGTCCAGCGAGTTGCGGACTGCGGACGCCATGTCGATGTCCGAGCCGGCCAGACGGCCGTTTTCGTCCACCAGCATGTTGTCATCGGCCACCGAGATCGGGCGGCCCTGCAGGTTGAATGTTTTGTTGGGCGCGCCGACCGTCGGCATGGCGTCGGTCACCAGCATGAACCGATCCCGGCGCTTGCTGCGCATCGCGATCTTGAGCACCACCGGATCGACGTGATGGCCATCGAGGATGATTCCACACCAACTGTTGTCATCGTCCAGCGCCGCGCCGACCGCACCCGGCTCGCGTCCCGTGAGTTGTGACATTGCGTTGAACAGATGCGTAAAGCCGGTCAAGCCATGATCCAGTGCGCTACGAATCTCGGCATACGTGCCGTTCGTGTGTCCGGCGGAGACGATCACGCCTGCATCGGTGAGCTTGCGAATGATCTGCGGCGTGGTGCGCTCGGGCGCGAGCGTCACCAGCGTCTTGCCGCCTTTGAGGGAAGTCAGCAGTCCCAGGGCATCTTCATTGAGCCAGCGCAGCTTGGTCTCGTCATGCACGCCCTTGCGGGCTGCATTCAAGAAGGGCCCTTCGATGTGGATGCCCAGCACGCCGGGCACGCCGGCCTCGATCGCATCTTGCGCCGCCTTCACCGCGCGCGAGACGACGTCGAGATCGTCGCTGATCAGCGTGGGCAGGAATCCGGTCGTGCCGAAGCGGCGATGTGCGCGGCCGATCTCACGAATCGACGCGACGCTCGGGTCATCGTTGAACAGCACGCCGCCGCCGCCGTTGACCTGGATGTCGATGAAGCCGGGCAGCAGCGTTTGGCCCTGCAGATCGTAAATGATATCGGCGTGCCACTCTGAATCGCTCGGCACGAGCCGCGCGATGTGCGCTCCCTCGATGAGCACGACCTGGTTCTCGACCCATCCCGAGTCGCGCAGTAGGCGGCCATTGACCAGCGCGAGCGTCATTACAGCGTCTCGGTCACTTTGTTGAGATGTGGCGGTTGATCGGGATCGAAGCCGCGTGCCGGTGCGAGTGTTGCAACCATCCGATAAAAACTCTGCACCATGAGCAGCGGCTCGATCACCGCATGTGCTGAAACGGTGGCCAGCGAAATGGAATCCACCACTCGCGGGCCGGCAATCAGCACGTCCGCGCCGCGTGCCACGAAATCGGCGGCCAGCTTCTCGATGCCGCTGCGACTCTCATCGTTCTGCGACAGCATCAGCACGGGAAATCCGCGGCCGACCAGCGCCATCGGTCCATGTTTGACTTCGGCGGCACTGAAGGCTTCGGCATGCAGGCCACAGGTCTCCTTGAACTTCAACGCCGCTTCCTGCGCAATGCCGAGTCCGTAACCGCGGCCGACCACGAACAGATTGTTTGCTCGCTGCAGTATCGGCACTGCCGCGCTCCAGTCGAGATGCCATGCTTGTTCGAGCTGCTCCGGCGCGCGCATCAGCGAATTGATCAATGGTTGATCGGAGGTCCAGCACGCCAGCAGATGCACGATGGCGCTGAGCGATGCGATGTAGGACTTGGTCGCGGCGACGCTCGTTTCCGGCCCGGCGCACAATGGGATCGTGTGATGGGCCATCTGCGCGAGCGGCGATGCCGGCGAGTTGCACAGTGCAATCACGCACGCGCCGTTGCGCTTGGCATTCTCGGCAGAGGCGAGCAGGTCGGGGCTCTTGCCGGACTGTGAGATCACGAGAAACACGACGCCGCGCAGATCCGGTTGCGCGTCGTACAACGAGCTCATCGACGGCGCGGCTGAGGTCGTCAGCAGCTTGGTGTGCGACTCGATCAGGTACTTGGCGAACGTCGCCGCATGGTCAGAGCTGCCGCGTGCGCAAGTGACGACTGCGCGTGGGCTCATCTCTCTCAACAGTGCGCCAATACGTCGCACGTTGATCGCATTGTGCTCCAGCTGGCCGCGCACCACGTCGGGTGCCTGGCCGGCTTCATTGAACATGCGGCTGTCCGTACCCATGGTCATGACGATGCGCTGAGCTCCGCGACAAAATCATAAATGTCGCCGCGATAAAACGACTGTGAGAATTCGACGGCCCGGCCGTCCTTGAGAAAGCCGACGCGCTCGACCAGCAAGCCCGCGTCTTTCTCTTGCGCTTTCAACAATTGCGCCTGTTCGGCAGTAAGCAATACGGCGCGCAAGCGTTGCAGGGCGCGCACGGGACGATTGCCGGTGCGCTCCAGCGCTTCATACAACGATGTTTCCACCGACTCGACCGACGGCAGGCAGTCGGCCAGCACCGTCGCATATTCCAATGCCATCGGTGCGTCGTCGGCATAACGAATTCGGCTGAATCGATACACGGGCGTGCCGGGGCTCGAGCGCAGTGTGAGCGATTCACCCGGAGTGACGGTGCCGGCCGCGCGATCGAGCCAGACACTGCGAGGCTTGCGGCCGCGGGCGCGCATGTCTTCGGAGAACGAGGTCAGCTTGGCGAAATTCTTTTCGACCCGGTTGGTGACGAAGGTGCCCGAGCCTTGCTTGCGGATCAGCAGGCCTTCATCGACCAGGCCGTCGATGGCTTTGCGCACGGTGATGCGAGACACCGCGAGCTCTTCCGCCAGATCGCGCTCGGGCGGCAGAGCATCTTCCGGGCCGAGCACGCGCGCCTCGATGGCTTCGCGGAGTTTTCGCTGCAGTTGTTGGTACAGGGGCAGAGTGCTCAATTCATCGAGCGGCCGCAGGTACGGGGACAGTGACGTCAAACTCCTCTCCTAAAGATGCCACCGCGGCTGAAAGGCGACGGCGTTGTAGCCTCATGACATGCACGATGCCATCCTGGTACTACCAATGCAATACCAATAAAGCCGCTCTACTCTGCGCAAGGTGACGTAAGTTGCTGTATGTGCGAGACAATAATGCGAGCAAATTATGCGGAGACCGAATAGACTTGGATTTCAAGCCCGACTGGTACTATATTGGCCCCATATTGGTCCGCTCAAGAACACAACAGGGGTAGGGGCATCACATGAGCACAAGACGTTCGACGTTGATCAGCGCCGCGGTTGCCATTGCATTGATGAAGCAGGCCGCTCCGGCATATTCACAGGCAACCTCTGCAACGCCGCAGGGCGGCGTTGAAGAAGTCATTGTCACCGGCATCCGCGGTAGTTTGCAGAAGTCGCTCGATGTGAAGCGCGAAGCCGAAGCGCGCGTGGAAGTCGTCACTGCCGAGGACGTCGGCAAGCTGCCGGCACACAACGTGGCCGACGCCCTGCGGAGCCTGCCCGGCGTGAACATCAGCTCATCCAGCGCGGATGAAGGCGGCTTTGACGAATCCGACCGCGTCAGCATGCGCGGCACCAGCCCGAGCCTGACCCAGACCCTGATCAACGGCCACAGCGTCGGTTCGGCCGACTGGTTCGTGCTCAGCCAGGGCAACAACGTCGGCCGGAGCGTCAGCTACACCCTGCTGCCATCCGAGCTGGTCAGCTCGGTGGAAGTCAACAAGTCCTCGCAGGCCAAGCTGCAAGAGGGCGGCACCACCGGCACCGTCAACATCATCACCCGCAAGCCATTGCAGTTTGCCAAGACGCTCACGACCGAGGTTTCCGTCGGCGGCGTGCGGTCCGATCAGGCCGAAGCCAACGATCCGCAGCTGTCGGGCCTGTTCAACTACAAGAACGAGGGTGGCACCTTCGGCGTGATGCTCCAGGCGTTCAAGCAAAAGCGCTCCCTGCGGCGCGAAGCGCAGGAAATCGTGGGTGGCTTCTTCGAGATCACCGGCCGGGATGGCGACGGGAACCTCACGCCAGTCGGCATCAACAATCCCGACCTCGTTGGGGTTCGGGCGCCGGGCCTGGTCGGCGCAACCCTGTTCGAACAGGTCCGTGATCGCAAAGGCGGCTTGCTGGAAGTGCAGTTCAGGCCTTCCGACAACCTGACCCTCGGCCTGAGCGGCTTCCTTTCGGACATGGAGGCCGACAACTACAACCGCAACTTCATGCTGTGGGGCAGTGCCTTTGCCAACAGCCAGTCGCCCCTGCCGGGTTACACCGTCGAGAACGGCGTGCTGACCAAGGCGACGTATGCGGGCGAAGCCGGCCGAAACTACGCGGTGTACGACATGATCTATCGCGAAGCGACGGCCAAGAGCAGCTACGTCACCTTCGATGCCGACTGGCAGATCAACGACACCCTGAGCTCCAAGGTCCAGGTGGGCACCACCAAGGGCGAAGGCCAGACGGAGCGCCAGTACATCGCCGAAGTGAACCTGGCCAGCGGCGGCGGCGCCAGCTGGACCAGCCATGGCAACGGCTCGCCGCTGGACTGGAGTGTGGGGGGCGACATCACCCCGGCCGGCGTGACCGGTTTCGGTACCTGGGGCAATCAGCAAGTCACCGCCAAGGACAAGGAAGACTGGATCAACCTGGATTTCACCCAGGACATGGCCATCGGTCCCCTGACTTCGCTCGACTTCGGTGCCCGCTACGCCGACCACGAGCGTGAATCGCTGTCTCCGGAGGGCGCCACCCCGGGCGCCATCTGGCCCGCGCTACAGAACGGCGCCACCAGCCGCTACCCGAGCGGCTTCGCCAGCAGCATCGGCGGCAACTTCCCGCGCGATCTGTGGTACTTCACCCCGAAGGCGCTGAAGGAGGCTGTCGTCAACAACTCCACCTGGCTGTCGAACGACGACGGCCCGGACGGCCGCCACAACTACGGTGCCGAATGGTTGGTGGCCGAGAAGAACTTCGCCGCCTACGTGCAAGGCAACTTCGCTGGCAATGAGTGGTCCGGCAACGTCGGCTTGCGCTATGTCAACGTCGACCAGGACATCAGCTCCTATCAGGCTGTCACGGATGCGGCCAACGCCGATGTGTCGAGCCTGTTCGGCAATTGGATCTACCAGAACGCCAGCAACAAGCACAGCCGCGTGCTGCCCAGCGCGAACCTGAAGTTCAATATGGCGAACGACGTGGTGTTCCGCTTTGCCGCTTCCCAGACCCAGACGCTGCCGGACTTCTCGGCATTGGGTGCGTCCAGCTGGGGTTCGGATCTGACCCGGAGGGGCGGCGGCGGCAACCCGAACCTGAAGCCGGTGCTGTCCACCAACTTCGATGGCAACATCGAGTGGTACTTCATGCCGCGCGGCCTGCTGTCTGTCGGCGCCTTTTCGATGGATCTGAAGGACTACATTGCCTTCGGTACCGAATCACGGATGCTGTTCAGCGAGCTGACCAATCAGCTCGAGGAGTACCAAGTCGCGGTTCCGGTCAATTCCAACGGCCAGGTGACGGGCGTTGAGCTGACCTACGAGCAGCCCATCGGCAACTGGTTCGGCTTCAACGCCAATTACACCTACTCGGATGGCAAGACCGCCCACACCTGGGCCGATGGCAGCAACAACCTGGTGGGCAATTCGAAGGACACCTACAACCTGGGTGCCTACTTCGAGAACGACACCTTCGGCGCACGCGTGAGTTACACCTATCGCTCCGAGTTCCTGATTGGCTTGTCGGGCACCAATCCGTACTACCAGGACGAGTTCGGCACCCTGGCGATCGCACTGAGCTACAAGCCCACGGAGTGGCTGAGCGTGAGCCTGGATGCGCTGAACGTCAACGATCCGGAAATTAAGTACTACCAGAGCGCGCATATCCCGACCGCGTTCTACACTAACGGGCGTCAGTACTACCTGAACGTCCGAACCAAGTTCTGACGAGGCTCGCCCGCAATCCGATACCGGGTTGCGGGCCTTCTCTCGTTCGACCACGTTGAGTCGCGAGCCAATCGCGCAGGGGGATGTTGCGTGCGGACGTCGTGTTGTCCTTGTTTGGTGCAGCCGCTCATGCAGCGCAAACGCAGAATACTCACACTGATCTGCTGCACGTTCGTCGCCGCAGTCGCCGGTTGCAGCAAGCCTGTTTCTGATTCACCGGCCACTGCTGCGACAACACTGCCGGTATCAATTATTCCGGCGCCGCGCGAACTGACGCGCGCAGCGGGGCAATTCGCTGTGACTACGTCCACCCCTGTGGTGTTCGAAAACGGTTCGCCCGCAGAAGCGACGGCCCGGTACTTCATCGATCTGATGCAGCGTACGCGAGGCATGGCGCTGACGGCGCGCAACTCCGATGCGAGCGGCGCGATCAGCTTCAAGCTTCTGGCCGATGAGGGCACGCCGGATGATGAGGGGTATTCACTCGATGCATCCCCCCGAGGAATAACCGTATCCGCACGCAGCCCTCGCGGCCTTTTCTATGGGGCGGTGAGCTTGTGGCAGCTGCTCACAGCCGAAGCGCCCAGTGCGCCAGGCGCGACGACGATCGATGTGCCGGCGCTGACGATCACGGATGCGCCGCGCTTCCGCTGGCGCGGCCTGATGCTGGACTCTGCGCGGCATTACCAGTCGCCGCAGTTCATCAAGCAGTTCATCGACGTGATGGCGCTGCACAAGCTGAATGTCCTGCACTGGCATCTAACCGACGACCAGGCGTGGCGGCTCGAGATCAAGAAGTACCCGAAGCTGACCGAAGTCGGCGCGTGGCGCGTGCCCGCCGGCCCTGCGGCGGCGGCGGATATCGATCCGACCACCGGCAGGCCGCGCGTTTACGGCGGCTTCTATTCGCAAGATCAGGTGCGCGACATCGTGGCTTACGCGGCTGCGCGCCACATCACCATCGTGCCCGAGATCGACATGCCCGGGCACGCGAGCGCGGCGATCGCCGCTTACCCGAAGCTTGCCGTCCTCGACAATCCGCCACGACAGGTGCCGGCCGACTGGGGCGTCTACCCCGCTCTCTTCAACGTCGAGGAGTCCACCTTCGGGTTCCTGCAGGACGTGCTGAGCGAGGTGCTCGCCCTGTTCCCGAGCGAATACATCCACGTCGGCGGCGATGAGGCCGTCAAGGACCAATGGAAAGCTTCGGCTCGGGTGCAGGCGCGTATGCGCGAGCTCGGCGTCAAGGACGAGCACGCGCTGCAGGCTCATTTCATCGAGCGGATGCAAGCGTTCTTGAGCAACCAAGGGCGGCGTTTGATCGGTTGGGATGAGATCCTCGAAGGCGGACTGGCGCCGAATGCGACGGTGATGTCGTGGCGTGGCATCGATGGTGCGGTGGCCGCTGCAGCGGCGGGGCACGACACCGTGTTGTCGCCGCAGCCGACGCTTTATTTCGATCGACGGCCGTTCGATACGCCGAGCTCGCCGGGTCGGGTTGAGATATCGACGGTGCAAGATGTATATGCGTTCGATCCGGCGCCGGCGGTCATCAGCGAACAGCAACGCAAACATATCCTCGGTGTCCAGGCGAATATCTGGACCGAGCACATCCGTACGCCGGCCCGAGTCGAGTTCATGGCCTTCCCGCGAGCGGCCGCAATCGCAGAGGTCGGTTGGTCGCACACCAAGGATTGGGCCGGGTTCTCCGAGCGCCTGCCGGCGCAGCTCGAACGTTACAGGGTGCTCGACGTTCGCTTCGCCGAGGCGCCGCTGCCGCGGCCAGTGGATCCTCTTCGGCGCAGCAGCCACGAGATGGCGCTGTGCACGGACAAGATTGCACTGTCGTTGGAGGACGATGCGCCGATCTCGGGTGAGCGCGCCGTCTTCAAGGTCGACATCATGGAGCCGTGCTGGTTGTTCAAGGGCGCGGACCTTGCCAAAGCAAATTCGCTGGTCGCCGCGGTCGGCCAGGTGCCGTTCAATTTCCAGATCGGCGATGCTGTGAAGCAGATTCCACTGCACAAGCCAGCGACGCCTGCGGGTGAGTTGGAAGTGCGTCTCGATGATTGCAAGGGCGAGCGCATTGCCGTGCTGCCGCTGGCGCCGGCGGTCAAGAATTACGCGGTGACCACTTTGCCGTCGGCGAGTATTGCGCCTCGTGAAGGCATTCATGATCTGTGCTTCATGTTCACGCGCAAGAGCGTGGATCCGATCTGGGTGATCGATTCCATCGAATTGAAGACCGACGCGGTCGCGGGGACGGAATGAGCGGTTCTGCAACGCTGCTGAAGTTGCATTCGCCGCTGCGCGGCTGGTGCGCGTCGTTAGAGGAGACGCCGGATGAGGTGTTTGCGCAGCGTTTCCTCGGCGACGGCGTCGCCATCGATCCCACGGGCGATACGCTGCACGCGCCGTGTGATGGCGAGATTGTGTCGGTCGCTGCGTCCAAGCATGCGGTTGCATTGAGGGCGGACAACGGGGCGGAGATTCTTCTGCACGTGGGTATCGACACCGTTGCGTTGGGTGGGAATGGTTTTGAGGCGCTCGTGCAGCCGGGAGCGCGTGTGAGTCGTGGGCAGCCGTTGTTGAAGTTCGATCTCGATGTGCTGGCCCGTGGGGCGAAGAGTTTGATCACGCCGATGCTGGTGACCAATGGCGATCGGTTTTCGGTCGCCAATGCGTGTGTGGCGTTGGCTGTCGATGTTGGCGATGCTTTGTTTGAGGTGATCGCGACTGCGGGAAGCGTTGCGGCGGTCTCAGGCGAAACGTCGCAGGAACACACTCTGAGCTTCGTCGTACCGCTGGAGCACGGCATCCACGCACGACCGGCGGCATTGATCGCCAATTTTGCGAAGACGCAGCCACAGGAAATTGCTATCTCGGCGCATGGCCGCAGCGCTAACGCGAGAAGCGCGGTGTCGCTGATGGTGCTGGGCGTGAAACACGGCGATGAGATAACGCTGACCGCTCGCGGCGCCGGTGCAGCCGTACTCGATCAGCTCAAGCAGCTGGTGCTTGGGATCAAGGAAGCGCCGCACGCCGCTGCTCCCATCAAAACCACTGCAGAAGAACCACCTGCTGTTGTGTCGACGCCTGCGAGTTCTAACAAGCTGCGCGGTGTCATCGCCAGCCGCGGTCTCGCAGTCGGCCGGGCGGTTACTCTGAGAGCTGCCGAAATCGCCGTCGTCGAAGCCGGCAAAGGCATCGCTCACGAGAGCGCAGAGTTCGAACGCGCGCGTGACGAAGTCCGCGCTCGGCTCACTCAACTTGCTCAGCACTCACAAGGGCCCGCCAAAGACGTCATCACCGCTCATCTCGAATTTATCGACGATTGGGAGCTCGTCGCCTCCGCTCGTCGTACTATCTCTCGTGCCAAGAGCGCCGCCTTTGCCTGGCGTCGTGCGGTTCGCGACAGCGCAGACACGCTGCGTGCGCTCGGCGAGCCGCGGATGTCCGAGCGAGTGGACGACCTGATCGACCTGGAATCTCAGGTGCTGCTCGCCCTCAGCGGCGAAGCGCCCGCCACGATTCCTCAGCTTCCCGATCGCGCCATCCTGGTCGCCGAAGATCTCAAGCCTTCTCAGCTCGTGTCACTCGACGCCACCAGGCTCGCCGGCATTTGCCTCGCCGGCGGCGGCCCAACCTCACACGTTGCAATCCTCGCAGCCGCGATGGGCGTCCCCGCGCTCGTTGCACTCGGCCAGTCGGTACTGAGCGTTGCAGACGATGCGTGGCTGGTGCTCGATGCCGAGCAGGGCACGCTCACCATTTCTCCCGATCAAGTCGCTCTGGCCGCCGCGGAACAAACGTTGACGCAGCGAAAGCAGCGCCAGCAGAGCGAACGGGCGGCGGCGCATGTGGACTGTCGCACGGCCGACGGTGAGCGCATCGAAGTGTTCGCCAATCTCGGCTCCATCGCCGAAGCCCAAGTCGCCGTCGCGCACGGTGCCGAAGGATGCGGGCTGTTACGCACCGAGTTTCTGTTCCTGGAACGCGACGCGCCGCCGAGCGAAGACGAGCAGCTCCAGCAATATCAGGGCATCGCCCACGCGCTCGAAAAGCGACCGCTCGTCATTCGCACATTGGACATCGGCGGCGACAAGCCGATCCCATACTTGCCGTTACCGCCCGAAGAAAACCCGGCGCTCGGCTTGCGGGGCGTGCGCACGAGCCTGTGGCGTCCAGATCTGTTGAGAGTCCAGCTGCGAGCCATTCTTCGAGTGCAGCCAGTCGAACAGTGTCGCGTGCTCCTGCCGATGATTACGGATCCGGCTGAGATTCGCGCAGTCCGGCGGATGCTCGATGAAGTGCGACGTGAGCTGGGCATCGCCTCAGCCGTGCAAGTGGGCGCAATGATCGAAACGCCTGCATCGGCAGTAATCGCCGCCCGTATCGCGCGCGAAGTAGATTTCCTGAGCATCGGGACCAACGATCTCACTCAGTACACGCTCGCGATGGATCGAGGCCATGCCGAGCTGGCTCATCGCATCGACGGCTTGCACCCGGCGGTCTTGAACTTGATCGCGATGACAGTCGACGCCGCCAATGAGCACGACAAGTTGGTCGCGGTGTGCGGCGGCCTGGCATCGGAGCCCGCGGCAGTGCCCATTCTCATCGGCCTCGGTGTGCGTGAGTTGTCGGTGGTGCCGACTCTGGTGCCGCAACTGAAAAGCTTGATCCGCACTGTCACTGTCGATGCGTGCCGTTCGCTGGCGCAACGCGCGCTTGGGATGGATACGGCGGAGGCAGTTCGTGCACTGGCCAATGAAGCAATGACGCCGGCGCGGGGTGTGCTGGCGGCGGAGTAGCAGAGCTTCCGCAGGGGTGATGCGATGAAAAATATAATTACCGGTTTGCAGTCCGTCGGCCGCGCGCTGATGCTACCGATCGCCGTGTTGCCTGTCGCGGCGCTGCTGCTACGACTCGGTCAGCAGGATCTGCTCAACATTCCCGCGATCGCCGCTGCTGGCGACGCGATCTTTTCCAATCTCGGATTGCTGTTTGCGATTGGCGTCGCCGTCGGCCTGGCACGTGAGAATCATGGCGCGGCAGGATTGGCGAGCGTGGTGGGCTATCTGGTGACGACGAAAGGCGCAGAAGTGCTGATCTCGGTGCCGCCGGAAGTGACTGCGCAGCTGGCCGATCAGGCACGTGACTTTGCCATCGCGGCGTTTCGTGAACGCGAGCTTGCGAAACTCAGTGTCCCCGCCGGTTTGCTCAATGGATTGATCGCCGGCTATTTCTACAACCGTTACAGCGACATTCGTCTGCCTGCCTATCTGGCGTTCTTCGGCGGCCGACGTTTCGTGCCCATCGCGAGCGGCACGGCCGGCATCGTGCTTGCGCTGGCGTTCGGTTTCGGCTGGCCCATCCTCGAGCGCGGCATGGATGCGACCAGCGACGCGGTTCTGGCATCCGACTCCATAGGATTGTTTGCGTATGGCGTGCTGAACCGCGTACTCATCGTGACCGGTTTGCATCACATCCTGAACAACGTCGCCTGGTTCCTGCTAGGGGACTTTCATGGCGTGACCGGCGACCTCAAGCGTTTCTTCGCGGGCGACCCGACCGCGGGCGCTTTCATGTCCGGATTCTTTCCCGTGATGATGTTCGGTTTGCCGGCGGCGTGCCTCGCGATGTATCAGGCGGCGCCACTGCATCGACGTGCAGCGATCGGCGGCATGCTGTTCTCGATGGCGCTGACGTCGTTCCTTACCGGTGTCACCGAGCCCATCGAATTCTCTTTCATGTTCCTGGCGCCAGTGTTGTACGGCATTCACGCGGTGCTGACCGGCATCGCGATGGCGGGGATGGATCTGCTGAAGGTGCGACTCGGGTTCGGGTTCTCCGCAGGCCTGTTCGACTACGTGCTCAACTTCGGTAAAGCCACGCAGCCGCTCTGGCTCGTGCCCATCGGCCTGGTGTACTTCGCGTTGTACTACGGACTGTTCCGATTCTTCATCGCTCGCTTCAATCTCGCAACGCCGGGTCGTGAGATCGAAGACACCGCGAGAACAACTACTGATGCGGGCACGCAAGACGATGCAGTTCAAAGTTGGATTCGTGGGCTCGGCGGCGCAGGCAATCTGGTCGCTGTCGATGCATGCACGACGCGCCTGCGGTTGTCGATCGCCGATCAGAAGGCGGTGAACGAGGCAGCGCTCAAGGCGCTGGGTGCCCGTGGCTTCGTGCGGCCGTCACAGCAAACATTACAAGTCGTCGTTGGGCCGATCGCGGACCAGTTGGCTTCGTCCATTCGGGCTGGCTTGAAACTGCCCGCGAGCGTTGCGTCTGAGTCACCAGCTCCGGCGACTGAGGCGCCGACCGTTGCGAGTTCTCTCTCGGCGAAGCAATTGCTGCAAACGCTCGGCGGCATGCAGAACATTCGAGACATGCGAGCAGCCGCGAGTCGTATTTGCTTCACGGTGCGTGATGACTCGGTTGTGTCAGCTGAAGTTGCCAAGCTCGCAGGAGTGCGTGGCGTTGTGAGGCCGATGGCTCACAGCGTTCATGTGGTCATCGGCCCAGCTGCACCAGGTGTGCTCGCCGAATTGGGGCGCCTGAGAGTTTGATCGCACCGGAATGGCGCTGTCACGCCATTCCATTCCCGCCTGATTCCATCACGCTCGAACGTTGCGTCGGGCGCAACAAACATCGCGCGCGCATGTGCTTGTACCCGCATATGCGAAGAGCATCCTATGGTGAGGCAACGCTGCTGGCCGTTCACCACAAAAACGTATGGGGTACATCATGGCACTGCCAACTCGGTCTCGGCCGTCGATACGACGCTGCGGTCGTTACGGATCTCTGGGCGCATCGGCGCTTTGTTTGCTGGCAGCCGCTCAGGCGCAAAGCGCCGAGCCGAAAGAGCCGAATATCGACGAAGTGGTCGTGACGGCACAGCGGCGCGCCGAATCCATTCAGGACGTGCCGATCGCGATCACCGCCGTGGGTGAGAGAACATTGCGCGATCAGAACGTCAAAGGCATCGAGGACTATTTTGCGCTGACGCCGAACGTGAGTTTCCGCAGCGACGGCTCGCGCGACCGCAAGGATTTGAGCATGCGCGGGATCAGCAACCAGCTGAATCAATATGCCAACGTGCGGCCGGCGACTTACGCGTTCTACATCGATGAATTCAATGTCGTTGCCGGCACCAGCAATCCACAGATCGTCGATCTGGAGCGCATCGAAGTGCTGCGCGGCCCGCAGGGCACGTATTTCGGCCGCAACGCCGTGGGCGGTGCGATCAATGTCATCACCAAGAAGCCCAGCAACGAGTGGTATGGCGAGATTGGCCTGGATTACAGCAGCTTTGACACGCGCAACGGGCACGGCGTCATCAACATTCCGATCGTCGACGGCATTTTCGCCATCCGCGCCTCGGGGCAGATCGAGGAATCCGACGGCTGGATCAAAAACATCAATCCGATCGGCGGCGGCAACGACTACGACTACAAGACCGGCCGCGTCCAGGCGCGCCTCACGCCAAACGATCGCCTGACTTGGGATTTCGCATACAGCTACAGCGATGAACAGACGGGCATGCGAGTGGGGGTGCCGACCGGCTTCATCACTGCGACCTGGCGAGCGGTGTACTACGGCAATCGTCAAGGCGACATCACCGATCCGGACGGCGTCGGTTTCTACCCCAACAACGACGACCGCGTGAATTTCAATCGCCCGCAGAACGTGGGCAGTGAGTACAAGTACTACAGCACCCGAGCGGTGTACGAGTTCGATTCCATGGCGCTGACAGCAGTCGCCGGCAAGATCGAATCGGACGTGTTCAACTACGGCGACGTGGACGGCGGCAGTCACGACTTCTACTACGAAGATCTGCAGCTGAATCGCCAATCGACCAGCGGCGAGCTGCGACTGCAATCGCTGGGAACGAAGACGCTGGAGTGGAGCATTGGCGCATCCATCGGCAAGGACGAGGGCACGATGGACCAGTCCACGTATCACGGTCGCGAGAGCCCGCAACGTCTGCCGGAGGGCACGGAGACGACAGGTGGCGACTCGGTGGCGTCGTCGAAATATTGGGCGGTGTTCGGACAGGCTACGTGGCGGTTCGCGGATCAGTGGCACATGGTGATCGGTGGACGCTATTCGTATGAGGAAGTCGACACGTATGCGGTGACGCGCTCCAACGGAGTGCTCACGGGCATCAACGATCGCAAAGTCGATTTCGACGACTTCTCGCCGAGATTCACGATCGGTTGGGAGCCTGCGTCGAACGTGCTGGTGTACGCGACGGCATCGCGAGGCTTCAAGTCAGGCGGTACTCAAAGCAGCAACAACATCAACCTGAGCAACGAGTTCAAGCCGGAAATCCTGTGGAACTACGAGACGGGCCTGAAACTCGACCTGCTGGGCCGCCGGCTGCGATTGGATGGCACGCTGTTCTACATGGATTGGAAGGACGTGCAGCAGCTCATCCGCTTCCAGTACCTGGACAACGGCGCGATCAGAGCGGTGAGCGGCATCGCGAACGCGGCGAAGGCGCGCAGCTATGGTGCGGAGTTGAGTGCGGACGCGGCGGTGACGGAGCGGTTCAAGCTCAGTGCGCAGCTGGGCTATTTGAAGGCGAACTACGAAGACTATCCGGCGGCGTTGATCGATGGCCTGGTGTTGGACCTGTCAGGAAAGCCGCTGGTGGATGCGCCGAAATGGACGGCGGGTGCGCAGGGCCAGTACACGATGCCGATCTCGTCGACGTTCGAAGCGTTCGCCAGAGCGGAGTGGAATTACCGAGCTGAGACGCTTTCGAATCCGTATGTGTATCGGTACTACACGTGGCCGTTCATTGCGCCGAGCTATCAAGTGACGAATCTGCGAGTGGGGGTGGAAGGAGAGAGGGTGCGAGTGGTGGCGTACGCGGAGAATGTGTTCGACGAGGATTACTTCTCGAATACGTACGAGAAGGCGTTTTATAGCGGTGTGCAGTTGGAGCCGTCGACGCGCGTGTTTGGTGTGAGTCTGACGTATAAGTTTCAGTAGTTTCGTAGGCCAGTACGACCCTATGGCCGGTGGTCCGTGGTTGGGCGCCGGCCTTTTTATTGGCATCTGTGTTTCGGAGGCGCGTCGGTGGTCTGCGTCGGCGTTGCTGTTTCGGAGGCGTTGGTGGTCTGCGTCGACGGGAGCGACCTACCTCCGCCCGGCACCGGGCACGGCCGGAGCGCTAGCGCTCCTACACCGCACGTCCATGATGAGCCCTGCTGTTGCGGCCCCGTCCATGTGCCGCAAAGCTGCCGGGCGGAGGTAGGTCGCTCCCGTCGACGCCGAAACGTCACAGCGGCTTCGCGCGTGACTCTGCTCCGACCACCAACCGTTAGTTGTGAGTTTGAGGCTGATCGTTGTCGCAACGGCAGTTGCGGCCGCGCTAAAGCGCGGCCGCTCTGGCGACGTTGCAGCCGTGATTTCGGGGCGGTGGCTGTCGGGGGTCTCGGGAAGTTCGCAAGCACCGTGACGCTAAGCCTGACGCCATTCGAGCAAACCGTTGCACGCTCGCAGTACCTCCGCCGCCACGCGTTGCAGCTCGCAGCGCGCTAGCGCGTTAAGGGCGAGCGACACCGCCGGTGAAGCAGCCACTGCCCAAATCATGCGGCAGCCATCGACGCACAGCCCACCAACAGTGAAGACGCTCGCGAGTTTCCCGAGACCCCCGACAGCCACCGCCGAGCCACCGACGCCTCTCATCTCCAACGCGAAGCGACCCGACCTAAACCACCGAATAAAAGATCACCAATATCGCCACCGGCACCAAATAGCGCGTCGCCGCGTACCACAACTTGAAGCCCGTCCCATCTCCCAACCCAAGCTCGTCCCTTACCGCTGACCGCGACAATGCCCACCCCGCGATCAGAGCTACCATCAACCCTCCGAGCGGCATCATCAAATTCGATGTCAGATAGTCGAGCACCTCGAAGGGTGTGCGCGTCGATTCGATGCCCAGCCATTGCAACGGATGCACATCGCTCCAATGGTTGAACGACAGCACCGTCACGAATCCATCAGCCAGATGATGAAGCCGGTGGAGTAAGCCAGCGTCGGTCGGGACCAGTTGGTGTATTCCTCCAGCGCCGCCACGATCGGTTCCTGAATCACGATCGTCGCCGTCAGCGCCGCGAACGACAGCAGCAGGAACAGCAGCGTGCCGAAGATCTGCCCATAGGGCATCTGGCCGAATGCCACCGGCAGCGTGACAAAGATCAGCCCCGGTCCCTGCGTCGGTTCCAGTCCATATGTAAACACCAGCGGAAAAATCGACAGGCCCGCGATCAGCGCCACCAGGCCCTGTGCAAACGCGACAGTGAACACTGCGCGAGTGATGGAATATTCGCGCTTCATGTAGGCGCCCATCATCATCATGACGCCCACACCGATGCCCAGCGAAAAGAACGCCTGCCCGAACGCTGTGACCACGACGCCCGCGGTGAGCTTGCTCCAGTCGAGGCTGAACAGGAAGCTCGCCGCCTGGCCGAAGTCTGCGAAGATCGCCGAGTAGATCAGCAGCACGAACAGAATTACGAAGCGCAGCGGCGTCAGCACACCCGATACACGCTCGATGCCTTTGTTGATCCCCCGTGCAATCACAACCGCCGTTGTCGCGATGATGATTCCCGAGAACAGCAGCATGCGCGCCGGGCTGGACAGCATCTGTTGGAACGCCGCGGCCGCGCCGGCGGAGTCGATGTTCTTGAAGCCGCCGCGGACGCCGAAGACGAAGTAGTCCAGCATCCAGCCGCAGATCACGAAGTAGTAGCTGAGGATCAGGATCACGCTGGCGGTCGCCAGTGCCCCGAAGGATTTCCAGAATGGGGCGATGCCGTCGCGTGTGACCAGCACATTCATGGTGCCGACGACGCTCTTGCCGCCGTGGCGGCCGATCAGCATCTCGGCCATCAGTGCCGGGATTGCGATCAGGAACAGCGCGAAGAAGTACAGCGCCACGAACAGTCCGCCGCCGTTGGCGCCGGCCAGGTAGCTGAACTTCCAGACGTTGGCGATGCCCGCCTCGGTGCCGATGGCGATGATCAGGAACAGCAGATTCGAGGACCAGTGTCGCGCGCCCATGTTCACCCGCGGGTTTTTGTCAGGCGCGTTCGAGCTTGCAGGCGACGCAAGGTGGGTTCAATGCATCGCGGGCCGCGGTGTCGTTGCGCTCAATGCAACGAACTTCGGGCGGCTTGCAGATTGACCTGCGGTGGCGGCGGCTTCGATGATAGGGCCACAACCACGGTGGCTCGGGCCAGGAGAAGACGATCATGGGGCGATGGTGTAAGCGTTCGACGCTGCTGGCTGTGCTGTTGCTGAAGGCGTCGCTCGTTCCCACCGTGTCACTGGCCGTGCCCACGGCGGTGTTCACGCAGGCCGCGCCGCAGGCGGGCGCGATTGCCATTGTGGGTGCGTCGGTCGTGAATGTCGAAGATGGCTCGGTGATTCCGGATGCGGTCGTGGTCATCGAAGGCGATCGGATCAAGTCGATCGGCCCGGCGTCCTCGGTGAGCTTGCCGGCGGACGTGCAGAAAATCCGCATGGATGGCAAATGGCTCGCGCCCGGCTTGTTAAATATGCACACCCACTTCGGCTTGAAGCTGCCGGGGCCGGCGGGCGCGGCGCTCGAGAACGAGACGGACATGCAGCTGGTGCTGCGTATGGCAGAGAACGCGCGGCAATCATTGTATGCAGGCGTCACGACTGTGCGTCTGGTCGGCGAAGAGCGCGGCAGTGATTTTGCGCTGAAAGCGGCCATCGACGGTGGTACGGCGCTCGGACCTCGGATACAAACAGCTGGCGAGATCATCGCGACCACGGGCGGGCACGGCTTTCTCGAAGCCGACGGTACCGCCGAGTTGTCGAAGGCGGTGCGCCAGCAGATCAAGAACGGTGCGACGTGGATCAAGGTTGCGATCTCGGGCGGTATCTCCGATTCTCACGGCAGCATCGCGGCGTCGACCATGACGCACGAGGAGATGAAAACGGTCATCGAAGTCGCGCATCGCAATGGAGCGAAGGTGACGGCGCACAATGGCTCGCCGGTCGCGGCGGACGAAGCGTTGGCGCTCGGCATCGATTGTTTCGAGCACGCGTATCACCTGACCGAGAAGCAGCTGCGTACGATGAAAGCCAGAGGCGCGTGGCTGGTGCCCACTGCGGTCGTGACCGACGAAGGAGCGATGGAGTTCTTCCGCAAGATTGGCTCGCCGCCGTGGTATCTGGAGAGAGTGAAGAGCACGCGCGTCGATCATCTGAAGATGCTGCAGACAGCGGTGAAACTCGGCGTGAACATCGCGCTCGGCACCGATCAATTTCCGTTCGAGCCCAATGCGGGCACCACCGCGACGGTGCGTGAGGCGGAGCTTTATGTAACGGCCGGCATGACGCCGCTGCAGGCATTGCAGGCCGCGACGCTCAAGCCAGCAACCATGCTCGAGATGGACAAAGAGGTGGGCTCGCTCAAGCCCGGTCATTACGCCGATATCATCGCAGTGAACGAGAATCCCACGCAGAACATCGCCGCGCTGCGGACCATCAGCTTCGTGATGAAAGGCGGTCAGGTGGTGCGGTACGACCAGCCGTTGCCGTGAACGCAACGTAATGGCGCGCGCGAGGATATTGAACCGGCCCGGCATTCTTTTTAGCGTGTCAGGCGTCGAAGTCTAAAAGGTCAGAGTATGGACAGGCATTCGGTCCAGTGGCGGGGCTACATTCCGGCGATCACGACCCCGTTTACTGGCGACGGAGCGCTCGATCTCGACGCCCTGGACCGGTTGTTGGGGTGGCTGCATCGCGAGGGCATGCACGGCATCATCATCGGCGGCACGCAGGGCGAGTGGTTCACGATCAATCAAGCCGAGCGCAAGCAGCTGATGCAGGCCGTCGGTCGCAAGCTCAGCGGCAAGATCCCGCTGATCGCCGGGTGCAGCGGCTACACGTCGCAGGAAGTCGCGGCGCACGCCAGGCTCGCCGCCGATCATGGCTTCAACGGCATTCTGGTCACGCCGCCACCGTACATGGTGCCGACCGATCGTGAGATTCTCGCGTTCTATCGCGAGGTCAACGATCTGGTGTCGTTGCCGATCTGCGTCTACAACTGGCCGCCGGGCACCAATGTCGATATGCCGCTCGGGCTGTTGCAACAGATTGCCGAGCTGTCGAATGTGGTCGCGATCAAGAACTCGACGGCCGACCTGCGTCATTTCGTCGATGTGTTCTTCGCGTTGAAAGATAAAGTGCGTGTGTTCGGCGTGCCGATGAATGACCTGGGCATCCTGCTCGTGCAACAGGGCGCCGACGGCACAATGGGGGCGGGAGCGGTGCTCGGCCGCGAGCTGCCTGACTATTTCAATGCGATCTGGGACAACGACATTCCGCGTGCACGCAAGCTCGGCGATAGAAACGAGGTGCTGATGCGCGCGTGGTTCAACACCGATTACACAGGGCGCTTCGGCTCGGCGCAGGCTATCTTCAAGGCGGCGTTGAACGAGCTCGGATTGCCGGGCGGGTATCCGCGGCGTCCGTTGTTGCCACTGGAGCCTGAAGGCGTGCGCGTCGTGAGAGAGACATTGATTCAGCTCGGCAAAGTCAGCGCATAGCTCGCACTGACCCGGGATAGAAACAAACATCAGTCGTTGGAGTCCGCCATGGCCGCCCGCCCTCGCTTGCTCGCTGTCGATCACGTTTCTCGCACGGTGCCCGACATTGAAGCAGCCATCGCGTTCTACACGGACGCCTTCGGCGCCAGCGTGTTGTTTCAGATCGGGCCGATCGACGCCGCGGATATTCCGGCCGGCCCGGATGGCAAGGATTGGATGGAGGCGCACGTCGGCGTGCAGGGCGCGAAGCTCACGCTGGCCATGTTGCAGCTCGCGCCAAATTTGAAAGTGCAGCTGGTTCAATACGACAAGCCAAGCGATCGCAGGCAGGTCATGCCGCGCAATTGCGATCTCGGTGGGCATCACATCGCTTTGCTGGTCGAGGACGTCGAAGCTGCCGCGGCCTGGCTTGCACAAAAAGGCTGCAAGGTACTCGAGACCATCGCGATGGATGCCGGGCCGCTCGCAGGCAAGAAGAACATTTACGTCGCGGATCCGTGGGGTCATCAATTCGAGCTGGTCGATTGAAGGAGATCACTATGAGCGTCGAACGTATCAATCCGCCCGAGCTCTACGACAGCGTGCGCTACGGGTTCTCGCATGCCACCCTGCAGACGGGAGGCAAGACGCTGCACCTCGCGGGGCAAGTGGCTTGGGATGCACAGGGCAATGTGGTCGGCGGCTCCGACCTGGCTGCGCAGACGCGCCAGGCGCTAGCGAATCTCAAAGCGGTGTTGAAGGCTGCGGGCTGCACGCCGGCGGACATCGTTCGGATCCGCACGTACGTTGTAAATCACACACCCGACAAGCTCGGCCCGGTGCTCGGCGAAGTCGGTGCGTTCTTCGGTGGCGCCACGCCGCCGCCGAATACTTTCATCGGTGTGGCGGCACTCGCGCTGCCGGATTTTCTAGTGGAAATCGAAGCGATCGCTGCAGTCCCGGAGTAGATGAGCCTGAGGCTTTGCTGCCCGGCTCAGTGCGATTCATTCTCAAAGTCCTGCGTTGTCGTTGAACGCGATGGGGTCGTCACGCTGGAGCGCTCGGGTCCGCCAGCGTCGTTGCACTTGCTTTCGGTCTCTCTAGGAGAGTAAAAAGCACCCCGAAGGCCAACAGGGGAATAGCACCGGCTGCAATGAACACCGGTGCGTAACCATAATGATCGAGTGTCCAGCCGGTGGCCATGGTGAACACCATGCCACCGGCTCCGGCGCCCATTCCGCCCAACCCCACGACCGAGCCCACCGAGTCTCGCGGAAACGCATCGGCGCACAACGACATCATGTTTGGCGCCCACAATCCGAAGCCGAACATTGCGGTGCTGATGCCCGCGAAAACGATGGCGATGCTCAGTTCGAAGGCCGCAGCGATGCCGCCGGTCATTAGCAACATTCCGATCAGCATCACGGTGAGTCGCGCGGGAATCACGCGCATTCCTCGACGACACAGTACATCTGACAATGCGCCTCCGAGCACGATGCCCAGGCCCTGCGCGGCAAAGGGAATCCACGCGTACTTGCCAATATCGGCGGCTGTGAAGCCGGCGCTGCGGGTCAGATATTCGGGAATCCAGAAGTAATAGAACCAGACCCACGGATCGGCGAGCACACGCGCGCCGATCACGGCCCACACATTGCGCGATCGAAGCAGAGCGACATACGGTGTGCGCTGGACTTGCTCGACGGGCGCCGCGTTCTCACTGATATGGCGCAGCTCTTCGTTCGTGACGGCTGGATGCGCGTGAGGCAAGCGATAGAGCCACAGCCAAGCCACGAGCCACACCAGGCCGACCAGGCCGGTGAGAATGAAGGCCCAGCGCCAGCCCAATGTGAGATTGATCCACGCGACGATGGGCACCGAGATCACGAGTCCCGCGCTCACGCCGGCGCTCCATAGCCCAGTTGCGAAGCCGCGCTCTTTCTGCGGGAACCACTCGGAAACAGCCTTGACGCACGCGGCCCAGCTGCCGGCTTCTCCAGCACCCAGCAAAAACCGAAACACAGCAAAGGATGCGACGCTGCTGGCCATCGCGTGCAAGCCGGCGGCAATCGACCACCACGCCATGATCAGAGCAAAGCCCAGCCGCGTGCCGACGCGATCGATCAGCCAGCCAGTGATTGGCTGCATGAACGTGTACGCGAGCAGGAACGCCGTGAGAATCGATGCGTAACCGGTGTTGCTGATCTGCAGTTGATCGCGCAGCGTCGGCGCGAGCACCGTCAACACCTGACGGTCGACATAGCTGATCGCTGTAGCCGCGAACAGCAACAGCACGATCACCCAGCGCAAGTTGGGAATTTTTTTCACGGTGTCAGCGCCGCTCGGCTCGAGCGAGCGGCGTCTTCACGAAGCTCGCGTTGTTGTATCAGCCAGCGGGCGCGATCAAGCTCTTCAGGTGCGCTTCGATCCGCAGCATCAAACGATACACGCCATTCGGCACTTGCCGGCCGGTGCGCGTGATCAGACTGATACGGGTCGAGTTCATCACCGGGTTTTCGATCGGAATCGCAATCAGCTTGCCTTCGCTCAACTGCGGCTGTGCCAGGAACTCCGGCAGGAACGTCAGACCGCGGCCGCACTTGGCAAAGTCTTTCAGCAGCATCATCGAATTGGCGATCAGGCCGGGCTCGAGAAACACGGCTTCGGCGTGCTCGGCCTCGCGCACGATCTGTCGGATGCGGAACGAGTCTTCCGGCAAGCCGATACTGTACTTTTTCAGCTCGCCCAGCTTCACGCTCTTACGGCCGGCCAGCTCGTGCTTGGGATGCACGATGGCCTTCAATGGCTGCGACAGCGTGAGGCGCGCGCGGACCTTTGGATCTTTGGGCACGTCGAAGATGAGACCGAAGTGGGCCTCGTCCTCGCGCACCAGGGCAACCGCATCGTTGGTGCCGCTCATTTTCACACGCACCGTCAGCCCTGGATAACGACGCATGAAATCCTGCAGGACCTCACTGAATGCATCGCTGATGAAGGCCTCGCCGACCGCGAGGTTGATGGTGCCGGTGCGGATGCTTCGCAACTCGGCGACCCGCGACAGGAACACCTCTTCGTGAGCCTGCATCTCACGGTAGTAAGCAAAGGCGGCGTTGCCTGCCTCGGTCAGCTTGATCTTGCGGCGTCCGCCTTCGATCAACCGCATGCCCAGTTCCTTCTCGAGCGCGGCGATCTGCCGGCTGATGGATGAGGTGGCGACGTTCAGCTCATCGCTGGCCGCCCGCATCGTCCCGAGCCGCGCTGCCTCGTACAAATAGCGCAGTCGAATTTCCCCGTGCATGCGTTCTCCCGGATACTTGCAGTAAACGCAACGAAGTCCAGTCTATGTTGAGGTCGAGCCCGGATTCAATCAGCTCCCACCTGGGCGGCAGTCGCGCTTTGGGGCCGCCGCAGGCCGGTTTATGTTGACTGTGTTGCGGTCGGCGCAACAAATTTTTCCAAACAACGAATTGACCGCTGCGGCGGGTCCAAGATATTCCCAGCAATTGGCCGGACGGTCGGCGCGGAGCCCTGAAGAAAAATGATGCGCGTCAATGTGGTGGTACTCGGTGGCGGCCTGGTGGGCTGCGCGGCCGCGTATTACCTGGCCCGGCGCGGGGTTGGCGTTCTGTTGGTCGAGCAGGGCGATCTGAATCGCGAGGCGTCCGGCCGCAATGCCGGGTCGCTGCATTTCCAACTCGAATACCGCCTGATCCGCTACGGCGATGAGCTGGCTGCGCAATTCGCACAAATTATTCCGCTGAGCCTGGTGGCGCTCGAGGACTGGCGCGGACTGCAGGCCGAGCTGCAGACCGATCTGGAAGTCGGCATGCATGGCGGCCTGATCGTGGCTGAGTCGGATGCCGATGTGAGCTTGCTGGAAAGGAGGCAGGCACTGCAGGAGAAATGGGGACTGGCTTCCCAGCTGCTGTCGGCGTCCGAGGTGCGGCGGATTGCGCCGTATCTGGCTGACAGCGTCATCGCGGCTGGCCACTTTCCGCATGAAGGACATGCGAATCCCCGGCTGGTCGCGCCGGCGTTTGCTCGTCGCGCGGAAGCATTGGGGGCGACCATTCGATCGCAGACTCGCGTGACAGCGCTCTTGCGTGATGGCGCGGAGTGGATGGTTCCTTTGGTGGATCGTGAGGGGCGCATTCAGGAAGTGATGGCGGCAGCGGTGCTCAACGCCGCCGGTGCGTGGGCGGGTGAGATTGGCGCGCTCGCGCATTTGCATTTGCCGATCTTTGCGGTGCCCTTGTCGATGAATGTCATCGAGCGCGCGGCGCCTTTGATTCCCCACCTCGTGCAGCACGCGAGCCAGCGGCTGACGCTGAAGCAGGTGGCGGCAGGAAATATTTTGGTGGGGGGCGGTTGGCCGAGTCGCTTTTCGTACGACGGCTCGGCGATGAACACGCAGCGGCGTGTCGAGCCGGTGGTCGAGAATGTGATGGCGAATTTATCGCTCGCTGCCCGGCTGGTGCCGTCGATTGGCAGCTTACACTTGTTGCGCTCGTGGACGGGGATTACCGGGATCACGACCGATCAAATGCCGCTGCTCGGCGCGGTGCCGGAAGCGCCGGGGTTCTTCGTCGCTGCCGGCGGCGCTGCGTTTACCCACGGGCCGACGTATGCGCGGCTGGTGAGTGAGCTGATATTGGATGGGCGGCCGTCGGTGAGTATCGATTTGTATAGCCCGGCGCGGTTCAGTCACATCAATAATTTCATGGCGTCGGTGTGAGAGCCCAGGCATGAGCAAACGGATCACGCTGGGTGTCGCGCGGCCGGCGCCGATCAATATTTTCGTCAATGATCGGCCAGTTGAAACCTACGAAGGCGAATCCATCTTGACGGCGCTGATGGCTGCCGGCGTGCTGACGATGTCGCGAGATAGCTTTGGGCGGCTGCGCACACCCTTTTGCAATATGGGCATTTGTTTCGACTGCATGGTCGAGGTGGAGGAGGAGGGGGCGAATGTTTCATCGCGCGTTCGCGCGTGCTTGACGCCGGTGCGTGCCGGAATGCGTGTGGTGGTGCCGGAAGATAATTGATGGCTGCCAACGAACAAAAAGCTCTCGACGCGACGTGCGACGTTGCCATTGTCGGCGCCGGCCCGTCCGGTCTCGCCGCCGCGGCGTTGCTTCGCGAGCACGGCGTGTCGGTGACCATCATCGATGAACAACCGCGCGCCGGCGGGCAGATCCTCCGTCAGCCGCCGAAGCGTTTCGCTGTCGAGCGATGGCTGCCAGCAAGGCTGTACGATCGCGTGAAGGGTGCGCTTCAGGCGGTTGACGAGCGGCAGGATATCGATTGGCGGTTTCAATCGACCGTACTTGGGATCATGCGGCCGTCGCCGTATCGAGCTGGGCCGCGGACGCACGAGCTGTGGGTTCAAGGGCCATCTGGTTGTTACTTGCTGCGCGCAAACGCGGTGCTGCTCGCGCCGGGCTGTTACGAGCGCCCGCTAGCCTTCCCTGGCTGGACGTTGCCCGGCGTGATGGGAGCTGGGGCCATTCAGGGCTTCGTGAAGAGCCAGCAATTCGTACCCGGCGACCGTTTCGTGCTCGCGGGCAGCCATCCATTGCAGCTTGTCGTCGCGGATCAACTGCTCAGCGCCGGTGCTCAGGTCGCTGCGGTGGTCTTCACTCAACGGATGCAACAAGCCTCGCTCATGTTGCGACACCCGCTCGTTGCACTCAGGCACCATCGCCAGCTACTGGAAACGGCCCACATCTTGCGTCGGCTTCGGCGAGCCCGCGTGCCCGTCATCTTCGGCCACACCATCGTGCGCGCGGAAGGTGCTGCCGCCGTAGAGCGGGCCACGATCGCGGCGATTGATCCCAGCGGCAGGATCGATCATCACCAAACCCAGGCCTTCGAGTGCGATCGCATTGGTATCTGTCACGGCTTTCTTGCTTCATCCGAGCTCGCGCGACAGGCCGGCGCCGAGGTGCATTGGAAGGATCACGCCGGCGGCTGGCTGGCTCGTCACAACGACTGGTTCGAAGCGAGCGTCAAAAATCTATTCCTGGCTGGCGAGATCACCGGCGTCGAAGGCGCCGACGCGGCATTGGAAAAAGGTCGTATCGCCGCGGTGGGAATTCTGCGCTCGCTCGGTCGCGTGGATGACAACCAGGCCAACAATCTAGCCGCGACCGCGAGGACTCGCTTGTCGCATTTGCAAAACTTCGCTGCCGTCCTTCAGCAGCTAGCACGACCGCCTGCGGCGCTCGCGCTGCAAACCATGAGCGACGACACCATCCTATGTCGCTGCGAGTCCATCGAATGTGGCGAGCTGCGACAGGCGCTCACAGATAACAAACACGTCCTCTCGGCGGACGCCGCCAAGCTGCTGACAAGAGTCGGCATGGGCCTGTGCCAGGGCCGAATGTGCGGCGACAACGTCGCACGAGTGATTGCCCAGACGCGCGGCGTACAGCCGAACGAAGTCGGCCCATTTCAGGCACAAGCGCCAGTGAAGCCGGTGCCTCTCGCCACACTCGTGCGTGGACGTTGCGGCTGAGGCAACGAACGCGCGCAGCCGGTGTAATTGTATTCGGATCATCGTTGCAGCACTGTCTGATGGCCTCGCGACGAATCGAGGCGGGCAACGAATGAGACGAGGGGCCTATGCACCGACGTTGGCGACGTTTGTTTGCTTTGGGTTGGCTGCTGACTTCGCTGGCAATGACCAACGCGCAGGCCGACGGCGCGGAGGCGGTCAAAGCTGCGGAAGGTTTGTGGGCTTACACCAGCTTGCAGGCCGGCGGCACCGGCCAGATGATGCCGCTCACCGGCGTCATTCTCTACAAGGACGGCTTGTTCGCTCAGCAATCCATCTTCGCTGGCGAGCCGTTCGACACTCAGGGTGCCATGGCGCATGCCGGACCCTTCGGCGCCGGCCCGAAAGGCATCCACATGACTGCCGAGCAGACGATCAGCACTGCGCCCGGCAAAGATCCCGCGCTGAAGTTTCGTCGCGACACCGAACACGACATCTCCGTCGATCGCGCCGGCGAGACGATGACCATTGTGTTCGGTTCGGGCACGGTGCAGAAATTCAAGCGCATCGGTCCCGCGCGGGGCGACATCTATAGGTTGCAGAATGGCGTGCTCGCGTTGGTCGACGATCATTTTGTGCTCGTGGCGGGAGATGAGCAGGCCGTCGTGACGGGTTACGGCAAGTTCAAACGCAACGGCACTGCCTACGATCTGCAGGTCATTCGGTGGGCGGAAGCGACGCCCGCGAAGGCCACCAATCGTCGCGATGCGAATCTCAAAGCAACGTTCGACGGTAAGACCTTCGCGCTTGCCGATGGTCGGGCTTTTCAGGTGGTGGCGAAGAAGTAAACTCGACGCATCTATCGGTCGGCCGCAGATTTTCATATGACACGCAGCTACTCGACTCGCTTGGCATGGTTGGTCGGCGTCTCGCTTGCACTGAGCGCCCTGACCGGCTGCTCACGCAAAGAGGCAGCGCCGCCAGCGGCGGCGTCTGGCCCGTCAGCCTCCGCGGCCGCGCTCGAGCCACTCATTCAGCAGTACGCGCAGATCGAAAGGCCTGAAGAGGAGGAGATGGGTGGCCTGCGCGATGTGTCAGCCGCCGCGTTTGAAAAGGAGATCGAGGTCCGACGCCAGCTGCTGGAGCAAGTACAGCAAGTGAGCAAAGACGGCCTGTCGCTCGACGAGGACATCGATCGGCGTCTGATGATCGGTTTGCTGGAGTCGTCGATCAACACGGCCGCAGCGCGTCGCATCTGGGAGAACGATCCAGCGTTGTATGTGCCTGCACCCGAGATCGGTCGCGGACTCGAACCGACAGCGCCCGGCACACCGCAGGAGCGCGCGGCGTCACTGACTGCGGTGCTGAAGGACGTGCCGACACGACTCGATCACGCCCGAACCAATTTGAAGACACCACCGCGCACGTTCACCGAGTCGGCGGTCTTCAAGACCGAAGGTACGATCAAGCTGCTGCGTGATAGTGCGCCGACGTTGGCAGCACAGGCGGGCGATGCCAAGGAGCCGCTGAGCGTGGCGACCAAGACGGCGCTCGCAGCGCTCGATGATTATTTGAAGTTTTTGAAGGACGATCTGTTGCCGCGTTCCACCGGCTCGTGGGTATTCGGCAAAGAAAACTACGACTACGTTTTGCAGCACCGCTGGATGATGGACGCCGATGCCGAGACCATTCTTGCTCGTGGCCAGAAGGCATTCGCAGAAACCGAGGCTCTGGCCCAGGAAGTTGCGCAACGTATCGACCCCAAGGCCAGGCATTGGACCGAGGTCTACGAGAAGATCAAGAACGACCATCCGACGGCGGACGGCATCAAACAGGCGTACCAAGCCAAGATCGATGCCGCCAAAGCGTTTGTGATCGAGAAGCACATCGTTACGTTGCCGCCGGGCGAGCGCGTAATCACGATCGATACGCCTCCGGCCATGCGGCGCTCTTCGCCGTTCGGCACGTTCCAGTCGGTCGATGCGTTTGGCAAGGAGCTCGAGGGCAAGCTGGTGCTCACGCCCATCGAGGACTGGATGACGGCAAAGCAACGCGAGGATCGGCTGCGTTCGCATCACACGGCGTGGATTCCCATCATCGCCGCGCACGAGGCGTATCCCGGCCACCATGTCGATGGCCTGAAGCGTCAACGCAATCCGCGGCTGCTTCGCAAGGTCGTGCGCGAGTCGATCATGTCTGAAGGATGGGGGCTCTTCACCGAAGAGATGATGTTCGAGCAAGGCTTCCTGCAAGGCGATGACGTGCGGCTCACTCAGCTTCGCAATCGCCTGTGGCGTGCGGCGCGCGTGATCCTCGACGTGAGCTTGCACACCGGCCGCATGAGCTTCGACGATGCGGTGACTTTCCTCTCCGACAAGGTGCGTTTCGATCGCTACGCGGCCGGGCTCGACGTGAACATGTACATCGAGCGGCCGACTTATGTGCTCGGCTATCTGATCGGCATGCAGGAGATCGAGCAGATCCGCGCCGATTACATCGAGCAGTACGGTGAGCCCAATCCGCCGAGCGAGCTCTATGACCGATTGTTGAACGTCGGCTCCATTCCGCCGGCGCTGGTGCGCGAATCGTTGTTCGCGCAGAAGGCCGCCGAGGTTAAAGGCACGGAGTAGCCAACCTCAGGGAGCAGCGGCCAGCAGATTTCGTATCCCGAAACTGACGAGGAGATGGCAATGAAAACATCCTGGCCAGCCATCGCAATGACGCTCGCGGCGACTGCACTGTTCGCGCCCGCGGCGCATGCTGCTACCACCAAAGCGATTGTCGGCGCGACGGTCGTGAATATCGACGGCGGCGCGCCGATCGAGAATGCGGTCGTCCTCATCGAGGGCGAACGAATCACCGCGGTCGGTCCCGCCGCGCGCACGCAAGTGCCCGCGGGCGCTGAAGTGATTCAAATGCCGGGCACCTACCTGATTCCCGGCCTGATGAATATGCACGTGCATTTCGGCCTGAAGCTGCCGGGCAAGGATCGAGCCGCGCTGGCCGATGAAACGACGGCTGATCTCACGCTGCGCATGATGGTCAATGCACGCAAGTCACTCGCGGCGGGCGTGACGGCGATCCGAATGACCGGCTCGGAAGGAAACACTGGCGTCGCGATTCGAGAAGCGATCAAGCGAGGCGACTATGCCGGTCCCAGAGTGTTCACCGCGGGTGGCGTGACGATGACCGCCGGCCACGGCAGCAAGCCGGGCGTCACGTATAACGACGGTCCGTATGAAATGGTGAAGACGGCTCGCGCCAGGATTTCCGACGGCCAGGACTGGATCAAGATCGCGATTTCCGGCGGTGTCGCGACCGATGGCGGCGGCATCGCCGAGGCGTTGATGACGCCGGATGAAATGCGCGCCGTCATCGACGCCTCGCATCGCTTCGGTATTCCAGTCGCCGCCCATTCCGGGTCTTCGGCGGCGACCAGCGCGGCCGTCGATGCCGGCATCGACAGCATCGAGCATGGCTACGTGCTCGACCGCGTCGTGCTCAAGAAGATGGTGAAGAACAACACCTGGCTGGTGCCGACCATCATGGTCACGCATCCGGGCGGCAGAGAATATTTCGAGCGCATTGGCTCGCCCGAGTGGTATCTCAAACGGCGCGAGTCCGTTGGCAAGCAGCATTGGGAGTCGCTCAAGGCGGCCATTCAGGAAGGCGTGAAGATCGCGCTGGGCACGGATCAGATGCCGTTCGAGCCCAATGACGGCACGACATCGACGGTGCGTGAGGCGGAGGCGTATGTCGAAGCGGGCATGACACCGCTGCAAGCACTGCGGTCCGCGACGATCGAGTCGGCGACCATGCTTCGCGCGCAGCAGGACATTGGTTCGCTCGAAGCAGGCAAGTACGCAGACATCCTTGCGGTCAACGCGGATCCGTTAAAGAACATTGCGGCGCTTCGTAACATCGTGATGATCATGAAGGGCGGTACGGTGTATCGGAACGATTCCGCGGACAGCATCGCGAGAGGCCCGTGAACGTGCCGGTATCGAAGCTCTGTTACGTGGCGGCATTGGCCACGGCAATGATGGCAAGCTCGCCTGTGTTTCCCGCGGCGTCGAAGGCAAAGCCGCCCGGGTACACGCGAGCGGTTGCGGGTGATGTCGAGCAGCTGCACTTCGTGCAGGTCAACGGAGTCAAGCTTGCTTATCGATTGGCCGGCGCGGGTGTGCCTGTGTTTTTTGTTCACGGCGAAGGTTATTCGCACGAGCTGTGGACCAAGCAGCTGGAGCCGTTCAGCAAGCATCATCTGATCGTGACTTACGATCGGCGCGGACACGGCATGTCGGATGATCCGATCACCGGCTATTCGGAGACCGCGCATGCGGAAGATTTGAATGCGCTGCTGATGCACTTCGGCATTCGTGATGCGCACTTCGTGGCGAACTCGCGGGGTGGGGCGATCATCATTCAGTTCCTGAAGTTGTATCCGGAAAAAGTTCGGAGCATCACCTTTGCGGACGCGACCATTCCGTTGGCGCCGATCCCGGCAGCGAGTGCATTCAAGAACGCGCCCAAGGCGATGAATGGTCCGCCGCCGACGTTGGAACAGGCGCTGGCAGGGCGCGAGGCGGCGAAGAAGTCGTCGTTTACCAAGGTGGCACAGGCGCGGCCCGAGCTGCATGCCATTCAGCAACGCATGGCGGATCAGTTCAGCCCGCGAGTGGCGATGAATCCGCAGCGGTCGGACTCGGGATCGGCGATGCACATCGGTCCCTGGAACAGCCGCGACTTCCCGGACATGACCAGGCTGCATCAGCCGCTGTTCGTCATCGTCGGCGAGCTGACGGATGTGTTCTTCAAAGATGGAGCCAAGGAGGCACAGAGGTTGTGGCCGAACGTGCGGCATCGGGAGATGCCAGGCACGGACCATCTGCTCATGCTCGAGGACCCGGACCGGTTCAACACGCTGGTGCTCGATTTCATCGCCGACGTGGAAGGGCAGTTGGCCGGCCGCGACCAGTGGATGCACCCGCCCGGCCGACCCACCCCCGCAAGTAATTCGCCGCGTTAGCGATACCAAGTCCGCGGCCTGCTTGCTCCCCGGTCGATCCCTCTGGCATGCTGACAACGTTGTCACCTTACGCGACAGCAGCGGAAGCAATCCGGGGGATATACAGAATGAATGCCAATGGCGGCCAACAGCCGAGCTATTTGCCTGCACTGGTGGTGCTGACCTCGTTGTTCTTCATGTGGGGGTTCATTACCTCGCTGAACGACATCCTGATCCCGCACCTGAAGGCCATTTTCACGTTGAGCTACGTGCAGGCCATGCTGATCCAGTTCAGTTTCTTCGGCGCCTACTTCGTGATGTCGGTGCCGTCGGGGTATCTGGTGGAGAAGCTGGGGTACCGGCGGGGCATCATCATCGGGTTGTCGACGGCGGGCGTGGCCTGCCTGGGCTTCTACCCCGCAGCGTCGATGCAGTCGTATCCGCTGTTCCTGGCGGCGTTGTTCGTACTGGCTTCCGGTATCACGCTGCTGCAGGTCGCGGCCAATCCTTACGTGACCATCCTCGGGCCGAGCGATACCGCGGCCAGCCGACTGAATCTCACGCAGGCATTCAATTCGTTGGGCACGACGGTCGGCCCATTCCTGGGCTCGGTGTTCATTCTCACGGCGGCGGTGAGCGCCGGCGCGGCGGTGGATACGGCGAAGGAAATCCAGACCGTGCAGGGCCCGTATCTGGTGTTGGCGGGCTTGTTATTCCTGATCGCCATCGTGTTCTCGCAGTTCAAATTGCCAGTGGTGAAAGGCACGGATGCGACCACTGCGGCCGCTGACGATCACGATGTGCCGAGCGTCTGGAAACACTCGCATCTGGTGCTCGGCGCGGTCGCCATCTTCATGTATGTGGGCGCCGAAGTGGCGATCGGCAGCTTGCTGGTGAATTTCATGGCGCAGCCCGAAGTGGGTGGGCTGAGCGAGAAGACCGCCGGCACTTATCTGTCGCTGTACTGGGGCGGCGCCATGGTCGGCCGGTTCATTGGCGCGGCCGTCCTTCGCAAGATCAAGCCGGGGCAGGTGCTCGCGTTCAACGCGGCCTGCGCCATCGTGCTGTTGCTGATCGCGATGAGCATGGCCGGCAAAGTGGCGATGTGGGCGGTCCTGGCGATCGGTCTGTTCAATTCCATCATGTTCCCGACCATCTTCACGCTCGGCGTGGCCAAGCTCGGTCGTCACACCGGCGAAGGCTCGGGCGTGCTGTGCATGGCCATCGTCGGCGGTGCCATCGTGCCGGTGATCCAAGGGTACTTCGCCGACACCATTGGCCTGCTCTCATCGTTCTTCGTGCCGGCCATCTGCTACGCCTACATCGTGTTCTACGGCCTGAAAGGACACATCGTGCGCAGCGTGCGTGATCCCGAGATTTCGGCAGGGCGTGCGCGGGCCAATATGTGACCGCTCTCTCAGGCTTGATAAATGCCTGCTGAGGCGAGCGCATGAAGGGACCGGTAACCGGTTGATCTGAGTGGCGGGTCCGGTCCTAAGCGTGAGAGACTGCTGCGGCGAAGAAAATCCCGCACGGGCAACTCATGACGGATGGCAACTGGCAGCGCGTAGCAGGACGCACGCATCAGCGAGGATTCATCGACGGCGCACTGCCCATGCTCGTGAAGCGTGCGGTGGTCGCGCAAGCTGTTCTCATTCTTGCGGCACTGTGGAGCTATGCCACCTGGCGGGTCTATAGCGACAAGGCCGAAACCTTAGAAGCCGCCCGACACGAGCTGCGCGCGCTCGCCTCGGGGATGTATGTTCATTTGCAGGCGGTCCTCAACGACAGCCTCGGTGCGGCACGCACGGCCGCCTTGGCTATCGACGCCAACGGCGGTGTCTCGGAAATCCAGCCGACCATGGCCGCTCAATTCCTGGCTCGTGAGCTCAGTAGCGGCGAGTACGTGCGTGCGCTGTTCGTGATGACGCCGAACAGATTCGTTTCAGCCGTCCGCAATCGGGACACGCAGGTGCTCGATACGCCGCCGCAGTGGATTCAGCCGGCTATCGACGAGACGCGCAGCTTCTTCATTGGCCGCACGATCGAAGATCCCATCGCATCGGAGCAGCGCGCATTCCCCATCGCAGTTCGTACGGTCGACAGCACCGGCGCGACAGTGTGGGCGGGCGCGTTGCTGGGCGTCGACGCGCTCGATCAGTTGTACGAAACGATGGCGATCCGTGGTGGGGCCTTGAGCGTGACCTCCACTGCGGGCGATTTGTTATTGCGGGTGCCGACGCCGGCCGTAGCCTACAAGGGCCACATCAATGTTCGTAACACCGATGTCTATCGGGGCGGCGTCGAGTTGTCGCCGGAGGGCGGCTTCGTCGAAGCGCCCAGTCCGTTCGCGTCGGGCACCTGGGTCTATGCGATCCGTCGCCTCGGCGGCTATGGTCTGGCCGTGTCGGCGAGCCGGGAGAAAGAGGCCATTCTGCAGCAGTGGCACGATCGCACTCGCGGCTTGACCATCGTGCTGGTCGGCATTTCCGTTTTGTTTCTTGCGCTGACCGCGTTGCTGCGTCACTTCGTCAATCGGCTCGAGAAGGCCAACACCAATCTGGGTCAGCTCAATGCCGAGCTGGAGAGTCGGGTCGCCGCGCGCACCAATGAGCTGCAGGAAGCGAATCAACAACTGGCGCTGACCAATGAAGAGCTGGAAGCGTTCACGGCGTCGGCTTCTCACGATCTGCGCTCGCCGTTGGGAACGATCGCCGGGCAAGCCGGCCTGCTGCGTGACGATCTGGGCGGCGTGATGACCGAGGTGATCACGCAGCGTATCGATCGTATTCAAACCAACGTCACGCGCTCTTCGGAAATCATCGATGGGCTGTTGTCGCTGGCGCGCGTGTCGCGCCAGGAGCTGTTGAACGAGCGGGTCGATATTTCCGCGCTGGCGAGGAACATCGTCGAGGATCTGCGCCAGCAATATCCCAGGCACAAGGTCGAATGCGTGATCGAGCCCAATCTGGTGGTCAATGCCGATCCACGCTTGATGAAGAGTCTGTTCGGCAATCTGCTCGGCAATGCGTGGAAGTACACCAGTCGCATACCGAATGCGCGGGTCGAAGTGAGCTGCAGGCAGGCTACCGGCGGCATCGTGTTCGCGGTGCGTGACAACGGCGCCGGCTTCGACATGTCACGCTCGCAACGCCTGTTCGAGCCGTTCCAGCGACTCCACAGCCCGTCTGAATTCCCCGGCGTCGGCATCGGACTTGCGATCGTGGCCCGCATCGTGCGCCGGTATGGCGGCAAGGTCACGGTCGACAGCGAGCAGGGCCGCGGCACGATTTTCCGTTTCACGCTGCCGGCCGCGGCCGTGACCAACAAAGAATAAGAGTCGGGTGTTATGGTGGGGCTCCTCTTCCTGGAGCTCACTGTTCGATGTTGAATCCTTCTGCTCCGCCTCTTCGTATCGTCGGCATTGGCGGTACCAGCAAGGCCGGCTCGTCGACCGAGAAGGCGCTGGCCGCCTGCCTCGCGGCGGCCGAGCGGTTGGGAGCGCAGGTGCAGCTGATTCCCGGGACGGCGCTGGCCTGTCTGCCGCTGTACTCCCCCGAAGAAACGCTGCGAACGCCGGAACAACAGCGCTTCGTGGACCAGGTTCGCCAGGCCGACGGCCTGATTCTCGCGACGCCCGCCTATCACGCCGGCATGTCCGGGCTGCTGAAGAACGCCATCGATCTGCTGGAGGATCTGCGGGACGAGCCCCGGCCGTATCTGGATGGCCGGGCGGTGGGCTGCATCGTGACGGCATATGGCTGGCAGGGTGCCGGAACGACACTGACTTCGGTGCGCACCATCGTGCATGCACTGCGCGGCTGGCCGACGCCGCTCGGGGTGACTCTCAATACCGCGATGCCATTGTTCGATGCCGCGGGCGTCTGTATGGACGAGCGCATTCAGACCCAGTTCGAGATGCTCGCTCAGCAAGTTGTCAGCTTCGCGTCACGTTTCGCCGCATAACATTCCCGCTGGCCCAACCGGACCATTAAAGGTTTATCAGCTAGCTCGAGCCATTTGGGGGCCGGGTTACCATGGCCGCGGGAATTCCACGACGAACGGACAGAGCTTCATGCCAGATCGACGCCCCTGCCAGCATGCCCCGTCGCAGTGGGCCCTGTGCGCGATGCTGCTGATCGCGGTCGCTGGCTGTTCGCGCCAGCCGGCGGGGCCGGGCAAGCCCATCGGGCCGCAGACCGTCGATGTGGTGACCGCAGAGGCCAGGGTTCAGCCGCTCGGTGTCGAGATCGAGGCGGTCGGCACCGCCCGCGCCAACGAGTCGGTCGAGGTCACTTCCAAAGCTTCCAACACCATCACCGCGATTCGTTTCCAGGAAGGCGATCGGGTCCGCAAAGGCGACATCCTCGTCGAGCTCGATGGCGCCGAAGCGCGCGCCTCGCTGTCGGAGGCCGAAGCTGCGTTTGCCGAAAGTCAGAACAACTTCAAACGCAGTCGCGATCTGTACACGCAGCAGGCGTTGTCGGTCTCGCAGCTGGACTTGATCGAAGCGACCTTGAAGGCCAATCAGGCGCGCGTCGACGTGGCGAAGGCGCGCCTCGCGGACACCATCATTCGCGCCAGCTTCGATGGCAAGACCGGCTTTCGTCGGGTCAGCGTCGGCAGTCTGGTGAGTCCGGGCACGGTCATCACCACGCTCGACGACGCATCGCTCATCAAGCTCGACTTCACGGTTGCTGAAACCTATCTGTATGCCCTGGAGAAAAATCTGCCGGTGAGCGCGGCCACCGCCGGTCTGCCGGGGCGCCAGTTCAATGGCAAAGTCAGTCAGATCGACTCGCGCGTCGATCCGGTGAGCCGCTCCATCGCCGTGCGCGCCGAGCTGCCCAATCCCAAAGGTGAGCTGCGTCCCGGCATGTTCATGACGGTGAAGTTGCAGGGCGAGGTGTCGCCGGCGTTGCTGGTGCCGGAGAACTCGATCGTGCCCGAGCAGGGCCGCACCTTCGTGTTCGTGGTCGATAACGGCGCAGCGTCGCGTCGTGAAGTGAAACTCGGCAAGCGTCGTCCCGGCGTGGTCGAGATCGTCAATGGATTGCAGGAGCACGAGCGCGTCGTGGTCGAGGGAACGCAGAACCTGCGGGATGGCGGGCCGGTGCGCGACCAGGCGCAGGCCGAGCAGAAGACGAGTTCCTGAAGCCATGAAGCTGTCCGAGCTGTCGGTTCGCCGCCCGGTCTTCGCGACTGTCATCAGCCTGCTGCTGATCATCTTCGGTCTGGTATCGCTGCAGCGCCTGGCGGTGCGCGAATACCCGGACATCGATCGCCCGGTGGTGTCGATCACCACCACCTACACCGGCGCCTCGGCCGCGGTCATCGAAACGAAGATTACGCAGGTCATCGAAGACTCGATCGCCGGCATCGAGGGCATTCTCAAGATCGAATCCGACAGCGAGGACGAGCGCTCCTCGGTGCGTATCGAGTTCGACGTGAATCGCGACATCGACGGCGCGGCCAACGACGTCCGCGATCGCGTGGCCCGGGTGCTTGGCAACCTGCCCGAAGAGGCCGATCCGCCGGAGGTGCTGAAGGCGGACGCCAGTGCCGATCCTGTCATGTACGTCATGTTCAGCTCCGACATCATGTCGATCCTGGAGCTGAACGACTATGCCGAGCGCAACCTCATCGATCGGCTGTCGACGGTGCCGGGCGTGGCTCGCGCGGCCATCAACGGTGCCCGCCGCTATTCCATGCGCATCTGGCTGGATCGTCAGGCGCTGGCCGCGCGCCAGCTGACGGTCGCCGATGTCGAAGGCGCACTACGCCGCGAGAACGTCGAGTTGCCCGCCGGCCGCATCCAATCGAAGACCCGGGAGTTCACGCTACGCACTCTGGTCGGCCTGGAGAGCGAACAGGACTTTCGCGAGCTGGTCGTCGCGCGCAGCTCCGATGGACACCTCATTCGTTTAGGTGAAGTGGCGAAGGTGCAGCTCGCCGCGGAAAACGATCGCTCGACTGCCCGCTTCGATGGCCGGGCCGGTGTGTCGATCGGTGTCGAGGCGCAGTCGAAAGCCAACACGCTGGACATCGTGCGCGGCGTTCGCGCTGAAATCGAGAAGTTGCAAGACACGTTGCCGCGCGGTTCGACGCTGGAGGTCAGCGTCGACAACGGCATCGCGATCGAAGCAGCGCTGCACGAGGTGGTCATCGCCGTCGTGTTCGCGCTCATCGCCGTGCTCGCCGTGATCTACGCGTTCCTCGGCAGCTTGCGAGCGACGCTGATTCCGGCCCTGACCATTCCCGTGTCCATCATTGCTTCGTTCACGGTGATGTATGCGATGGGCTACTCGGCGAATGTGTTGACCTTGCTCGGGCTGGTGCTGGCCATCGGCCTGGTGGTGGATGACGCCATCGTCGTGCTCGAGAACGTGCATCGACGCACCGAGATGGGCGAGCCGCCGTTGGTGGCTGCGGTGACGGGCAGTCATGAGATCGGTTTTGCGGTCATCGCCACGACGCTGACGCTCGCCGCGGTGTTCGTTCCTATCTCGTTCCTGCCCGGCGATATCGGTCGCCTGTTCAGCGAGTTCGGCTTTACGCTCGCCGCCTCGGTGCTGTTCTCGGCGCTGGTGGCATTGACGTTGACGCCGATGCTGGCCTCGAAGCTGCCCGAGTCCGAAGTGCATCGCAATCGGTTTGCGCAGCTGGTGGATCGTTTCTTCCGTCGGCTCGCCCAGGTCTATGACGCACGCCTGCGTTCCCTGATCCGCCGGCCCTGGCTGGTGATGGGCATTGTCGGCGGGCTGATGGTGCTCGGTGCGCTGACGTTCCGTTCAGTCCCCACGGAGTTCACGCCGGCCGCGGACTCCGGGCGCGTCAGCGTGAGTATCGAAGCGCCAGAAGGAACCAGCTTCGCTCACATGTACGAATACGGCTTGCAGCTCGAAGCCATCGCCATGAAACATAAGCAGGCGCACGGCGATATCGACCACGTCATGTTGCGTGTGCCGGGCAGCGGCGGCGGCGGTCCGGCGCGCACGGGTGACGTGAATTCGGCGCGCGTCTTCATGATGTTGACCGATTGGCACAAGCGTAGTCGCTCGGCCCAGCAAATCGCCGATGCAATCGTGGCGGAGGCGCAGAAGACCATGCCGGGTGTGCGCGCCATGGCGAACCAGTTCGGCAGCCTGGGCCGCCGCGGCTCGAGCCGTCCGTTCGAGGCCGTGATCGGCGGTCCGGACTACGAAACGCTGGCGAAGTGGTCGAACAAGATGATGGACCTGGCGCGCCAGAATCCGGGCTTCCGCAACATCGACAACAGTTACAAGGAGCGCAAGCCGCAGCTGCGCGTGTCGGTGGATCGCAGCCGTGCGGCGGAATTGGGCGTGTCGTTGGAAACGGTCGGTCGGACGCTCGAGACGGTGCTGGGTTCGCGCATCGTCACGACCTATGTCGATCGCGGTCGCGAATACAACGTCATCCTGCAGGCCGCCGACGAGGCGCGCGAGACCATCACCGATCTCACCAACATTCGGGTGCGCTCGGCACGCGGTGACACGCTGATCCCACTCTCCAACGTCGTGCACATCGAGGAGACAGCGGGTGCGGTGCAGTTGCCGCGCTTCAATCGGTTGCGCGCGGTTGAGGTTCGCGCCGACCTGGCGCCGGGCTACACCATGGGCCAGGCGATTCAGTGGTTCACCGAGACCGCGGCTCGCGAGCTGCCGGAAGCGGTGGTGATGTGGGACGGCGAGTCCGGCGAGTACATGCGCACCGGTCAGCAGATGTATCTCACATTCTTCTTTGCGCTGGCGATCGTGTTCCTGGTGCTGGCGGCGCAGTTCGAAAGCTTCGTGCACCCGGCCATCATCATGGTCACCGTGCCGCTGGCGTTGCTGGGCGCGGTGTTCGGCCTGAAGTTATATGGCGGGACCATCAATATCTTCAGTCAGATCGCCGTTATCATGCTCATCGGTATCGCTGCGAAGAACGGCGTGCTGATCGTCGAGTTCGCCAATCAGTTGCGCGATCAGGGCGTGGAGTTCATGGAAGCCGTCGTGAAGGCTGCCGAGACGCGGCTGCGTCCGGTGTTGATGACCAGCTTGTGTACGGCGTTCGGTGCGTTGCCGTTGTTGTTTGCGACGGGTGCAGGTTCCGAGCAGCGCGTTCCCATCGGCATCGTGGTGTTCTACGGCACCATCGTTTCAGTGTTCCTGACGCTGTTTGCCGTGCCAGCGGTGTATTCCGTGTTCGCGCGCCGGACCAAGTCGCCGGAGCATGTCAGTCGCGCCCTGGACAAGATGCTCGGCGAATACGCGCCGCCGAGCGAACAGCAAGGCGACCGCTCATCCGCTGCGCATTGAGCCTGCAAACATCGCGGGCGGTCGTGTTCTTGCCCATGACCTGACGACATTGGGGAGGAATTGCGAGTCGCCCCGGTTATCATGGATCCATGAGCACGCCGACCGCTGAGTTCTGCCAGGCCCTGGATCATGGCATCTTCGTCATCGATACCGGTTTCGTCCGGCCTCGTTTCGATGCCGCTTATCTGGTCGTCGACAATGGCCGCGCCGCCTATATCGAAACCGGACCCAACAGCGCCGTGCCGAGATTGCTGGCCGCGCTGGAAGTGGCGGGGCTCGATCGCAGCGCTGTCGACTACGTCATTCCCACGCACGTGCATCTGGATCACGCGGGTGGGGCAGGCTTGCTGATGAGCGAGCTGCCGAATGCGCGAATGCTGATCCATCCGCGCGGCGCGCGTCACATGATCGATCCAACGGTGCTGATGGAAGGCGTGCGCGCCGTGTACGGCGTCGAAGTGGCGAATCGCGATTACGGCGAGCTGGTCCCGGTGCCAGAAGAGAGAGTGACCACGACCAGCGATGGGATGGTCGTCACGTTGGGCGGCCGGCAGTTGCGCTTCATGGACACGCCGGGCCACGCCAAACATCACAACTGCATTTGGGATGAAGTCAGCCGCGGCTGGTTTACCGGCGACACTTTCGGCATCGCCTATCCCGAGCTGTATACGCCGAATGGCCCGTACGTCGTGCCGGCCACCGCGCCGGTGCAGTTCGATCAGGAAGCCTTGCACGAGTCGATCAAGCGTCTGCTCGCGTATCGACCGACGCAGATGTATCTGACCCACTATGGCGCGGTCGCCAATCCTGAGCAGCTGTCGGTGCAATTCCTCTCCCAAGTGGATGCGATGGCCGAGGCGGCCCGTTCGCTGGCACGGGCGCCGAATCGGCATGAGGAGTTGAAGCGAGCGTTCGCCGATATCTATATCGCCGAGCTGCGGCGCTCCGGATCGACCAAGCCGGAATCTTTCCTACGTGAAATCCTCACGCTCGACATCGAGCTGAACGCTCAGGGCCTGGGTGCGTGGCTCAACAAACATTGATGCGAGCGCTCGTGTAGGAAAAATCTGGCGTGCGCGGCGATTCAGGCTCCGCCTAAAGGAAATCGCCGCCAATTCGTGATGTATTGCACTGAACGTCGCAATGCGGCTCACGCATCCTGCGCACGCCACCTCCGCCTTGGATCCGAACATGTCCGCAGAATTGATGCCCATTATCGCCTTCATCTCAGGCGCCATGGTCGCGGCGATCTTGTCGTCGCTGACGGTATCGCGTGCCGCCAGGCTGCAGCAGGAAATATTGAAACGAGGCCAGGACGCCCATGGCCGCATCCTGCATATCTGGCGCCCCAAGCTGCGCGGCGCTTTTGCACGCATCTATTTCGAATTCGAGCCGGTCGGCATGGAAGGTCCGGTGCGCGGTTGTCATATCGACAGGCGTCCGGCGGACGAGCTCAGAGCGTCGCTGCCGGCCGTGGGCACGATGGTCGCCGTGCGTTATTTACCGGAACAACCCAAGCAGGCGGTGATTGCCCGCTTGGTGTCCCGTTTTACCGACTAAAACGCGAACTGCGACGGAACCAACCTGCGCGCCCCCTCATTTCGTCGTCGATAGTGGTTACGACGCCCCGAAGGAGGGTTTATGGGTATTATCGTTTGGTTGATCGTCGGTGGCGTGTGTGGCTGGCTGGCCAGCATCATCATGCGCACCGATGCGCAGCAGGGCATCTTGTTGAACGTGATCGTCGGCATCGTCGGCGCGTTGCTGGCGGGTTTCATTATTTCGCCGATGGTCGGGGTAGGAACGATCAATGAGGGCATCTCGCTCTCGACCTTCCTGGTCTCCCTGTTGGGGGCGGTGATTTTGCTCGCTATCGTCAATCTGTTCCGCCGCGGCAGCGTTCGCTGAGCGCCGGAGTCGGAATGAAAAGGGCCGGACTCGTCCGGCCCTTTTTTTATCTACACAGAAAGTTGCGTTACTGAGCGCGATAGCGCTCGAACCACGCCAGGATGGCACTGGCCTTGGCCGCCGACTGCGACGGCCGGGCTGTAAAGCCGCCGTGCGATGCGCCCGGCACTTTCACCAATCCCGTCGGCACGCCCGCCAGCTGCAGGGCCTGGTAGTACTGCTCCGAATCGCTCAGTGGCGTTCGGAAATCCTGATCGCCCACGACCACCAGGGTCGGCGTCTTCACCGAGCCCACCAGCGACAGCGGCGAGCGCGTCCAGTACGACTGCGGATCTTCCCAAGGCGTCTTGCCGAACCAGTACTTGGTCATGAACGCGGTGCCGTCCGTCGTCAGCACCAGGCTCGCCCAGTTGATCACCGGCTTTTGCGAAGCCGCCGCTTTGAAACGATTGGTTTTGCCGACGATCCACGCCGTCAGCACGCCGCCGCCCGAGCCGCCGGTGACGAACAGATTGTCGGGATCGACGAAGCCCTGCGCGATCGCCGCGTCGACGCAGCTGATCAAATCGTCGTAGTCGTTGCCCGGATATTTGTGATGAATCAGATTCGCGAACTCATCGCCATACGACGTCGAGCCGCGCGGATTGGTGTACAGCACGACGTAGCCGGCCGCTGCGTACAGCTGATTGTCGGTGGAGAACACCGGGCCGTAGGCGGAGAACGGACCGCCATGGATTTCCAGGATCAACGGATATTTCTTGTTGCGATCGAAGTTCGGCGGCAGCACCAGCCAGGCATCGACGGGACGCTGATCGAACGAGGATTTCACGTCGAGGTGTTGCACCTGGCCCAGGGTCTTGCCGGCGAGCGAGCCTTCGTTGAGATCGGTCAGCTGCTTGGTGCGGCCACCGCGTGCAATGGAAACATCCGAGGGGCGTGTGCCGGTACCGCTGGTGAATGCGATCGTGCCGTCGTTCGCGACCGTAAATGTACCGCCGGTGTAGGGGCGGTCGAGCGACGAGCCACTCAGACCTTGCGTGACTGGGGTGACTTTGCCATTGAGCGCGGCGCGGGCCACTTTGGTCACGGCGTGATCGTCATATTGAATATAGAGATCGCGACCGTTGGGCGCCCACTCGACGCTGTCGATGGAGCGATCCAACGATGAGGTGAGGGAACGCGCGTTGCTGCCGTCCGCATTCATCACGTACAGCTCGACGTTCTGGTAGCCCATGAACTTATCTTCGAAGCTGAGATACGCGATGCTCTTGCCGTCCGGCGAGACGCGCGCGGAGCCGTCCGGGCCGTTGCGTTTGGTCAGTTGCGTCAATTGGCCATCAGCCAGAGAGATGCGGTAGAGCTCGGTGTTCACTGGCTCGCGACGCCAGTTCTCGTTGCGATTGCCGGTGGCGACGATGTAGCTGCCGTCCGGCGCCCAGGAGAGCGGACCCTGCTCGTTGAACGCGCCGAAGGTCAGCTGACGAGGCGTGCCGCCATCGGCGGCGACCACATAGACATGGGTGTAGCCGGGCTTGAGATAGCCGGCGCCGTCGGCGCGATAGGTGATATCGGTGATCACTTCCAGCGGCGGCGCCCACTGCGCGTTCTCCGGCTTCGGCGGCGCTTCACCCAGCGGCTTCTTCTCGTCCGGTGCGAACATGGTGAACGCAATCCATTTACCGTCCGGCGACCAGGTCAGCGAGTCCGGCGCATCGAGCAGCTCGGCGAGCTTGGCTGTCTGGCCGGTTTGCATCCAGCGCACGTACAGCTGCGGGCGGCCGTCCTCGGCGCTGGATACATAGGCCAGGCGATCGCCCTTGGGCGACCAGCGCGGCGAACTGTGAGAGCCGGCACCGGCGACCACGGGCGTCTGCGTGCCGGTTTCAGTATCGACCAGCCAGATCGAGCTGCGGCCGCGGTCGGTCATGATGTCGAAAGAGCGGCGGGCATAGGCGACGGCGCGGCCGTCCGGGCGGATCTGCGGATCGGTGGCGTATTGCAGGCCGAACAGGTCGCGGCCCTGGAAGATTTTATTGGGCGCTTCCGGTGGAGCGGCGAGCGCGGTCGTCAGTGGAGTCGCGGTCGCCAGGAGCGCAACGAGGAGCCTCAATTGCATACATCCCTCTGCTGGTGCAGGAAAAACGGGCCGGTACGCTAGCGCCCCCGGCGGTGAGCGTCCAGTGCGAATGAAAGATCCCGGCAGTTATTGCGACTGGCGCCGGTGTTGCGAGGAATGAAACCGGACCCCTGCGCGGGACGAACTCCCGCCTTGAAATGGGAGGAAGGGCGCGGCGGTGGCATCGAGCCCGGAGACTTTTGTGCCTGTATCGACGGCCGAGCTGTCGTGGCGCGTGCTCGGCTTCGTCAATGGGCTGCGGCTGCTCGCCTCGTCATCGCTCGCGACTTTGTTCGTCTCGATCATGCCCGAGACCTTCGGGCAGCTCGATCCCGCGCTGTTCGCTGGCGCGGCGACCGCCTATTTCCTGTATGCAGTGATCTCCATCAGCAGCATCCGGCGGCGCGCGCCGGATATCGTCCTGCAGACCTGGACTGGCGTATTCGCCGATGTGCTGGTGTTGTCGCTGCTCACCTACGCCAGCGGCGGTGTGAACGGCGGCATTTCGGCGCTCGTGCTGCTGTCGATCGGTGCGGCCAGTTTCGTTTTGCGGCGACGGCTGGCCATGGCGATCGCGGTGGCGGCGGCGCTCGCCATGCTCGTTCAGCCAGTGATCTCGATGCTCGCCAGCGTCGACGCAGTGAGCGACCTCACGACCGCGGCAGTCTCCAGTGCGTTGACCATCGTCATCGCGCTCGGCATTTCACAGCTGGCGAGAATCATGCGGCAGAACGAGGAGATCAATCGCCAGCGCGAGGCGGCGAACATCGAGCTCACCGAGTTACAGCGCCAGCTCTCTCAGTACTTGCGCGAGGGCGTGCTCATCGTCGATGGCGAGAACAAGGTCTCGATGATCAGCGACACTGCCGCGAGTCTGCTACAGGGCGGCAGTGTGGCCGAAGGGTCGCCGTTGAGCGATGTCTCATCGCGGCTCGCCAATTTGTTGGATACCTGGCGACGGTACTTCTGCGACGAGGGCCGCAGTACGCCCACCATGATGGGCTACGACGGCGAGCGTCGACTGCAGCTGAAATTCGTCTCGCTCGATAACAGCACTCAAGGCCCGGCGTTGATCTTCGTCGAAGACAAGTCGCGCGTGGCGGCATGGTTGCCCGCGTCGATGGTGCCGGCGTCGGTGGAAGTGAATCAGGTGCCAGCGCCGCGCGAGCCGGTGCCGCGACCGGTTGCTCCGGCTCCGGCGGGAGTTGCTCGAAATCAAAGCGCTCGCGGTGACGTTGCCAGAGAGCGTGCGTTCGAAAGTCCTTACGCGGCCGGCGCGTTGCGTGAGCCCTCATATGAAAACGGCCAGTACTCGGGTGCTGTGTCTCCGGCGGCCGCATTGCGTGCTAGCAATCCGCGCGCCAATCCATTTGAAGATTCATCGTATCGGGAAGGCAAGCGTAGGCAGAGCGCGCCGCGCGCTGATTCAATCCGTCCGGAGCGCGGTGACACCGACAAGGAGGAAGCGTATCGAGCAAACAATCTGCGAGAGAACCTGGCACGACAAAACAATTTCCGGGCTGCGTTGCAAGAAATATCTCCTTGGGAGAATCCGCCCAAACCGGCACCGCCACGGCCGGCTGCGGCTTCTCCCACCAACACCGTGGCTCAACCCCGGCGGCAACAGCAACAGTCACAGCCACCAACGCGACCGCCGGGCAACATGCTTACGAACAACGATCCACGCCTGCGCATCATCATCGGCAACGCGCTGCAGTTCGGGAAGCGCGAGTCGGCTCGGCTGGAGCGCGTCGATCTGGCGGCGTGGTCCAAAGAATTCCTCACGGAGTTCTGGCAGACCGAAGACATCGACGCCGACACCTTGCGACTCAGCGCGCCGCGCGAAAGCGTGCCGGTGCGCGCTGATCCAGCTCATCTGCACAAGCTGCTGTGGACGCTGTGTAACGATCTCCTCAAATACGGGCGTGCCACCAACGCCAACGATCCCGTGGAGATTCGGGTCGGCCGCAGTGCCACCACGCAGCGTCGTTATCTCGATGTGATCGATCGCGGTTCGGCCATCGGTCCTGCCGATTCCAAGCGCGTGTTCGAGCCGTTCCTGTCGGCCGGCAAAGCGGGTACGGGCATTTCGATGTTCGTGTCGCGCGAGCTGTCACCCGGCGTTCGCTCCGGTGCCAACAATGATCCTCGGCCGGGCGGCGGCGTGGTGTTCAGGTTGGTGTTCGCGGAAGCGCCGTCGCGCAAGCCGGTCGAAGCTGCGGATTAGCCATCCCGCCTCCACAGGGCAAGAAGTGGCGCCGCTATACTGATTCGCATCAGTCGCAGCGGAGAGAGTTGATGCGTGCAGGTTATGCCGTGCTTGCGATCGTTTGCTTTGCGATGGCACGCCCGGCGAGTGCGCAAAGTGACACCAACTTCGACTGCGCATCGAGCGGTGCCGGTCGGGCCAGTCCAATCGTCATCGCCACGACGCTGGGTGAGACGCCCGCGATCGTTCGCATTCCTGCGAAGATCAGTCGATCGCCCATCGTGCTGTGGCATGGCTTTGGTCCGCCTGCGAACGAGCAAGCGCTGATGGACGCATTGCCGCTCGACGACGTGCCGGCGGTGAAGGTGTATCTCGGGCTACCGATGTTCGGTGCGCGTGCCTTGCCCGGAGGCATGAGCGAGCTGGCGCACCGTCAGCAACAGGATCTGGCTTCATTGGTGTTCGAGCCTGCAGTGATGGGCGCAGCCAACGAGTTGTCTGCAGTGGTCCGCGCGCTCGAAGCGCATGGTTGTTTGAAGCGCGGGGAGAGTATCGGACTGTTTGGGTTTTCGGCAGGCGGCGCGGCTGCGTTGTTTGCACTGGCCGAAAGGGCTGTGCCGATAAACGTCGCTGTCACGTTGAATGCGTCAACAGGCTTGAGCGCATCCGTCAAGGCTTATGAGCGTGCCACTAAAGGGTCATATAACTGGACCGACACGGCGCGTAGACTCGCGCAGCGCTCGGATGCTGCGGGTCGTGCAAAGGACATCGTCACGGGCAACCCGCCGCCGGCATTGCTGATCGTCCATGGTAACGACGACGCAATGCTGACGCCCGAGACCGCCAACGCGTTGCATCGGACCTTGCTGCCTCTGTATCAGGAGGCGAATGCCCCGCAGCGGTTGCAGCTCACGGTCGTGCCGGCAATGGCACACGCCTGGACCAGCACAGGGAACGTCGAAGCATTGCGCAGCTCGATCGCTGCGTGGTTCCATACCTATCTCTCAGCGGCGGGTACGCCCGGCTGAGTTCTTGCGGAGTTCTCATGCGGATCAGTCGGATTGCGTTGTTGATGATGGCGCTGGCAGTGCAGCCGGTGCAGTCCTGGGCCGAGGGTGAAGCGGTCGATTACGTCGAAGCCAAGGCAGTCACCAATCCGCCGCCCAAAGCGGCGCTGAATACGTTCGACAGATTCGAGATCGCGCCGATCGCCATGGGAGCGCCGTATGCCGGCGAGGAAGTGAACGAGGATGCCAAGCAGCGCTTGCAGGTCAATCTCGATGAGCGTGTGCCGCCGCTGCTGGCTGAGTGGAACGCCAAACAGCCACAGAGCTCGACGCCGAAGACGCTCAAGATCGAGCCGAGCATTCGTCACGTGAAGTTCATCAGCGGCAAGAAGCGCTTCTGGGCCGGTGCGTTCGCCGGCGGCACGGCCGTCTTGATGACGGTCAAGCTGAGCGACGCCGCCACCGGCGACGTGATCGCCGAGCCGGAGTTCTATCAACACGCTAACGCTGTGGGCGCGGCCTTCTCGTATGGTGCTACCGACAAGGCGATGCTGGTGCGGACCACCGACCTCATCGGCGACTATCTGAAGGCCAACTACACAGCGGCGGTGGGTGGCCCGACCGGCAAGGGCGACAAGGCGGCGGAGAAGGACGACGCCAAGAAGAGCAAGCGCAAGGACCAGGCCGAGAGCAAGGAGTCTGCTGATCAGCAGTCGACGTAGCGGTAAGTCGCGCGGCTCCGGCAAACGCCGCAGCTGGCGCTTCTCCAAGTTTCTACCGAGCGCAGCCACCCGTAAGCGGTGGCTGCGCATTTTGCGTTCGGCACCCCTGACCCTGCAGCTGGTCGTGGTGCTGCTGTTGACCGTGTCCACCTGGTTCGCGATCAACATCATCTACCAGGTGGTGCGCAAGCCCACCGAGCTGTTCTTTCCAGTCAGCGGCACGCTCTACAAAACGCCCAGCGAAACCTGGACGTCGTACGAGCCCATCTTCCGCAAGCATTCCACGGCCACCGTCAGTCCTGAATTGCTGGCCGCGCTCGCGCAGGTGGAAGGCTCGGGCAACCCCATCGTGCGCACTTACTGGCGCTGGACGTTCACCCATAAGCCGTTCGACATCTATCGGCCGGCGTCCAGTGCGGTCGGGATGTATCAGATCACCGATGGCACCTTCCGCGAGACACGTCAGCTGTGCATCCACGATCACAAGGTCGTGATGGACGGACCGTGGAACGACTTCAAATCGTGCTGGTTCAACAGTTTGTATCTGCGCGTCATCCCGTCGCATGCGGTGGAGATGACGTCGGCATATCTGGATCATCGGATCGCGATGATTCTTGCCAGGAACGGCATTCGTGCCGCGACGCTCAAGCAAAAGCAGGAGCTCGCCGCGGTGATTCACGTGTGCGGTGCTGGCGCGGGATCTGCTTTTGCGAGACGCGGGTTCCGTCCGCGCCCCGGCCAGCACTGCGGCGATCATTCCGTGCAGGGCTACATTTCGCGAGTGGAGCGGATGAAGAAGGTCTTCGCCGGTCTCGCGCAACAGCCTAAAGCTTCACTGTGGCAGTAGTCTTCGATTCGATCGTGACGGACTGAGTGCGACTTGTCTGGCCTTTGATGCGTACGGAGTAGTTGCCGGGCATCACGCTGATCGCATCGCCGCCGCTCACTCCAGTGGCGACCACCTGACCTTGCGGCGTCACCACTTCGAAGCTCGGGCGCATCGACTGCGTCAGCGCATTGCTCAACCCGGCGGCATCCTTGGCATCGAAGTAGCTGCCGTTGCCGAGCGACGCCCAGTGACTGAATGTGAGGGCGAGCTTGGGATCTTCGATGGCAAAGCCGACGATGTTGACTCGCACCGTCGTGCCTGCCTTGGTCAGTGCCGCAATGGCCGCGGCTGGATCGCCTCCGCAGGTCTCTTCGCCGTCGGTGAGGAGGACGACCAGGCGCTCGCCTTTGATGGAAGCCAGGTCCGATGACACTTTTTCCAGCGACGCGCCGATCGGTGTGCGTGCATTGTTCTTTGCTTCCAACGCTTTGATCTTCGCGTCGACGGCCGCGGCGTCGAGCGGGCTCACCGGAATGTCCAGATCGGTCTGACACGAATCCACTTCGCGACCGAACACGCGCAACGCGAACGGCGTGCCGGCCGGGATGCCGCTGGAGGTCAGCTTGCTCAATGTTTGTTTCGCGATGTCGATGCGTCGCTGGCTGCCGATCTTCTGCAGCATGCTGCCGGAGGCGTCGAGAATGATTTCGATGCCGCCACCGGCCGCCACGGCACTGCTCGTCGTGACGAGCAACTTGCCCGGCTCCTGCTTCGCCGGCGTGATGCGAATGTTGGTCTTGGCCAGCGTGGTGTGGGACTGACCGGTCGCGTACCACAACTCATATTCACCCGCCTGCAACGGCGCGAGCAGCTTCGCCGGATTGCCGCGAGCTGGATACTCATAGTTGCCGGTTCTGCCTTGCTGCGCGCCTTTCGGGACGATGGTGATGTAGTCGGAGGGATTGTTCGGGCCTTTCCACGTCACGGCGAAGGTGCTGCCAGCCACGGCTTCCGTCGGCGCCTGCAGCGATGCGGTCACGGCACCGACGGTGATCTTGGTCGATGCGAGCGTGGCATAACTCTGGCCGGTGAGATACCGAACTTCGTACTGACCGCCAACATCGGGAGCGCGCAACTGCACGGGATTGCCGGCGTCCGTGTACTCGTACTGTCTGTAGCGACGCTCCGGTGCGCCGGCTTCCACGATGGTGATGAAGTCTTTCGAATTGTTCGGCCCCTGCCATTTCACATCGAACGCCGCGCCGGCGTTCACCTGCGCCGGCGCGCTGACGCTGGCGGTGACTTTGCCGATGGTCAGCTTTTGTGTGGCGATGACTTTGTCGCCATTGCCCAGGAAATAACGCAGCTCGTAATCGCCACCCGCATCGGGTGCGCGCAGCACCGAAGGGTTGCCGTTGCGCGTGTATTCATAGACGACATAGGGGCGTTCGGCATTGCCGATGGCGATGTAGTCGCGGTCGTTGTTCGGCCCGGTCCATTTGATTTTGAACTCCGCCCCGGCGGCGACCTGCGCAGGTGCATCGAATGTCGCCGTCACGGCGATAGCTTTCAGCGGCAGGCGGGCCAGCGTCGGGTAGGGACTGTCGGCCGAGAGCAAACGAATTTCATAGTCCCCCGGCGTTCCCGGCATGCGCAGTTCGACCTTGCCGGCGGCGACGGCGTACTCATAGGCGTCGTACTGGTTCTCCGGCGTGCCCTTGGCAACGATCGTGATGAAGTTGCGCGGATTGGTGTTGCCGGTGAACGTGACGGCGATGGCGGTGCCTATGTTCGCCGTCTCGGGAGCCTTCAGGGCCGGTGCCGCCCACGCGAGCGGGGTCCCGATCAGGAACAACCAAACGATTCTCGACAGCGTCGATCGGGCGAGCATGGAGGACCTTCGGGTAGGCGCGGGAGTGCGGATTCTAGGTCACGCCCGCACCCGGTCGCCTCGGCCGATAGGGCCAGTCCTCAGCCCGCCTTGCGGTGTTCTTTTCTCGCTTCCTGGGCGAAATGCTCCCCGTATTTACGGTCGATGTGCATTATGTGAGAGCGCAGCCACAGCTCCAGGTAGTCGAAGAACTCCTTGGTGAACGTGCCCGGGCCGTCCAGGAACTCCTGTTTGTGGGTCGCCAGCTCCTTGAGCAGTCGCGCATGGATGCCTTTGTGAATCTCCAGCTGCGGGTAGCGCTGGCGGGTCAGCATGGCTTCCTCTTCGCGGAAATGGCGCACCGTGATGGTCTCCAGGTGCTGCAGCAGCCGGGTCAGCTCGACCTTGCCGGCGCCTGCATGCGATCTGTCATACAGCGCGTTCATGGCGTCGACGATGTGGTGGTGCTGGTCGTTCATCTCCTCGACCAAAACGTCGTATTTCTTAGAGTCCCAGGTAAACAGAGTCATGGGCTGATCCTTTTAGTTGTGTCCCTCCCTATAGCGACGGGCAGGCAGTGGCGCTGAAGACGGGGGTTCCCCGGGGTTCTCCGGTGGAACCCCGGATGGCCCCATTCTCCAGCCTTTCGTGCGAGAATCCGCGCCCGAAAAACCCCCAAAATCGTCCCCCGGAAGCTAATGACTCAGTCGTCGGCGTCGAGCGGCGCGGGCAACTCGCCGCGGCGGGTGCTGTTTGCGAGCCTGATCGGCACCACCATCGAATATTTCGACTTCTACATCTACGCGACGGCGGCCGTGCTGGTGTTCCCGCAGCTGTTCTTTCCGGCGGGCGATCAGGCGTCGGCGACGCTGCAGTCGCTGGCGACCTTTGCGCTGGCGTTTTTCGCGCGGCCACTGGGATCGGCGCTGTTCGGCCATTTCGGCGACCGCGTCGGGCGCAAGGCCACCCTGGTGGCGGCGCTGCTGACGATGGGGCTGTCGACGGTGTTCATCGGCTTGCTGCCGACTTATGACGCCATCGGCTTGTGGGCTCCGGCGCTGCTGGCCTTATGTCGTCTCGGCCAGGGGCTGGGATTGGGCGGCGAGTGGGGCGGGGCGGTGCTGCTCGCGACCGAAAACGCGCCCCCCGGCAAGCGCGCCTGGTATGGGATGTTTCCGCAGCTCGGCGCGCCCTTGGGCTTCATTTGCTCCACGGGTGTGTTCCTGCTGCTAACCGAATTCTTGAGCGATGCCGAGTTCTTCGTGTGGGGTTGGCGGGTGCCGTTCGTTGCGAGTGCGCTGCTGGTGTTTGTGGGCTTGTACGTGCGCCTGCGTTTGCATGAGACGCCGGCCTTTCAGCGCGCCATCGACAACAACGAGCGGGTGCGGCTGCCGATGTTGACGGTGATTACCAAGTATCCAATGACGCTGATTCTCGGCACGTTCGGTGCCACTGCGACATTTGTGATTTTCTATTTGATGACGGTGTTCTCGCTCAGCTGGGGCACGAGCGCGCTGGGCTATTCGCGCCAGGAGTTCCTGATCCTGCAGATGATCGGCGTGCTGTTCTTCGCGCTGACGATCCCAGTCTCCGCTGTGATCGCCGACCGTCGCGGCCGCTTCGCGATGCTGATCGCCGCGACCATCGGCATCATGGCGTTCGGCCTGTTCTTCGCGCCGCTCTTCAGTGCCGCGTCGCCGCTGCGTGTGGTCGTATTCCTCGCGCTGGGGCTGGGCCTGATGGGGCTGACCTACGGTCCGCTCGGTACGGCACTTTCGGAGTTGTTTCCGACCTCGGTCCGGTACACTGGCGCCTCTTTGACTTTCAACCTCGCCGGCATCGTCGGCGCCTCGCTCGCGCCGTACGTGGCTACCTGGCTCGCCACGCACTATGGTCTGGCGTATGTCGGCTATTACCTCACGGCCGCGGGCGCGCTGACTTTGCTGTCGCTGCTCTTGATCCGTCGGTCGCAGCCACAACCTTGAGCCCTCTTTTTTAGTTTTCGACACTTTCAAAACACGACACGCGCAATGCTTTCAACCGCCAACGTTTCCATCCAATTCGGCGCCAAGCCGCTGTTCGAACAGGTCTCGGTCAAATTCGCCGATGGCAACCGCTATGGGCTGATCGGCGCGAACGGCTGTGGCAAATCCACGTTCATGAAGATTCTCGGTCGCGAGCTGGATCCCAGCTCGGGCGAAGTCATGCTCATGAACGGCCTGCGCCTGGGCAAGCTGCGCCAGGACCAATTCGCCTATGAAGATCAGCGCGTGCTCGACGTGGTTATGCAGGGCCACGCGGAAATGTGGGAAGCGATGGTGGAGCGCGATCGCATCTACGCGAATGCCGATGCGACCGATGAGGACTACATGCGCGCCGCCGAGCTGGAAGCGAAATATGCGGAATACGGCGGGTATGACGCCGAAGCGCGCGCTGCCAGCATTTTGAAGGATGCGGGCATCGAGCCTTCGTATCACAACGGCCCGATGCGCGAAGTCGCGCCGGGTTGGAAGCTGCGCGTGCTGCTCGCACAGGCGCTGTTCTCGCGGCCCGACGTGCTGCTGCTCGATGAGCCCACCAACAACCTGGATATTCACTCCATCGGCTGGCTCGAGAGCGTGCTCAATCAGTACGACGCCACCATGATCATCATCAGCCACGACCGTCACTTCCTGAATCAGGTGTGCACGCACATGGCCGATCTGGACTACGGTCAAATCAAGATCTATCCGGGCAACTACGACGACTTCATGCTCGCGTCCGTGCAGGCGCGCGAACGCGTGGAAACGGCGAATGCCAAGGCCAAAGAACGCATCTCCGATCTGCAGGAGTTCGTGCGGCGCTTCTCGGCAAACGCTTCCAAAGCGCGCCAGGCGACCTCGCGTCTGCGTCAGATCGACAAGATCAAGATCGAGGAAGTGAAGCCGTCCTCGCGCCAGAACCCATACATTCGTTTCGAGCAGGAAAAGAAGCTGTATCGAAACGCGGTGACCGTGGAGGAGCTGAGCTTCACCTATCCAGGCGCGCAGTCGCCGGTGCTCGACAATGTGAATTTCAACGTCGAGGCGGGCGAGCGCATCGCCATCATCGGCCAGAACGGTGTGGGCAAAACCACGCTGATGCGCCTGCTGGCGGGCGAGTTGCAGCCGAACAAAGGCACCATCACCTGGGTCGACAACGCCAAGGTCGGCTACATGCCGCAGGATCCGCAGGCGGAGTTCGCGGAGAAAGTGGATTTGTTCACTTGGATGACCGAGTGGCGTGGTAAGAGCGACGACGACCAGATCGTGCGCGCCACCCTGGGCCGTCTGCTGTTCTCCGGCGAGGAGACGCGCAAGTCGGTGAAGGTGCTGTCCGGCGGTGAGAAGGGCCGCATGATCTACGGCAAGCTGATGCTGATGCGGCCGAACGTCCTGCTGCTCGACGAGCCGACCAACCACATGGACATGGAAACCATCGAGTCGCTGCAAATCGGCGTCGAGAAGTATCCGGGCACGATGGTCTTCGTCTCGCACGACCGCGAATTCGTCGGCGGGGTCGCCAACCGCATCATCGAGGTGCGGCCGGGCGGCCAGCTGGTCGATTTCAAGGGCACGTACGACGAGTACTTGAAGTCGCAGGGCCTCGCGGCCTGATGTTGCGGGCGCCTCACCGCGGTTGGCGGTGGGGCGCCGTCCTAGCGGGGATTCATCCAAAATACTCGTCACGGCCCCCGCGGGCCGTGTATAGTGCCCGCGGCTCGTCACCTTTCTCTTTATCTTTTTTGGTCCGCGGCGATTTCCGCCCCGATCCACTGCCGGCACCTAGCTCCGGCGTGACCAACTCAACCTAAACCGAATCGTTGCCGAACCACGGTGGGTCGTGCGCATGCACAGCCCGTTTCTGCGACCTGTTTCGGCGTCCTCTCACGGATGTGATGGACGCGTTGAGTGCCGGCTGGATGCCGGCAGGTTCGCGCCTTGTTGGAGTATCGAATGAGCAAGATTTACGTGGGCAATCTGCCCTTTTCCGCTGATGAAAACGCCGTCCGCGACCTGTTCGCGCAGCACGGCACGGTCGAGTCCGTGGCCCTGATCATGGACCGCGAGACCGGTCGCCCCCGCGGCTTCGGCTTCGTCGAAATGCCGCGTGCCGATGCGGCCCGCGCCATCCAGACGCTGAACGGCTTTAACATGGGCGGCCGTCCGCTCAAGGTTAACGAGGCTCAAGACAAGCCTCGCGGCGGTGGCGGCGGCGGCGGCGGTGGTCCGCGTCGCTGGTGATTGAATGCCCCGCGGCGCTTCGGCGCCGCGGGGCTGTTTCTGCTGAGTACAAGGAGCTGCGATGAAAGTTACCGGCGCCACTGAAGCGTTGCTCGAGGTGCCGTTCGTGCGTCGCTCCGTAACACCCATCGCTGCGCCGGAAGGCGGCGAGGGCGTCTGGCACAAGTATGTGATTGCGCAAGGCGACAATCACATCACCGGCTTGCGCGCTGGCTCGCTGGCCGAAGTCACCCGGCACGTGGACGAGATGACCGACCGGCTGAACGAACGCCGCAACGGCAAAAAATCCAGATAGGGCGCTCGCCCGGTTCTTGCCGCCATCGATTGCCCGCGACTACAGTCGCGGCATGCATGCGATGGAAACGCTCAAATATCTGCTGACGCCGCTGCGCGGCGCGTCGCTCATTCTGATCGTTTTATTCAGTTTCCTGTTGCTGCTGGCGGCCAAGGGCGGGCTCATGGGCCTGCCGCTGGCGCTCATCGTCCTCTCCTGGTTCTTCAAATACGGGTTCGCTCTGTTGGATAAGGTTGCCGACGGAGTGAGCGAGCCGCCGGTGCTTTCTTATGAGATGGTGAACCCGGCCAACGAGTCGAGGCCACTGGGATTGCTGGCCATCGTGGGCGTTTTCTACATAACCACCGGCATGCTGCAGTCGTCCTTGGGCAGCGGCCCGGTCACGGTGCTGCGTGCGATCGGATTGTTGCTCGTGCCGGCGATCATCATGATCCAGGCGTTGGACGGCTTCGTCGAGTCGCTCAATCCGGTCCGACTGCTGCAGATCATTGTTCGCGTGCCTGACAGCTATGTGCTGATCCTCGCTTTACTTGCGGGCGCATGGTGGTTGGCGACCGTGCTCGTGAGCTGGCTGCCCAGCGCGGAGCTGCCGTTTTCCATCGCCATTCCGATGCCCGATGTCGTGCGCGTCGTGATTCTGATGTACGCGTGGCTGGCGTCGTTCGCCATGATCGGTGGCGTTCTATATGTCCGCCGCGCCGAGCTTGGCTTCGAGCCGTCGCATTCGCCAGAACGGGCGGCGGAGAAAGCGCAGCGGGAACGGCAGCGTGAGATCGATATTCTCATCGATCGTATTTTTGCCGAGTGGCGCGGCGGAGCGTATGGCAACGCGTGGCGAACCATCGAGAAACACTTGAGCAGCAGCCCGCGCCCGAGCGAGGAGTTGCAGATTTTGTTTCAACGCGCTTCGCAGTGGCCGGACCAGCGGCTGGCTCATCGCTTGGCGCAGGAACTGATCCCACAGTTGTTGGCAGCGCGGCGCACGGGTGACGCGTTGAATATTGCGAGAGCGCAGTTGCAGGCAGATGTGAAATTCAAACCGCTGAAAAGCGACGACACGATCAAACTGATCGAGCTCGCTCGCGATGCCGGCGATCGTCGCACCGCGCGGATGTTGCTGGCTGGGTTCGATGAGCGTTATGAAGATGATGTCGCTCGTCGAATCGCTGGCCAACTCGCGCAGCAGTTGGAGCGATGATTTCGATGGCTGATTCGGCGCGCATCAATGTGTATGTTCAGCCGCGGGCGAGTAAGACTGCTGTCGTGGGCATGCACGACGGCTGCGTGAAAATCAGATTGGCGGCACCGCCGGTGGATGGAGCTGCCAATGCAGCGTTGGTCGAGTTCGTCGCCGAGCAGGTGGGTGTTGCGAAGTCACGCGTGCGCATTACTGCGGGGTTGACCAGTCGTCGCAAGACGGTCGAGGTCGATGGCGTCACTGCAGAGCAGCTTGCTGGCGCGTTATCCCTTCCTCAATCGCTGCCGTCGATTCGACCACAGACAACGTCGAAAACGAAGCTACAATAATTTCGCGAGGATCTTCGAGCAACGCGCGGCGCGCGTGCGAGGTGGTGCTTATGAAGAAGTCACTGCTGTTCATCGCGAAATCCATCCTGAGCGGCTTTCTGATCATCGCTCCGCTGTACCTTGCTGTCCTGCTCATCCTCAAGGCAGTCGACGCGGTAGGCACCCTGGTACGCCCATTGATGCGGCTGCTGCCAGACTATCTGCCGGCCGAACGACTCCTATCGCTGCTGCTCGTGCTCTTCATCTGTTTCCTGATCGGCCTCGCGATCCGCACGCAGTCCGGTCGCGCTGCGAGTGAGCGTATCGAGAAATCGCTGTTCGAACGCATTCCTGCCTACGCGCTGTTCCGCAGCCTCACACAGCAACTGGTGGCGGATAGTCGCGAGAAATGCTGGAAGCCCGCACTGGCAGAGATCGAAGAGGCGCTCGTTCCGGCTTTCATCATCGAAGAGCTCAAGGACGGGTACACTGTGTTCGTGCCTTCGGTGCCCACGCCGCTGGCGGGTACCGTCTATATCCTGAATCGGCATCGCGTCCATCCGGTGAACGTGCCCTTTACTCAGGCTGTCCAGGTCGTCGCTCGATGGGGTCTGGGCGCTAAAGCGCTTTACTCGGCGATGGACCGCGCGAGCGAGCCGTCCGATCCAGTGGCGCGCCCGGCGTTGCGATGATTTGCAGGTGAGGAGAAACCATGTCGCTCGATTTCGCAGGGAGCTACATCGATAGCTCCGCTCTCGTCATCATGCACTATCAGGTCGACGTCTTTGCCATCCTGTTCGGGGAGCAACGGTCGCCGCTGCTGGATCAGTGCAATGACCTGATCCGGCGCTGGCGCGTCACTGGCCGGCCGGTGCTGTTCCCCAATTTTTTCCTGGGCGAAAACCATGAGCACGCCTCGCAGAACAACCGCCTGATTTCATCGATCGTGCCCACCGGTCGATTCCGTAACGCGCAGCCGATGCAAGGGCTCGCGATCGAACCGGACGACGTTTTCTATTCTTGCCCGCGAGCCAGCGTCTTCCATGGCACCTCTCTGGACGCCGATCTTCGCTCACGCGGCATCAGCACTCTCGTCATGGCCGGGATCAGCAGCACTGGCGTCGTTCTCTCGAGTATCACGTGGGCCAGTGATGCGGACTACGACGTGCGCCTGGTCCGAGACTGCTGCTATGACCCGGATCAAGCAGCGCATGAGGCTTTGTTTCGTACTGGGTTCGGCGGTCGCGTGCAGGTGGTGTGAGGCGCTTCAAGTCCCCGTGCGCTGTGTCTTGCCCAGAAAATCCAGCAGCGCCTCGTTGACCTGTTGCGGCCGTTCCTCCGCGAGCGAATGACCTGCCCGGTCTATGAGTCGCACGGACACCAATTGGCTGCACACGCTGTGCATGCCTTCAAACGCTCCCGGCGACTGATAGGTGGCCCAGTCGCGGTCGCCGCCGATGTAGCACGCGGGAACATCGATGGTTCGAGCTGAGAAGGCTTTCAGATCGCTTCCGAGTCTCGGGTCGTTTGCCACCCGGTAGTAGTTGAGTCCGCCTTGAAATCCAGTTCGAGCGAACTCCGTGCTGTACACGCGCAGATCTTGCTCCGTCATCCATGTGCAGTTGGCGATTTGCTGCTCAGAGGGCATTCGCGCGGCCATTGTTTCAGCAAATCCCTTGTGCAACTCCATGATGTAGTAGTCCGGCATCTTGGCCAGCTCGGATGCAGACCAGGAGGCCAGCGGAAACGGCTTGTTTCCTGCCCAATCCGCGCTCTTGAAGTGAAACAGAGCCCGCAGGAGATCATGCACCCCTTGTGGCGCGCGCCACATGTCGTTGTTTGCATCGCTCGTGGCGCTATACGTGATGTAGTGCTTGCGGGGGCGCGGGAGTGCAGCCAGTTCCTTGTCCATGTCGGTGTCAGCGCTGGATGATGGTCGCTTGCCGGTCGTGCCGAGCGGCAGCGTGGGCGGCTTCAGAAACGGAGTGCTCATCGACACGACAGATCGGAAAACGTCCGGGCGCACGCGAGCACACCATTGCGCCGTAGGTCCGCCCCAGTCGTGGCCGACGACAGCCGCAACCGACTCGTGCCCGAGAGCGCGTACTAATCCAACAATGTCGCTCACACGATTGAGCATGGAATAAGGCAGCAGATCATCCTCGTACTCAACGGGCCGTGTGACACTTTGACCGTAACCACGCAGATCGGGGGCAATGACATGAAAGCCCGCTTGTGCCAGGGGAAGTAGCTGATTCCGCCAGGTATAGGCCAGCTCAGGAAACCCATGTAGTAGCACCACGCACGGGCTGCCGCGGCGACCGTATCCCGCTTCGAGGATGTGAAGCGCTGCGCCGGTGTTGGTATTGACTCGCTTTGAGCGAATGCCCGCCGCCAGGGTGTTGTGGCCGTAGAGAACGTCTTTGTTCTCCGGGCGTGCGTTCGTGCCGTGCGCCATTGCCCAGGGTACGGCAGTTTGTGCCAACAGTGCGCCAGCGCTTCCCAACATCTGACGACGGTTCATGTGCGTCCTTCGTGAGTGTCCGGGTCCTACTAGTGCGGTCGATCGGTGTCTTCCAGGATCCGGGATAGCGCCGTCCATTCGGGATCGTCGTCCATCTCCAGGTCGATCGGCAGATCTCCTTGTGCTCCGAGCGCTTGCGAAATTGCTGCCTGAGTCGATGCTTTGTCGCGACAGTAAAACTGCCAGAGCCGCTGCCCGTCGTAGGTCACAACAGCGAACAGGGCGCACATGTTGTCTTGCTCCAGCACCGGCAAGATGAGCTCCTCGAACTCGCCCATCTCGCGAGCATCTGCCTCGCTGGGCATCCGAGTTACGGGATCTCCTTCGTAGTCCCAGGAAATTCTGAGCAACTTGGCGTGCGAGGAGGGGCTCACGGCCGCCGGCAACATCTCCCGTCCACGGATCAGTGCCGGAAGCTCATCGATCTTGCCCTCACTCAGAAACCAGGTGTCAACGATCATCTCGGTTCCTTCACACGGATCTGTTTGTGCTTCGCCTCAAAGTGCGCGAGACGTTTTAACGCCGCGAGGGTTCGAAAAACTCGATCGAATTGCCGTCAGGATCGAGCAACTGGATCTGCCGGCCACCTGGTCCTGCTTCCATCTCGTTACGGAACTGCGCGCCGCTCTGCTCGAGTTTCGCAATGACTTCGACCAGGTCCGTCACGCGCAGCACCACTCGGTTCCACCCACCCGGCTCCTGACGACGGCCGTCGGGCATCGGTCGTGAGCCGGATGCTCCTGGCCCGCTCAACAACAGATGCAGGCCGCCGAGCGAAACGTTGGCAAAGGCTGGCAACTGCTGAAACTCCAGCTTGAAGCCGAGCAGCTCGACGTAGAACCTGACCGACCGGCCGACGTCGGTGACTTGATATCGAACACCGTGAAATTCGCTTGGAGTCGGCATGGGCGGTCTCCGAAGTGACGGTTGATAGCCCGACCTTGCCACAGTTCTGAGGGTTTAGGCAGTCGTCGTCTGCCTGATTTTTTTGACTGCGAACAAGTGTCATGCAGAGAACTAGTTCGACGTAGCCACATCGCTGACTGGCAACAGTTCCAGGCCGCCGCTTTCATTGTCGAGCAGCACGAGCGTTTTCACGTCGCCATTGTCGACGTGAAACCGGGCCGGTCCCATCACCAGCTTCGACGTGCGAGCGAAATAGAAGTAAACGTCGTAATCGCCGGCCTTGAGCGTGAATTGGCTGCTTGGGTTCTGATACGCCAGCGAGGAGACGTTGGCCGCTGTCTCATCGTCAGCGAAGTCTACTGCCTCACCAGGCAAGCGCAGATAGAGGTCCAGCAGATCGGCATCTTCGAGACTGCCTGCGCCGTGCAGGAATCGAAACGTCGCCTGCGTCGGGACGCTGCGGGCGTCTGCGGCGAGCACGACTGCATCGACCACAGACGCCGGGCCCATCGCGTACGCGGTGTAGTACCCGCCCGCGACCGCGTCGAACTCTTCGAAGAATACATACGGGTAGCCGGCGCCGGCGGGCACGGCGATCATGCCGTTCTCGCCCTTTTTGATGGGCACATAGTCCGTCGACTGTCGAAAGCCAATGTTCTGGGCCAGCGGATCGGCCAGCCCCGAGCCGACAGTCACATCCAGAGCCGGCGTGTCGTGTGAGATGTGAACGAACTTGAGTGCTGCGCCGTCACGGGAGTCCCGGACCTCGCCGCTGCCGACGATCAGGAGCTTGGTGGCCATCGAGGTCGGACCGTTGCTATCGGCGATGGCCATCAGGATCCGATTCTGCTCGGCGAACGTCATCGACTTGGAGCGATAGAGAACGTCGCTGGTGCCGGCGGCCATCAATTCGACCACGACGTCGGTGGTCAGCGTCGAATCGTCATCCAGATCGTCGCCGTCCCGAACGAGTGACAGCTCGAACGGCGTCGTCGTCTGGGTGATAGATAAAGTGTCGACGTAGTATCGCGACGTGATGCCCGCCTTTACCGCCGTCACATATACATCCACCGTCGGCGTGTCAGGCGACGCATGGGTGAATTGCAGAACGAGCTTGTCGTCAGCGACAGTCTCGCGCTGATCCAGGCCTTCGATGATGTAGGTGTGGATTTCATTCAGACGCCCGTAGGCCACGACCGTATATTCCGTTCCCGCAACGAACGTGTGGGCGGAGGCGCCGCTGATAGGCATCTCGGTTTCGTCGTCGTCGTCATCGTCGTCCAGATCCCCGGGCAGCAGCGCGCTGAAGCTGATCGTGTGCTCGCCCGGATGTCCCGCGGAGAAACTGGTGACGCTGCCATAGCCGGCACTGGAGAGCGTCGTATCGTCGAGATCGATTTGCAGCGTGGGCGAATCCTTGACCAGATTCAGGCTGCGCAGATGAAAGGTCGTCTCGTCCTCATTCAGAGACTTGTTGCTGCAAGCACAGAGCAGACCCAGCAACGCGACGGCACCGACAGTCCGGGTCCATGTGCGCATCGCGTGCTCCTCAGAATGCATTGCCGATCGAGAACTGGAAGCCTTTGAGCTCGTCGCCATAGTTCAACTCCGTGCTCCTGCGATAGGTGAGGGGCACTGCATAACTGAAGCGGAACAGTCCGAGCGGCGCGAGCCATTCCACGCCGACGCCGACCGAGGAACGGAAGTGGTTCCAGTTGAAGTCGTACTCGACGGGAAAGCCGCCTTTGTCGGTGAACTTCGTGTCGCCCAGATAGGCGACCTGACCGAAGTCATAAAACAAAGTGACGCGCGCGCTGTTCTTGAATTTCTCAGGCATGGGCAGGATGGCTTCGATCTGCCCGGTGATGGCGAAATCGCCGCCGTACGGATTGCCGAGGGAGTCGCGCGGGCCGAGCCGCGATTCTTCGAAGCCGCGAACCGTGCCGGGACCGCCGACGAAGAAATTCCTTTGCGGCGGCAAGGCGGTCGTATCGCCGAAGGATGCGCCGTAGCTGACGCGTGAGCTGAGGCTCAGCGGCATCCAGCTCAAATAAGGAAGGCGCATGAACTGCTGGGACTCGTAGCTCGCGACGTAGTATTCGATATCGCTGCCCGGCGGCGTCGCGCTCAAAGACAACCGATGAATCGCCCCTCGTGTCGGGAAGAGCAGGCGGTCGCGGCTGTCGTAGCCCCAGCCGAGATTGATCTCGAACACCTGATAGTTGGTGCCGAGAATGGTGTACGCGCCCGATTTTTTCTTGTAAGGGGAGCCGTTGGCCCCGACCCAATCCTGGAACTGCTGGGAGCTGTAAGCCGTCGTCGCCAGCTCCGCGGCCTGCCAGCTGCTGCCCAGGCGCAAGCTTTGGTATTCGCTGAGCGGGAAGCTGAAGTCCATGCCGGTCAGCCAGGTCTCGGTGGAAAAGTCCGAGGACGCGGACGTGAGCTGGGTGACCTTGCGATAGGCAAGACTGGTGGTGCGGCCAATGCCGTCGAGGGTCACGAAGGGGTTGGTATGCGACAGGTCGTAGGCCTTGGTGTATTTGCCCGAGTTCAGATTGAACGCGACGCGCTCGCCGGTACCGAGGAAGTTGGTATGGACGATGTTGCCGTTGAGGATGAACGACTGGGATTCCGAGTAGCCGATGCCGCCGCCGAATTGGCCGGGCAGGCCTTCTTCGATCTTGAAATCGACGTCGACGAGGTCGGGGGTGCCGGGCACCGGCGCGGTCTCGAAGTCGACTTTCTGGATGAAGGGCAGGCGTTGTATGCGTTGTTTGGAGCGCTCGATGGCAGCGTTCGATAGATAGGAACCCTCGAGTTGGCGCATCTCGCGACGGAACACCACGTCATTCACGCTGGTGGCGCCATTGAAGTTGATGCGCCGGACATACACGCGATGGCCGGGGTCGACGACCAAGGCCAGCGACAGCTGTTTGGTCGCCGGATCGATTTGCGGAACGGCGTCCACCTTCGCGAACGCGTAGCCATCGAGGCCGAGCCGCAAGGTCATGGCTTCGGTGGACTGCGTGACTCGCCGCAATGAATACAAGTCGCCGGCCTGAATCATCACCAGTCGGCGCAGCTCCGATTCGGGTACGACCATCTCACCGCTGAGGCGCACCTGCGAGATGCGATAGACCTCGCCCTCGTGCACGTTCAGCGTGATGAAGATTTCGTCCTTCTCCGGGCCGATCGCCACTTGACTCGAAGTCACGGCGAAGTCGGCATAGCCGCGATCCATGTAGTAGGAGCGCAGTTTTTCGATGTCGCCGGACAGGGATTCTTTCGCGTAGCGATCGTCCTGGCGGTACCACGACAGCCAGTTCGGCGTGTTCAGCTCGAACGGCTCGGTCAGCTCTGCGTCGGTGAAGGCCCGGTTGCCGGTGATGTTGATCTGATGGATGCGGGCGCGTTTGCCCTCGGTGATGTCGATCGCGACCTTCACCTTATTGCCCGGCACCTCGTCCGCGCGTGTGTCGACCTTCACCGCATACTTGCCGCGGGAGAAGTATTGTTCGGTGAGGTACTGGCGGACTTCGTCGAGCACCGACTGATCGAAGGTCTTGCCGGAGGACAGGCCGACATTGCGCAGCGAGCGTTCCAGATCCTCGGTCTTGATGTCCTTGTTGCCTTTGACCTCGAAGCTCTCGATGGTGGGGCGTTCGCGAACCGCGACGATCAGGGCGCCGCCGTCGCGACGCATCTCCACGTCCTTGAAGAATCCCGTGCCGTACAGCGCCCGGATCGCCTCGTCCAGCCGGCGGCTGTCGATGGCGTCGCCAATGTTGATGGGCAGGTAGTTGAAGACAGTGCCTTCGCTGATTCGCTGCAAGCCCTCGATGCGAATCTCACCCACCGCGAATTGGGAACTGGACGTAAGTGCGAGGCTACTTGCGTCTTGCGCGCGTAACTTTCCAGCGCCGAGTGGGTTAACCAGTAAGGCACATGCGAGCAGACAAACTGCGAGCGGTCGCGACATTCGCAGCTGGATGCGCGGCGAATGCAAAGGGTCGCAGGGTTATCGGAGCTGCCCTTGCCTATCGGTGTTGTTTCTAACTCTGAATCGCCGATAAATGATTACAATTCGCTACTTGATTGATCGGGAGGGATGGCCGATGCAAACAACCTGTTCTGGCCCTCGAAGCGTGCTTGCCGCAGTACTGCTTGCGTGCGCGCCCTTGGTCATGGCGGCCGATCCGGCGCCAGCCACACCTGTCTGGGTCGTAGAGAGCAATCGGCACGCACAAGTCCTGCTCGACGTGCTGGCCAAGTATTCGCCGGAGAGTGCGTCGTTCTTCGGTGTGGAGGGTCACGACGCCGACGTAGTCGACCTGAGGCCCGGCTTCTCCGAGCGCCAGCAAGCGGATTTGCAGGCGGCGCAGTCCAAGCTCGAAGCCGTGCGAGCTACGGTGAGCGATCCACTGGTACGTCAGGACCTCGACATCTTGATCAAAGCGGCCGCCGATCAGCGGCGTACGCTCGAGCTCAACGATCGCTTGCTGCTGCCGTTCCAGGATGTCGGTCAGCTGGTGTTTCAGAGTTTTCAGGATCTGCTCGATCCG
>NZ_LSRW01000038.1:0-44556 GCF_003104955.1 Steroidobacter cummioxidans | reverse complement strand
CGTCAATCTCGGCGGCAACGCCGTGAAGTTCACCGAGCAAGGTGAAGTGATATTGCGCGTGACGCCGCTCGAGATCGAGGGCGATGAGCTCCGCGTGCGACTCGACGTGACGGACACCGGCATCGGCATTGAACCCGTGAATCAGTCGCGGATCTTCGATGAGTTCGTGCAGGAAGATGCGTCGACAACGCGCCGCTACGGCGGCACCGGCCTGGGACTGGCCATCGCGCGGCAACTCGTGGGCCTGATGGGCGGGCAGCTGTCACTGGTGAGCTCACCTGGAGTGGGTTCGACGTTCAGCGTCGAGCTGACATTGCAGCTCGCCGATCCAAAGGCTGAGCCGCCCACCTTACCCACGGATCTCATTGGTTTGCGCATTCTCGTCGCCGATGACAATGCCGCGGTACGTCGCCTCCTCGTGCGAACGCTCGACCAGTGGGGTGCACATTCGGTAGATGTAGGCACCCTGTCGGACGCGCTACGAGAGCTGCGCGCCACGCCCTATAACGCCGTGCTCATCGACCACTCTTTGCTCAACTGCGCACTCGCGAGTGAGCTGCAGTCCGCAGTCATGGAACGAGCGGTTCGTCCACGCGTCATCCGCCTCGCGAGCTTCGTCAATCTCGCTCAGGCCGAGTGCGCGGACCTGCAATGCTTCGATGGTGAGATCACAAAGCCCGTGCGCCTTGCACAGCTGCTGCGAACACTCACTGGTGATACCGCCGCCGATACGTCAACGACGACGGCACCCCCGACACCGCCACTGATGTTGGCGGCCGGCGCGCGTGTCCTCGTAGTCGAAGATCAATCTCTCAATAGAGACGTCGCCGAAGGCATGCTCCAGGCCCTCGGCCTGGAGGTCGACACCGCGCATGACGGCAGTCACGCACTCGAAATGCTTGCGCGTATCCAATACGACGTCGTGCTGATGGATTGCCGCATGCCTGTGATGGACGGATATGCGGCGACGGCCGAGCTACGCCGCCGCGAGGGCGACGGCCCGCACGTGCCGGTGATCGCGCTCACGGCCGACACCGCCAGCGCGGCTCGCGACGCTTGCCTGGTCGCGGGAATGGACGATTATCTCGGCAAGCCATTCAGCCGCGCGACACTGCGAGCGGCCTTGGTCCGATGGATCCCTGCTCGCGGCCCTGCCCCAGAGGCAGCAGCGGAATCTGTCGATTTTCATTTGTAAAAATAATTGCATCTATCGATGTAGTGTGGTCTGCTTCCGTTTGGGGGCGTCATTGCATTTTCAAACGAAGCGCGACTCACCGATGACGAAACTCAGCCGACGGACCGTGCTACAAGCCGCAGCGGCGACCACGTTGTTGGGCTCGGGCCTGGCCCGCTCCGCCAGCGGGGCAGCACCGACACCGAAGATCGATCACCTGCTGTGGTACACCGGCACTGCAAAGGAGTGGGTCGAGGCGTTGCCCGTCGGCAATGGACGCATCGGTGCCATGGTGTTCGGCGGTACCCGCCAGGAACGCTTGCAACTGAACGAAGATACGCTCTGGGGCGGCGGACCTTACGATCCCGCGAATCCCGAAGCACGCGCGGCCCTGCCTGAAGTACGCAAGCTGATTTTCGCCGGCGAATACGAGAAAGCGACCAAGCTCGTGGACGCCAAAGTCATGGCGAAGCCACTGCGTCAGATGTCCTATCAAAGCATTGGCGATCTACGACTCGTCTTTCCCGGTATCGACGCGGCTACCGACTATCGCCGCGATCTGGATCTCGATGGCGCGATCGCCACGACCCGCTTCACCAGCAACGGCGTAACTCACACACGAGAGCTGTTCGCGAGTGCGCCGGACAACGTGCTGGTGTTACGCCTGAGCGCAAGCAAGCCCCGTAGCATCGATGTGGATGTGACTTTCCGTTGGCCACGGCCATCGCGCCCCGCCGATCCGCCCGGCGACAAGCTGAAGGAGCGCAACCCGCAGACCCAAGGCCCCGGCCCCGTCGACTTCGACGACAGCGTGCCCGCCCCTGCCGACCTCCTCTTGCGCGCGCTGCCGGATGGCGACCTGGTCATGCAGGGACGCAATTCCGCTCAACAGGGCGTCGCTGGCGCGTTGACGTACGAAGCGCGGGTGCGACTGATCGTGACCGGCGGTAAGAAACAATCGAATGAATCGAGCATCGGCGTTCGCGGCGCCGACAGTGTGATCCTGCTGATCGCCATGGCCACGAGCTATCGTGATTATCAGCACGTCGATCGCGATCCGGCCGCGCTCAATGCAGCATCGCTCGAGCGCGCGGCAGGCCGATCCTTCGACGAACTGCTCAGCCGGCATCAAACCGATCATCGGCGTCTGTTCCGTCGCGTGCAGCTGGATCTCGGTCAAACACCTGCTGCCAATCGCCCCACGGATGAGCGCGTGCGGACCTCGATGACGAGCGACGATCCGGCACTGGCTGCGCTCTACTATCAGTACGGCCGTTATTTGCTGATCGCCAGCTCACGCCCGGGCTCGCAGCCAGCGAACCTGCAGGGCATCTGGAACGACATGTCGAACCCGCCCTGGGGCAGCAAGTACACCATCAACATCAACACCGAGATGAACTACTGGCCCGCCGAGCCCACCGATCTTGGCGAGTGCGTCGAGCCGTTGATTGCGATGGTCAAGGATCTGTCCGTCACCGGCACGAAAATGGCGAAGGCCATGTATGGCGCGCGCGGCTGGGTGGCTCATCACAACACCGATCTGTGGCGTGCGACCGCTCCGATCGACGGCGCCGTGTATGGCATGTGGCCGATGGGCGGGGCCTGGCTGTGCCTGCATCTGTGGGATCACTATGACTACAGCCGCGACGTGCGCTATCTCGAATCGATATATCCGATCATGAAAGGTGCCAGCGAGTTCTTTCTCGATACGCTGGTCGAGCATCCCAACGGCAGATGGCTGGTGACCAATCCCTCCATGTCTCCCGAGAACGAGCATCAGCCCGATGTTTCGATTGCCGCCGGCCCCACGATGGACAATCAGATTCTGCGCGACCTGTTTGCGAACACCGCCCAGGCAGCAAATATTCTCGCCCGCGACCAGGATTTCGTCGCATCGCTGGACGCGACGCGCAAGCGCCTGCCGCCCGATCAGATCGGCTCGCAAGGCCAGTTGCAGGAATGGCTGGAAGACTGGGACGCCCGCGTGCCGGATATTCACCATCGTCACGTATCGCATCTGTACGGACTGCATCCGTCCGGCCAGATCAGCGTCGACTACACGCCGAAACTGGCGCAAGCCGCGCGCAAAACATTGGAGATTCGCGGCGACGACGCTACGGGCTGGGGCATCGGCTGGCGACTGAATCTCTGGGCGCGCCTGCGTGATGGCGAGCACGCCTACAGTGTGCTCAAATTATTGCTCGGGCCGCAGCGCACCTATCCGAATCTGTTCGATGCGCATCCGCCCTTCCAGATCGACGGCAATTTCGGCGGCACCAGCGGCATGACCGAGATGCTGTTGCAAAGCCTCAAGTCACCCGCCGGCGGCGATGAAGTTTTGCTGCTGCCCGCGCTGCCTAAAGCGTGGGCTCAAGGCTCCATCACAGGCTTGCGGGCACGCGGCGGACTGCGAGTCGATTTGATGTGGCGCGGCGGATCGCTGCAGGAATGTCGATTGAGTGCCAGCCGCGATGGCAAGTGGGTGCTTCGAAGCGGCAGCTCATCGTTGCCGGTGTCGATGAAGGCGGGTCGCAGCCAAATATTGAAGCTGCGCGAAGGTACGCTCAGCCCAACCTAGGGCCTGTTAACACTCATTGGATGGGCTGCGTTGCGCCTCCATCGCCTGCAGCAAGGCGCAAAGCGCAGCCCGTATGTCGATACGGGCAAGCTTTGTAACGCAGCGGCAGACGATTCGAGGCGCAACCCATCCAATGAGTGTTAACAGGCCCTAGTGCCCACGCCCGAGCTGATTTTTTTGCTGATCTCACCCGCCGAGTGACGAATCGCAGCGATCGTATCCTTCACGGAAATCGCCATCGGCGTTTCGATATAGGGACAGGTCAGCGCGGCGACGGCGCCGCCGTCGGCGGCCATCACCGGCGCGGAAAGATCGAGGATGTGACGGGTCACATCGCTATCCGCCTTGACGTACTTTTGCGTTCGAGCCAGCGCAGCTCTTTCGTCGAAGTTCTTCCAGAGCTTGGTCGACACCGTCGACGCGAGCCGCTTGCGCCACTCCTCCCTCACCGCCTCGGGCTGAAAAGCGTACAGCACCAGACCCGAAGTGGAATCGATCAGTGGCCTGCGATAGCCGACGCGCACCGAGAAGCCTTGATTGCCCGGCGCCTCGATGCGCGCCACGACGACCATCTGCTCCTCGCTCGCGACCGCCAGATGACAGGACTGCCCGATCACCTGGCTGAGCTTTCTCATCTCGGGCAACGCATCTTCGAGCAGGCTCTTGGTCGGCGCACGCGCCACACCCAGCGCAAACAGCTTGTTGGTCAGCTCGAACCCGTCGCCGGACTCGGCCTGAGCGACGTAGCCGCGATGGACCAGGGCGTCGACCATCCGGAACAGCTCGCTCACCGAGCGACCCAGCTCGGCAGCAATCTGTGACATGGTGAGCGGGGTACCGCGGGCAGCAAGCAACTCCAGCACGTCCAGGCCCTTCTCCAGAGCCGGCGCGCTGTACTTGCGTTCTTCATCTTCGCGGACAGCCATGGCCGCGATTATAAACAGCGCGACACGTCAGTGGGTGATCAATGAGCCCGCGGCAATCGGCTGCACCGTCAGGGCAGGCAATCGTCCGGCCGACCAGGCAAACCAGGCAATGACTACGAAGCACACCGTGGGGACCAGGATCGCGTAGTTGATAGCGCTCGCGTCGGACACCACGCCCATGACGGCGGTCAGCACCGCCCCACCGATGATGGCCATGACCAGGAACGACGAGGCCGTCTTGGTGAGCGGCCCGAGCTCGCGTAACGAATTCGCAAAAATGGTTGGAAACATGATCGACATGAACAGGCTGGTCGCCGCCAGTGCATACAGCCCGAGCTGGCCGCCGGCGAAGGCAGCAATTAATGTCAGACAAATGTTGATGACCGCGAACGTCGCCATCAGCCGCGTGGGACTGAAGCGACTCATCAATGCAGTACCGACGAAACGCCCGATCATGAAGCACACCAGCGACGCCGTGAGATAACTCGCCGCGGTCTTCTCGCCCATGCCGGGCACCTCGGCCTGGGCATAGCGAATCATGAAACTCCACACGCCAACCTGCGCGCCCACATAAAAGAACTGCGCCACGACACCAAACAAGAAATGTCGGCGGCTCGCCAACGCTGCGATCGACTGGCGCATCGAGAGTCGATCGGGATCTTGCGGCGCGGGTGCCTGCGCCTGTGCGGGAAACTTCGTGATCGCAACCAGCGCGGCCCACGAGAGCACGACGGCGGCGACGATCAGATAAGGCGTCTGCACCGACTGCGCCTCAGCCGTCTGGAATGCCAGCAGCTGCGCCTGACTCATCGCTGCCAGTTCGGTCTGGCTTGGCTCGACGCCCGAGAGAATGAACTCGCGTCCGACCAGCACGCCCGTGATGGCACCGAGTGGATTGAATGCCTGTGCCAGATTCAAGCGCTGCTCGGCACGCGACGGCTCGCCCAGCACGGTGATGAGCGGGTTCGCCGAGGTTTCCAGGAACGCCAGCCCCGCTGCGATCACAAACAGCGCCGTGAGAAACCAGCCATACCGCAGCAGCTCGGCCGCCGGATAGAACATCGATGCGCCGATGCCGAAGGTGATCAGCCCCACCAGCACCGTGACCTTGTAGCCGTAGCGCTGAATCACCCAGCCTGCCGGCAGCGCCAGAAAGAAATATCCCAGATAGAACGCCGACTGCACCAGGCTCGACTGAAAGTCGCTCAGGAAGAATGCCTTGCGCAGATGGGGTATCAGCACATCGTTCAAATTGTTCGCCACACCCCATAGAAAGAACAGCGTCACGATCAGGACCAGTGGCGCAAGCGCAGTACCGGACTCATTCTTCATCCACTTCCCCCTGAAGTGACGCTGTACTCTAGGCGTGAGGCATGCGATCAACCGTAAGCGACGACCTTCTGGCGCTGCTCGCCAAGGCCCTGGATGCTCAGGCGAATCTCATCGCCGACGTTCAAATAAACCGGCGGCTTCTGCCCCAGCCCCACGCCCGGCGGCGTGCCGGTGGTGACGATGTCGCCCGGCTGCAGGCTCATGAACTGGCTGAGATACGACACGAGAAAGGCCGGCTTGAAGATCATGGTGCGCGTCGAGCCGTCCTGATAGCGGCGGCCGTTGACCTCGAGCCACATCGCCAGATTGCTCACGTCGCCGACTTCATCGGCCGTCACCAGCCAGGGACCGATCGGCCCGAAGCTGTCGCAACCTTTGCCTTTGTCCCATTGGCCGCCGCGCTCCAACTGGAAATTGCGCTCGGAAACGTCGTTGCAAACGAAATAGCCCGCGATCGCAGCCGCGCCCGCGGCCTCATCGACATAGCGACACTCGGTGCCGATCACGAAAGCCAGCTCGACCTCCCAATCCAGCTTGGTGGAGCCGCGGGGCTGGATCACGGCGTCGTTCGGTCCCGACAGCGCACTGGTTGCCTTCATGAAAATGATGGGCTCGGTCGGAATGGCGGCGCCCGTCTCGGCGGCATGATCGGCGTAATTGAGGCCGATGCACAGAAACTTGCCAGGCCGTGCCACACACGGACCGAGTCGAGGCGCACCTTGCACCCGCGGCAACGTCTCGACCTGCAACTCTTTGAGCTCACGCAGCCGCTGCGGCGTCAGTGCCGCGCCGTCGATGTCTCGAATCACTCCACCGAGATCTCGAATCGCTCCCTCTCGATCCAGCATGCCGGGGCGCTCGGCGCCGGCCTGACCATAGCGAACTAATTTCATAGTCGGTACTCAGTTGGTCCAGCCGCCGTCGATGATGTGACATTGGCCGGTCGTGAATGCGGACTCCTCCGACGCCAGATACACGGCCAGCCAGGCGACCTCGCTGGCCTCACCCAATCTGCCCATCGGCTGCCGCTGAATGAACGCTGCCCGGGCGGCCGCGTAGTCGCCCGTCGCCCGCAACCGCGCCTCCAGCGATGGAGTGGCGACGGTCCCGGGACAAATGGCGTTACAGCGAATCCCCCGCGAGATGAAATCAGCCGCGATCGACTTGGTCAACCCGACGATGGCCCCCTTGGTCGTGCCATAAACGCAGCGGTTCGGCACGCCCTTGATGGAGCCGGCCACGGAAGCGATGTTGACGATGCTGCCGCCACCGCGCTCGATCATGCCCGGCAACGTGGCGCGAATCAGGCGATACATCGAGGCCACGTTGATATCGAACGAGGTCGCCCAGTCGTCTTCGCTGGCATCGAGAATGTTGCCGTGCGCCACGATGCCGGCACAGTTGACCAGCACATCGATGGCGCCGACCTCTTTGCTGGTAGCTGCGATGTCAGCGAGACTGCGCACATCGAGGCGTCGCGTCTGGCAGCCACTCAACTCCGCCAAGGCGGCTTCGTTGATGTCTGTCGCAACAACTGCCGCGCCCTGCTGTGCAAACGTCTCCGCAATGGCGCGCCCGATGCCCTGGCCCGCTGCTGTGATGAGAGCGGTCTTGCCGGCCAGTCGCTGTCCTGTCATGCCCCCTCCCCGATCAGGCGCTGCGTGGGAAGCAGCCCGGGCCACTGGGCTGGAACGATTTGTAGGTGAGAATGAACTCGCGGTGGCCCATGTCCTCGGATTTGGTGAGCTGACCGCCAGCGACGGCCGCGACCAGTGACACGATTTCGGCGGCCACCTCGTCCAGATCGCCCTCGCCTTCCAGAATGCGGCCGGCGTTCACATCCATGTCTTCGGTCATGCGCCGATACGTCTCGGGATTGCCGGTGACTTTGATGACTGGCGCGATCGCCGAGCCCACCACCGAGCCGCGGCCCGTGGTAAACAACGTGAGATGCACGCCACACGCCATCAGCTCGACAATCTCCGCATTGTCGGAGATGTTCGGGAATCCAAACTGCGGCGGACCATCGGGCACGACATCGAGCAAGTACAGACCGGGCGCTTCGGGAACTTCGGCAGGTTTGATGACCCCCACGATGGGCGCTGAGCCCGACTTCACATACGCGCCGGCCGATTTCTCTTCCTGCGAACTGAGCCCGCCTTCGGCATTGCCTGGTGCAAAGCTGCCGAAGCCCATGGCTCGATAGTACGTTTCGGCTTTGGCAATCGAGTCGACGATGGCCTGACCGACGACAGGCGTGCTGGCGCGCACTGCCATCGGCCCTTCGCAGCCAATCATCTCGCCAGTTTCCTCGAAGATGCAGGTCGCACCGGCCTCGACCAGGCGATCGAACGCGCGCCCGACCGCAGGATTCGCGGTGATGCCGCTGGTGCCATCGGAGCCGCCGCAGATGGTACCGACCACCAGCTCACTCAGCTGCATCGGCACTCGAACAGCTGCATCCGAGGCCGATTGTTTCATCGCTTTGACGGCGGCCACGCCACGATCGATGGCGCTGCGCGTGCCACCCGTTTTCTGAATCACAATTGTTTCGACCGGGCGCCCGCTCGCCGCCACGTGCGAGGCCAGCGCCTCACGATTGAACGACTCGCAGCCCAGCGACACCAGCAGTACCGCTCCCACATTGGGATGGGTCGCGAGCGCCTTCATCATGCGCAGCGCATACTCGTTCGGATAACAGCCGGGAAATCCGATCAGGTGCACATCGGGATCGTCACACCGATCCACGATGCGTCGGGCGACGTGGTGCGCACACTCGACCAGATAGGCGACTGCGACCACATTGCGAATGCCCTTGCGTCCGTCCTTACGCAAGTACCCTTGAAAGCTCATGACGCATCCACCCGCGCAGCGCGTGTGTGCGCGCTGATGTAATCGCTCTTCATGTTATGCAAATGAACCCAGCCTCCTGCCGGCACCTCGGCCTTCATCGAGCCAATCGGCGCACCATACTTGATGACTTTCTCGCCCGCCGACAGTGCACGCCGAGCCAGCTTGTGACCCAGCTCTGTATCCTGGAGCACGTGAACCACTTCGTTCTCGCGGATGTTGAATCGCTCTCCGGCGCGCACCGCGCGACAACACACGAGCACGTTGTCGTCCGCATGCAGAAGGATGGCGGGAGCGGCCAGGCCGGTCTTCATACGATAGATACGAGTTGCATTGCCACCCATCACCGCACTGCGATCCTCCTCGGACAGTGAGCTCAATGCCCGTTGCGTCAGTGCGTACCACTGCTCATAACTCGACGCCAATGTGAGCACGGGCCAGTCGCTCCCCCACATGACCCGGGATGGTCCGAACAGTTGCAAGACTTCGTCGGCGCAATCGAGCACCTTCGCCGGATCCACACCCGGCGACAGTTCCGTCAGCAAACCGGACAGTTTGCAAGCGACGTTCGGATACGACGCCAGCGCACGCAGGGATTCGCGCCACGAGCGGCTGACCTCGTTGCCGATAGTTGGCTTCGCCGCGTGATCGATCACGATGGCAAGCTTCGGATAACGGCGCGCGATCTGCTCGATACGACTCAGATGCACCGGTTTGATCAGCGCATCGAACACGAGGCCCTGCGCCGCGAGCGCACTCAGTGCACGGCCGCGGCCTGCATGCAGAATCCAGTCCACATCCTCGATGTCCTGAAGCATCGGTCGCACGCCGACAAACTTCGGTTGCCGGGCCCGCTGGGCGATTCGTCGCTCAACGTCGGGTGCGTCGAAGTCAACCCAACCGACGACCCCTCGCACCCATGGCGTTCGCTGCGCGATCGACAGCAGATAATCCGATTCGGCCTCGGTGGGCGCGGCCTGCACGAGCACCGCTTCGCTCACCCCGGCGCGTGTCAGTTGTGCATGCAGTTCCTGCTCATCGATCCGGCGGTACAGGCCGGGCAGCGCAGGCGTCAGCCAGCCGTAATCGCCTCTGTCGGGATCCCACAGATGAACGTGGGCGTCGATGATTGCACTCATGCTCAGGGTTTCGCGACCGGCAACGGCGCTGCCTCGTGGATGAGGTTTTGCGAGCGCAGCTCTTGCCAGAACTCCGCCGGGATGTGCGTGCGGTAGAACGTCATGGTCTGCTCGACCTGCTCGCGGCCACCGAGCCCGGGGATGACTGAGGCGACCTGTGGATGCGCCAGAGGAAATTGCAACGCCGCGGCGGGCAACGGCACGTTGAACTCGCGACATACGCGTTCGAGGCGCCGCACTCGGAACACAACATCCGTCGCGGCGACCTCATAATTGAAACGCGGCACGACATCGCTGCGTGTGCCCGTCGCGAGAATGCCCGAGTTGTACGGGCCGCCGATGACGATGGAGGTGCCGCGGCGCGCACATTCTGGAAACAGAGCATCGAGCGCTTTCTGTTCCAGCAAGGTGTAACGGCCGGCGAGCAGAATGACGTCGAGGTCGGTCTCCTCCAGCAGCTCCAGACAGACCTGTATTTCGTTGACACCGATGCCCACGGCATCGATCTGTCCTTCAGCGCGAAGGTGGGCAAGCGCGCGCAGCCCGCCTCCATGAATCAACTGCTGCAATCGTTCCGGATGGCGGTATCCATGCGTCGCTCGACCGATGTCGTGCACATAGAGCATGTCGATGCGAGCCACGCCGAGTCGTTGCAAGCTCGCTTCCCAAGACTTCATCACGCCGTCATAGGAATAGTCGAACACCGGCGTGAACGGCATGGCGGAACGAAAACCGCAGCGCTCCGAGTCGTCGGTGACCTCAGGCGCAGGCTCCAGCAGCCGACCGACTTTGGAGGACAGCACCATGCCTGTGCGCCCCTTCAGGCCCTCGCCGACCCGCTGCTCGCACAAGCCAAAGCCATAGTACGGCGCACAATCGACGTAGTTCATGCCTTCAGCGAACGCTGCAGCCAATGTCTCTTGGGCGTCGGCATCGGACATCGGGCGGTACAGATTTCCGAGCGCCGACGCGCCCAAGCCCACCTCGGACACGCTCAGCCCGGTGCGCCCGAGCACCCGCTGGGGCAAGCCACTCTGCAGCAAAGCGTGATGCGCGCTCATCGAGGTAACAGCCACCAGTAGCATGGGCCGAGCATGGACACATTCTCACATATGATTGTTCTTTTATCTATAGAACACCCGGCATGGGTGTACGAAATTGCCTGAGCAGGCTGCCCCCGGCAGCGGCTTTGGAACAGGCTCGGCGCTGCTTCGTTTCCCTACAGCGAATGCTGACCGGATGAGGAATTGCATGCCCAAAGCCCGAGCCAAAGCGCCCGCCGCCGGCCTCCCCGCTCCCTGGTGGCTGCTGGAGGGCGACGAGGAATGTGCCAGCTGCGGCCAGCTCTATGTCTATGAGCTGGAGTTTCGTTGTCCCGAGTGTGAAACAACGACCTGTATCCATTGCAGGCGCCGCCATGGCGATGGTCGCCTGGTCTGCGTGTCTTGCGCCGGGGCGACTGCCCCAGGAGATGCCCATGGCGGCTAGGGCGATCTGGAAAGGCGAGCTGCAGTTCGGCAAACACAACGTCGGCGTCAAGTTCTACTCGGCGATCGAAGATCGCAGCGTCCATTTCCATCTGCTCCATGAAAAGGATGGCGCCCCGGTCGAACAACATATCGTGCGCAAGGACACCGGCAAGGATGTGCCGAAGGAACAAATGCGCAAGGCTTTCGCGGTCGGCCCGAATACTGCTGTGATCCTGCAGCCCGAAGAGCTGGCAGAACTGATTCCGCCCGAATCCCGTGAGATCGAGCTGCTGCGCTTCGTGCCGGCCAGTGCGATTGACGACCAGTGGTACGAGCGGCCTTACTATCTCGGCCCCGATGACGGACACGCCGACGATTACTTCGCATTCGGGGAAGCGCTCGCGCGCCAGGAAGCGATCGGCATCGCGCGCTGGGTCATGCGTAAGAAACGGTACCTGGGTGCAGTCAGTGCGGTCGATGGCTATCTGGTCATGACCACGCTGCGCCGGGCAGAACAGGTCGTGAGCTTCTCCGGCGTCGAGCCTGCAAAGTCGGCCACGCCGCAGGCCAATGAGCTGAAGCTCGCCGAGCAGCTGGTGAAATCCATCGAAGCGGATTTCGATCCGCAGCAATGGCACAACGAGTATCGCGAGCGGCTGTACAAGCTGATCGAAGCCAAAGCCCGCGGCGAGAAGATCAAACCGGTGCGCGTACCGAAGAAACGCGCCGAAGGCAGTCTCGCCGACAGCCTGAAGGCCAGTCTCGCCGCCGCCAGGGAGAAGAAAGTTGCCTAGCCGCAAGCACCAACGTGCACCTGAGACACAGCGCGAGGAAGAACACTCCCCGCGCGTGCGCTCGCTGTGGTCCGGCACGATCACGTTCGGCCTCGTCAGTATTCCGGTGGATCTGCTGACCGCCGTGCGTCCCCGCCAGACCGCGATGAAACTGGTCGATAGCGAGGGCCATGCGCTGGGCCGCCAGTATCATTGTTCCAAGGAGGGCAAGCAGCTCGATTACGACGATCTGGTGCGCGGCTACCAAACCGACGACGGCGAAATGATCGTGATCACGGACCAGGAATTCGAATCCGTGGCGCCGGAAATGTCGGCCGACATCGAGCTGCGCAGCTTCGTGCCCATAGAGCAGATCCCCGCGCTGTACTTTCAGAAGCCCTACTTTCTGGCACCTGCGGGTAAATCTGCGAAGGCGTACGTGCTGCTCGCGGCAACCATGGAGCGCACCGGAAAGGTCGCGATCGGCAGCTTCGTCATGCGCGGTCATGAATATCTGGTCGCGATCGTTCCTGACAATGGCGTTCTGCGCCTGGACACGCTGCGCTACGCCGACGAGATCCGCACGCCCGCATCGATCGGCCTGCCGAAGCGCTCCAAAGTCGCAGCCAGCAAGGTCACTGCGTTCTCCAAAGAGATCGAATCGCTGACCCACAAAGAGCTGAAGATTGCCGAGCTCGAGGACCAGGACGCTCGCCAGCTGCAAGCGCTGGTCGAAGCCAAGCAGCAACAGCACGATGACGTGATTCATCCCAAGGGTGCCGAAGCTGCCGAAGACACCGAAGACGGCGCAGGCGCCAAGGTCATCGATCTGATGGAAGTGTTGCGTAAGAGCCTGTCCAAGAGCACCGTCGTGCGCACCGCCGAGACCAGCGAGCCCATCGATCTGGCGCAACGGCGTGCGCAGCGCGACGCGCGCTCCGCCCCGGCGAAAAAGAAATCTGCTCCTGCCAAGGCAAAGCGCAAGACAGCGCGCAAGCGAGCCCGGCGCAGTTGAGGGTCGGGCGGCGCTTGTCCTGTAGAATTTCGCCCCCATCCAGGGCCTGTTGACACTCCCTGCCCACTTCGGACGCCCCCATGACCGCGCAACTGAAAATCGACTTCGTCTCGGACGTCTCCTGCCCCTGGTGCGTGATCGGGCTGAAGTCGCTCGAACAGGCACTCGAGCGCCTCGGCCCCGAAGTGACCGCGGACATCCACTTGCAGCCCTTCGAGCTGAACCCGCAGATGGCGCCCGAAGGCCAGGACATCCTCGAGCACATCGCGCAGAAATATGGCTCGACGCCGGAGCAGATGGAGGCCAGTCGCGAAGGCATCCGCGCCCGCGGCGCCGAGCTTGGCTTCACCTTCGACATGGCAAAGCGCGGACGCATCTACAACACCTTCGATGCGCACCGGCTGCTGCATTGGGCGGAGCTCGAAGGTCGCCAGCTCGAGCTGAAGCGCGGCCTGTTCGAGGCGTATTTCACCGACGGTCGCAATCCCAGCGACCACGAAGTGCTCATCGATGTCGCTGCGCGCGCCGGACTCGATGCACAGCAGGCTAGAGAAATTCTGGCATCGGATCGCTACGCCGCCGATGTCCGCCAGCGCGAGCACCTGTTCGCTCAACTCGGCATCCGCGCCGTGCCGTCTGTGATCGTCAACGACAAATATTTGATCCAGGGCGGCCAGCCTGTCGAGATGTTCGAACAGGCGTTGCGCAAGATCGCTGCCGAATAACGCTTACGCGGCGAGCGCCACGCCTTCATCGGCGGCCAGCATGCCGTCGATGTCGAGCAATAGGATCATGCGTTCGCCCAGGGTAGCGAGCGCCGGCACGCAGTTGCGATCGCTGATCGTGATTCCGGACGGCGTCGCTTGCACGTCCCCCGGATTCAGATGACTCACATCGGACACCGCGTCGACGACCAGGCCGAAGTCGCGGCGGCCATTGGTGCCCATCACAGTGAGCACGACGATAACCGTGGTTGCAGTGCCAGCGACGGCGGGCATTCCAAGGCGCGTGCGCAAATCGATCACCGGCACGACGACGCCACGCAGGTTCAGAACGCCGAGCACATGGGGCGGCGTTTCCGGCACAGCGGTGACTTGTGCCAGGCCCCGGATCTCGCGAACCCGCAGGATATCCACCCCGAACACCTGTTGATCGAGGTGAAACGTGAGAATCTGGGCCGGCGCGGCGCTGACTGCCGAGCTCATGATTGAACCTCCTGTCGACGTTCCCTGGCTTATCGCCCCCTAGATCGTCAGCGCCGGTCACTACTTGAGCGAGCTGCCGCCGATTCAGGCCCTCCCCTACGGATCAGCCGCGCGGGGCCCGCGGCAAGGTGAGACGGAAAATCGCACCGCCAGCCGCACTGCGCTCCGCCCAAAGCCGCCCGCCGTGCGCGATCATGATCTTGCGCGATATCGACAGCCCGAGCCCCAGACCGGTGGGCTTGGTGCTGACGAATGACTCGAACACCCGCTCCAGCATCGACTCCTCGATGCCCGGCCCGCAATCGCGCACCGTCAGCTCGACGCCCAAATGGGGGTGGACCGAGGTGTTGATCCACAGCTTGCGCTGGTCCGGCGGGACATCCTCCATGGCATCGCACGCGTTGACGATCAGGTTGAGGATCACCTGTTGAATCTGCACCCGATCGGCGGCGACGCGCGGCAGCTCACTGCCCAGGCTCTGAATCACCATGACCTGGCGCCGATGCAGATCGCCCCGCGACAGCGCCAGCGTCTCCGTCACCAGCTCGTTCAACTGCTCGGGCCGGCGCTCCGTCTGGCTGTGACGAAGCATGGACTGCATGCGCTTGATGACCTGCGCGGCGCGGCGGTTATCCGCGATGATGTCCGCGACGATCGGCTTGACCGTCTTCATATCGACCTCGCCGCTCGCGAGCAGCGTCGCCGCGGCTTCCGCATTGGCGAGCATCGATGCCAGCGGCTGCCTGATCTCGTGCGCCACGGCACCGGAGATCTCGCCCACTGTAGCCACGCGGGACAGATGCGCCAGCTGCTGATCCAGCCGAGCCGCCTCCGCAGCAGCGGCCTTGCGCTCCTGCAGAACCGCGGCCAGCATCAACAAAGGAATACAGATCACATTTAGAAACAGCACAGTCGTGAGCGCATTGCGGACTGGCGAATGCACGACGAACGGGCCCACTTCGTGCACCACTCCCCAAGTTGCAAACGCCCCCACCAGCAGCACCGACAGGCACACCCCTGCGATCTCGTAACGTACCGTCGCCCAGATCAAGAATGGCAGCGGTGCGTACAACAGCGCAGGCGCCCGCTCTCCATAGGCATAGGCGCCAGGCCAGACGAATACATATACGCAGACGATGGCGAGACACCCGCCAATGACAGAGGCTTCGAGCGCCGTCCGTCGCTCGGGTACATGCCATCCGCCGGCGGTGCGCTCAGCGAAGTGAAGAATCAGCGGCACCAAGGTGATCGTGGCAAAGGTATTGGTGCTCGTGCGGGCAAACATGGTCAACCAGGGGTCGTTGGTCAGTCCAAGCGGGACGAAAGCCATTGCCATGGCAACGCTGGTGATCAGCGGCGCCGCGATGCCGCCGATCAACACGAGATTGGTCATGGCGCGCAATTGCCCCAACCGGCGCGGCTCTCGTTCGAGCAGCAACAGGGCCGCGGCACTGAGCATGGCCTCGGCGCTGTTGACGATGTATTGAATGCCGATCTGCGCGAGCGAATCGTCCGCGATCTGCGCGAAGAACTGGCAAGGCAGGATCGCTGCGAGATAAATCCACCAGCGACTCACCGGCGCGAGCAGCAACGCAGCAAACAGAATGGCGTTCGGTGCCCACAGCGCGGACACGGGCGCCGAGGGAAAAGCCAGCGCCTCGCCCAGGATCGCCGACAACAGATATGCGAGCGCAGTAACCGCCGGCCCGGCGAACCGGCTCCACACGCTTTGATTTATCAGCGGCGCAAAACGCCGCACACCATCATCCGCCCGATCATGCACGGTCGCCGTCCTCGCTGCGATATTTCAGCAAAATGCGTGGACCTCGATGGATTGGAAACATCGCGCGCGGCGATGGGCAGCGAAGATATCTGATTCGCTGACCGCAGGTCGATGACAGCGTTGCAAGCGAATGCGCACACTGTCGGCACAATTAGCCCTAGGGCCAAGATGCAGGGCCAGTCGGACACGATTTAATCGAGCCCTCCCATGTGAAGCAACTGGGCCGAGCAAATTGCTGCTGGAGGTGCTGATGATCATGCAATCGCCACTGGCCCGGGCGCCCTTGTCCCTGATTCCCCGCGAAGCCCACCGCGACTCTCATGTCGATGAACAGGCGGGTCACCACATGGCCGACATACCCCTATCTCCCGATGCGAGCGTGATCGAGCACGCTTTCGAGAACAGCCACGACTGCATCGCAGTGGTCGATCTGCAAGGCATGGTTGTTTATATGAATCTGCCGGGCTCGTATTTGATGGGCCTGGAAGGCCGCCCGCCGCAGCAGCGCGTGTCGTGGTCGGAGCTGTGGTCGCCGGAGAATCATGACCTCGCCGAATACAGCATCGACGAGGCCCGATCCGGACATCAATGCCGATTCATGGCGTACCGGCCAACTGCCAGCGGGCTGCCGCGCTGGTGGGACATTGCCGCCAATCCCATTTTCGATGCGCATGGCGTGCCCTCACAGATGTTCTGTGTGTGCCGCGATGTGACCGCGCTGAAACAGGCCGAGCGCTTGCTGCAGCAGGAAATCGCCTGCAAGGAATTGTTGCTGGTCGAAGCCAGCCATCGGGTCAAGAATCATCTGGCGGGCATTGCCGGAGCGCTGGCGCTGCAGGCTCGCTACAGCGGCGATGAAACAGTGCGCGCCTCGCTGCAACAAGCACAGTCGCGAATCCAATCCGTGGCCAGCATCCACCGGCGCTTGCAGGATGGCCGAGACAACGAACGGCTCGAGCTGTGTCCCGGGTTGGCTGAAATTTCCCGCGAAGCCATTGCGGCCTTGGGCGTGGAAGATCATATTGCCGTGACGATCTCGTGTCCGCAGGGGTTGAGCATGATGACGGATCGCGCCGTGCCTCTGCTGCTCGTGACGACGGAGCTGCTCACGAATTCGTTGAAGCATGCGTATCCGGAGCGAACCCAAGGCTCGGTGCGTATAACGGTCAGCAGCGCGCAGCGCCATTTGCTGCTGGAAGTCGACGACGATGGTCGGGGATTGCCGCGCGATTTCAATCCCCGTAGCAGTAAAGGGCTGGGAATGAGGATAGTTCAAGGCCTGATTGCGCAGTTGGGCGGCGAACTGCAGATCGAGGCTCGAGCGCCCGGTGCGCACTTCCGAGTGCGTCTGCCTGCCGAGGCGCCCAAGAATGCGTCGAGAGACCGGCCCAGGAACTTATCGAGCACTGTGACGCGAATGATTTGAGCGTTGTTGTCGACTGCAGTCTGAGGGGAGACGAACGTTGACCAGGGGGACATGGAGCGCGAGCGAGCCCGGCGCGGCTGCGTTGTCTGCTGACTCGGCGGCAATCCTGGTGCCGCTGAGCGCTGCCCTCTACCTTCTCGCCGCGACACTGGACCTGACACTGCGCGACGCGGACTCCATCATCGTGTTGTCACCACAACACGGCGTGCTGCTCGCACTGTTGATGGTGACTCGCCCCGAACGATGGTGGCTGATCGCGGCTGCCGTCGTGCCCGCACACCTGGCGGCCAGCTGGAGCACCGGCCTGCCGTTGTGGCAACTCGCCTGGCAAGGCGCCTTCAGTTTCATTCTTGCCACCGGTATCAGTACGGCGCTGCGCGCATTGCTCGGCGAACGCAGTCCATTCGACGACTTGCAGGACTTCTCGCTGTACGTGCTTACCGCCGTAGTCGCCGGACCGGCGCTGTTGACGATGCTCGCGCCGGGGGTCGTGCTGGCGCTGCTGGGCGGCACCGTGAATCTGGCAATCGCCGACTGGCAAGCCGAGACCATCGCCAGCTCGCTCGCCATCCTCACCTGGGGCTCATGGATGTATCTGGGGCTGCTACCCCAGCCCGGCTGGTTGCACCAGCGCTCGCCTGCCCAATATGCCGAGGCGCTGCTGATCGCCGCGGCTCTGTATGGTTGTTTTCATTTGACGTTCGTCAGCGATGCCGAGCACCACGCGGCGCTGTATCTGCTGTTCATTCCTTTGCTCTGGCTGTCGGTGCGCTTTGGTGTGCGTGCAGCCGCGATGGCAGTCACGCTCATCGCAACCGGGGCGGCGACCCTGGAGCGCATTCCCCACAGCGTGCGCATTCGTGATGCACCGGAATTGGCTACCCTCGATCTGCAGATATTCCTGATGGTCATGGCGCTCAGCGCAGTGATGATCGCCATCGTCGTCGACGAACGCCGCCGCGTGGCGCGCGCCGCATCGGAAAGCGACGCACGCTATCGCGCCATCGTGGACAGTCGAACCGATGACATCACCGCGCTCAGGCGTACGGAACTGGCCTTGCGACAGAATGACGAGCTGCTTCGCAAGAATCTCGCCGAAGCCAATCGCACTCTGGAACGCTTCGCCCGACTCGCCATGGTCGGCCAGATCACGGCCTCGATTGCGCACGAGATGAATCAGCCATTGGGCGCGATCCGCTACAACACCGAAGCAGGCTTGCTGTTTCTCAGCCGCGAGCGCTATGACAAAGACGAGCTGCAGGAAATCTTCGATGACATTCGTCGCGACAACCGTCGCGCCAGCGAGCTCGTCAGCCGACTGCGCGAGCTGCTACACGACCATGAGCTGCGACTCGATCCCGTCGATCTCAATGACGTCATCGCGGACGTCGTGAAACTGCTGCGCGTCGAATCGCGGCAACGACATGTTCAGTTGGAAACGCAATGTACTGAGTTGCCGACAGTGCTCGGCGACTACGGGCGCCTGCAACAGGTGCTGCTGAATCTGATCCTGAACGCAATGGATGCCATGTCCACCCTGCCCGAGGCGCATCGGCGGATCGCGATCCGTACCACTCACACCGGCGCCGCGCGCATCCAGGTGGAAGTCGTCGACCGCGGCAGTGGCATCGACCCGGCCACCCTGCCGAAAATCTTCGATTCTTTTTTCACCAGCAAGGCTCAGGGCATGGGCCTCGGGCTGGCGATTGCGCGCTCGATCGTCGAGGCGCACGGCGGACGCATCTGGGCAAAGAACAACAGCGACGGCGCGGGTGCCACGCTGTCATTCGAGATCGACAGTCTCGGCTCCAAAGCCATGCTGCCGGCGGACCGCACGGACAGGTACGGCGCGCGCCTGAACTGATCTCACATAATCACACCGTATTTCCAATTTTTTCCGGCCCCCTGCGGCCGGGTTATTGCGGCAATTCGAGATAACGCGTACACCGGCTCTGGAACACTGCCGCAGGCCAGACGTTGTCACGCGACCGCGTCCGCCGGACTGGCACCGGCATTGGCTCAATGAATCAGAACTACCACCCAAAAGGTGTATCTAAGATGCGTTGGCCCCTGCGCAAGCGTGGCAATTCACGGAACTGCAGATGAGCGCGGTTGTTCTGCTGATCGACGATGATCTACGGATTCGCAATAGCCTGGGCCGGCTGCTTCGGGTGTTGTCGTATGACGTCGTAGAAGCCGCCGATTGGGATGCCGCGCTGGAGCTTGCCGCGGGCCAGCGGCCAGATGTGGTGGTCACCGATCTGCACATGCCGGAACACAGCGGTGTCGACATCGCGCGGCTGCTGCGCAGTCATCCCGAGTTCAGCGACATTCCTATCATTGCGTTGACCGCCACCCCACCCCGCGATGACGAGACAATTTCGTTGTTTCACACCGTGCTGGAAAAGCCGTGCGCGGCAGAAGATTTGAAACGCGCGCTCACCGACGCATTACAAACTCGCAAACATTGACACGCCGGCTACGTCGCATTTGTTTGCTCGCGAAACTCCATCAGCGCGCGTGCCGTGAGCGACGTTGAGAACAAATATCCCTGTGCCATCTGCACGCCGGCGCGTGCCAGCATCTCGGCTTGATAATGCGACTCCACGCCTTCGGCGATCACTTGCAGCTGAGAATGAACCAGCAATGAGCGCAATCCCGGCAGCCACGTGGGCTCGGGGGCATGCTCGCGCAGCTGCGCGATCAGCTTGCGATCGATCTTGATTACTTCGAAGCGGCCGCGTGACAGCACGGCAAGATTGGCGCCGGTGAGAAAGACATCGTCGAGCGCCAGGCGTACGCCCTGCTCGGCCATCATGTTCAGTGCCGTCAGACCGAGTTGATCGGGCACGCCGCGCTCGGTGATCTCCAGCAGAATCTGCCCTGCGCGTGCGCGTAGGCCCGAGCGCACAGCCGCGTACTCCAAGCCACCACGTCCCAGGATCTCGGGAGGCACATTGATGCTGATATAGAGATCGGCGTGATCGCTGAGCCATGCACCCAGCTCGCGCGCGATGGTATCGATCACCCAATAGGTGAGTCGTCCCGATAGCGGTGTATTCTCGATCAGCTTGATGAATCGGCTCGCCGGCCACACCGTGCCCTCGCGACGCCAGCGCACCAGCGCTTCGGCGCCAGCACAGCGCTGCGTAACCAGCGAAACGATGGGTTGATACTCGACGAACAGCTCGCCCCGATCCATGGCACTGCGCACGTCTTCGATGGTTGGCGAGTCCGCATTCACTGCACGTTCCGTCATTGCGCGAGCTGCCTCTCGAATCTAAGCCTGCACGCTCGCAGCTCGCTATGAGGACTAGGGCCAATGCGGATCGGCTGCGTTACCTGCTACCTAGGGAAGCTCTGATTTATCGACTTCCCTGACTTCGACGAGGCGGCAACTGGTTGCAATGCTTCGCCGATCGAAGCTGGCGATGGTGAGGAATGCCAGCTACTCACATGGTCCTAGACGATCCGCGGTCGTGGAGCTGCTGGCAGATGTTTTCCGAGGCAGACACTTATTTTGCGATTCTGCTGGCCGTACAGATCGCCATTCTGCTGGTACTCGGCATCCAGGGTTTCATCCGGCATCGCGCGCGCGCCAAAGCACGACAGAACTATACCGACATGACGCACGTGGCGCGTTTGGCGCTCGCGTCCGAAATCACCGCATCGGTGGCGCACAAAGTCACTCAGCCGCTCAGCTCCATTCTGGCCGACATCGAAACCGCGCAGCTGCTGTTGGATCGCAAAGAGCCAGACCTGGCCGCGGTTCGCGATCTGCTCGCCGACGTCCGCAAGGAAGATCTGCGCGCCAATCGCTTCGTCGAAAGCATGCGACTGCCGCTACGCAAGCATGAGCTGCGCTTCGAGCGCGTCGATGTCAACGAACTGACGGCCGAAGTCCTATCGATGGTGCTGCCCGACGCCTTGCGTCGCAAAGTCGCGATTCAAAGCAACCTCGAGCCGGGCTTGCCGCGCATTCCCGCGGACCGGCTGCAACTCCAGCAAGCGCTGTTGAATCTGATCGACAATGCGCTCGACTCGATGGACGACACTCCGACCCGAACGCGCCGGCTGATGGTGTGCACCGAATCGCAGGACGACGACAATGTGAGAATCAGTGTGCTCGACAGTGGCGAGGGTATCGATCCGCACCACTCGGGACGGCTGTTCGATTCGTTCTTCACCACCAAAAGCGACCGCCTGGGTCTCGGTCTGTCGATGGCTCGCGCCATCGTGCACATGCACGGTGGCGCCATCTCGGCAGAGAATCGACCTTCCGGCGGTGCCGCTTTCAGCTTCACCGTGCCCGTGTCGCAAAAGACCGAGACCGCGGCTCATCGGCAGCGCGCGGTCACGAACTAACCAGTGCGCGACTAGTGCGCGTCTGCACGGCGCTTCTGCGCATACTCTTCGATGACGTCGGAGCTGGCCGACTCGGCCCAATCCATCCCCTCTTCGACTTTCTTCCCTGCCTTCCGCGCCCTATCCGACAGGCCTTCGCCGGCATCCTCGGCCGTCTCCTTCGCGTCATCGAAACGATCCCGCAGGTTTCGTTCCATGGCGTGCTGAAACTCTTCGGCGACAGCCATACCGAACTCGCCCAATGCCTTGCGCTCGCGGATGCCCCAAAACAGCAGCGCGCCACCGGCGCAACCCGCGAGCACACGACCCGTGATACCCCAGGGCCCGAGTCCCGCGGCAGATCGGAATGCGCGCCCGCGATCGACGGCGAATTCACCGAATTGACCGTTGCCCATGTGCTCGTTCAAATGATCGGTGACGACGAACACGCCTGGCTGCCGGCGCACTTCATCGAGCAAACGTTGATGCTCGTGAGGATGCAAGTGTCCACGCAGAATCACATGTCCGTGATCCACCGCCACGTGGATGGATTCCGGATGTGACGCCGCCTGCCGGATGGCGCCGAAGACCATTTTACGCACCAGCCTGTTCGGTCGATGACGATTGGCGTTGTTGGACGCGTTGTCTCGCGACGCGAAGTAACGCTCCGACGCATTACGCCATGCATTGCGCCGCGCGCCGCGAGTCCCCAGATCGAGGCGTCGAGCGGCGCGTCTGGCGCGATCCTGCAACATCACCCGGCGCTGATAGCCGCTGACCGGATCCAGGAGATAGACGGCCGCGGCAGCAACCGCGGCGCCGACGATCGATCGTGCCAGAGAGTTCATGCAATTCTCCTTCGAGCTTTCGATGAGGCGGCGCCGTCGGACGCCAGGGGGCTGACTCGATGCTACTCGGCAGCTCTTCGGACGAAAGATGGACCAAGGGCTAACGCCGCGTCGTCCGCAGACTGACGACTTGAGCCTTGGATTCTCGGGTCCGCGCCTGCTCGATCGCCGTCGGCGGCTCGACACCATCCTCGAAGGGCGAATAACTCCACGAAGCACAGATCATCGCCGCAACCCGTCCGGCCCAGCCGGTGTGTTGTCCAGCGGTCGCCGCACCTCGCATGTACACGTATTCACAAAACTCCAGCAACTTGGATCGATGAATGGCGGAGACGCGCGCGGCCACGTGCTGATGGACGATCCATTGACTCAACTCGCCCGGGCTCATCATCGCGCCGCCGGCCGCCGCACAACGAACCCGGATCGCCGCTCCATACAATGCCTCGATTTGTGACAACGCTCGTATCAGCAACATGCCCGCGGGCAATGTTGCCCAGGCATTGTTCACCGGTGCACCAAACACCCGATCCAGCACCATGCGCAGATGATCGGGCTTGCAAATCCGCTCTGCATGCTCTTTGTGTATGCCGCGCACACGCTCGCAAAAGAGCGGCAGTCCGACAACCGCTCCGGCGCGAAACGCTACCGCGCCACTCAAGGCGATCAGACCAAACGATGACAGCACCTGGAACTGCATACGATCACTGATGGTCAGTCGGAACCCGGGATCCTCATCGGCTTCCTCGGCGCGCGCATCCAGCAACGTCGCCTCGCAATCCAAAGCTGCGATCGCGCTGACAAACGATACATAGCTCTCTATGGCTTTCTGCTCGTAGCGTGCATCATGAGTCGCCAACTCCAAGGCCATCTCCAGCATGCTCTGCGCGCGGATCGCGGCCCATCCTCCGCCGGCGACCTGCGACGATAGCGCTTCGAAGTTCTCGATCAGATCGCTACGCGCGTCCTTCGGACGACGGGGTCGCTGCAATCGATACATCAATAGCGCCGCCCATGGTTTGAGTGCCTGCCACTCATGATGCACGGGACTGACTTTGCTGCTGCGATTCTTCAGCTCGCCTTTCAACAGCAAGCGCAGCTGATGCGCGGCCAGGTCGGCATCCACACACGCCAGCGCAAGGGTGTGTAACAGCCATGCAGGCGACTCCAGATGAGGACACTCTCGCTTGTGAGGCGGCGCGACTACTTGAGCGACTTTCAGGCGAAACGAGGCCGGCTCGTGAGTCTCAGCGCCGCCGCGGGACCTCGCACGGCGGTCGTACAGCCAGCCGGTGACGGCCGACACCCATACCGCTTTGTTCCAAAGCATGTTGCAGAAGGCACGTCGCACGTCGAACGCGCCTGCGGTGCTGTCGCAGGCATAGGTGATCACCGAGAAGAATTCGTTGGCGTCATGCCGAAGCTGCTTCAAGCTGGCGAAGAGCTTTTCCAACGAGGGATTGCCGAGGGCCGGTACCGTCGAAGTCAGCAGCATACGAATGCGCTGCACGGCACGCGGCGCCAGGATCAGCAGATGGTGAGCCGCCGCCCGCGTGCCACCGCGATTGAGTTCGACCGGCTGAGCACACCCGGTGAACAGGAACGCACCGGCCAGCTCACAATGCAGATAGTAGGTGCCCAGCTCCGGATGACGCGCGATCAGGCATGGCACATCCGCCCGTCCCGCAACCCGCTCGATTACGACGCGCGGATCGGCCAGGGCGTCCGGGTCCTGCCGGAACCACAGCTGCGGCAACACCTGCAGCGTCGCGGTCTCGCAGCTCGTGTTCTTGATTTCGATCTGGATCAGGATTTCCTCGGGCCCCGACTTGGCGTACTCGACCACGACATCGAAGCAGGCTGCCTCACGATGCGTCGTCGAGCCCTCCGGTTCGCGATATCTGTAATGCGCACGCAGATAAGAATGCGTCGGCAGGTTATCGGCCTGGGTGTAACGCCTCGAGTACGTGACCGGCATGCTCAAGAGCCGTTCCTGCAACGTGCGGTCGCCGCCGGCGCGGATTGCCACGCCGAAACACAGTCGCATCTGCTCGTCGCAGATTCCCACCGGGCCATCTTCACTGGATTCGTAGGCCCAGGAGCGCAATTCGCCCGGTGCGGCTGGCGGAGCTTCGCTATCGGAGCGCGCACGTGCCCGGGGACGGCCGCTATCTCGAAGATAGGGTCCCCACTTGCGCCATGGCACGCCACGTTCATTGGCTTCGCGCAGACGGCCATGCTCTGCGGTCATGGTGCTTCTCCCCCGTGGACTGGCAACTCGGGCAATGACTGTGGCTGCGATGTGCGCGCGTCGGCAATTTACCCTTGGTCCAACAACTCAGCTGCGCTTGCCCAGCTGGGCCCGAATGCGCTCCGGAAAGTCCTCCGCCGCGCCCGCCGCCTGAGCGGCGGCGTTGATCTTGGCCTGCCGGCGCAAGGCCTCGAACGGCATCGAGCCGTCGAGCAGCTGCCGCTGATAGAGGTAGCTGTCGAACAGCCCATTGAGGTAGTGGCGGATGTCGAACCGGGAACCCGGGCCGACGGCGTTGGCGTAACGCACGATGTTGAGCGTGCAGTTGTTGCTCAACAAATGATAGAACTCGGCGCGTCCCGCCAGCTCGTTGATGCGCTCCAGATAGATCAGAAACAGGCGCCGGGCATTCTCCGGGGTGGTGTTGATTCGATACAGGTAGACATCCTCGCCGCGATAATTGGTACGCACCCCGACGACGTCCCGCTCTTCGCCCACCACGTAGATCAGCTCGAACTGCTTGAACAATGAGCCCACCGGCGCGAAGCCCTCGTGCGCCTCGGGCCGCGCCTCGATCGAGATACTGATGGGCTCCGCGTCATCGAAGATGAAGCTCAGAAAGGTATGACCGACCGGGCCTGGCATCCAATACGAGATATAGAAGTCCACCCCAGTCAGGTGCGACAGCTTCACGTCGCGCTCCCGGTAGCGCGGGGTAAAGTCGTCCACCGACCGGTATACGAAGTCCCGCACGCCGACGATGCGCACGTCATCGCCAGAGATATAAGCGCGCGGCAGAACTGCGACTTCAGGCCGCCAGTTGCGATCCTGCCGCGGCTGAATGGCGCTCCAGCCGATCAGCAGTACGCCAAACAATGCCGCGAAGGCGAGCCAGACACGGCGCGAGCGGCTCAACCAGAGCGCCCAGATGCCGAATGCTGCAAATGCAATAGCCAGCGTAAGCCGCAAAGCCGCAGACGGCAGCGGCGAGAACCAGATGGCAAGCGCCGACCATATGACCAGCAGAGCCAGGATCAGGTGACCCGTCGCATGCGTGAGCCATCGCAAGACAGATCGCGTGCGATACAGCCTCACCTGTCATCTCGGCGCGGGCGCTGTGTGCTCGGCGCGCTTCAACAGGAATTCTGAGAGCAACGGCACGGGCCGGCCGGTCGCTCCTTTGCGATCGCCTCCCACCGACGCGGTGCCGGCAATGTCCAGGTGCGCCCAGCGATAGCCTTTCGCGAACCGGGACAGGAAACACGCGGCAGTCACCGCGCCGGCGGGGCGCCCGCCCAGATTGCTCATATCCGCAAAGTTGCTCTTCAACTGTTCCTGATATTCCTCCCACAAAGGCAGGCGCCAGGCACGATCACCGGTATCGGTGCCACACTGGAGCAACTCTTCCGCAAGCGCATCGTCATTGGCGAACAGGCCGCTGGTCTGCGATCCCAGCGCGATGACACAGGCACCCGTGAGCGTCGCGATGTCGATGACACAAGCGGGCTGGAAACGTTCGGCGTAAGTGAGCGCGTCGCACAGGACCAGCCTGCCCTCCGCATCCGTGTTGAGGATCTCGATGGTCTGGCCCGACATGGACCTGACCACATCGCCGGGGCGAGTGGCACGCCCTCCGGGCATGTTCTCGACCGCACCGACGATGCCAACGACATTCAGCGGCAACGCCAGGCGCGCGACCATCTTCAACGCGCCGAACACACTGGCCGCGCCACACATGTCGTACTTCATCATGTCCAGATCGTCGCCCGGCTTGAGCGAGACCCCGCCAGTATCGAACGTCACGCCCTTGCCAATCAGCACGATCGGCGGCTGCTCCGCTTCACTGCCAAAGTATTTCATGACGATGAAGCGGCACGGCTCGGCCGACGCCTTGCCGACCGCCAGCGCCGACTCCATGCCGAGCTTCGCCATGTCTTCGCGCTCGAGCACTTCCACCGGAAAGCCGAATTCCTGACCCAAGGCCTTGGCCGCCTCGGCGAGATAACCAGGGTTGCAAACATTGCCCGGCAGATTGCCCAGGTCCTTGGTGAGCGCCATGCCTTCGGCGATCGCGCGCCCGCTGCGTGCCGCGTACTCGAGCTCTGGAGTAATCGGCTCTTCGATCAGCAGCGACAACTGCGGCACGGCTGCGGCGTCCTTGCTGATTCCTTTCGATGCAAACAACGGTGCAGCGAACTTGTAATAACCATCGCAGAGCACACGGCTCGCCTGTTGCACACGCCACGCCGTTGTATGTTCCGCATCGTCGTCGACAACATCCAGCAGCGGGATATCGATGCTTCGCGTCGAGCTCGAAGCTACTGCCCGCGCCGCCGATTCGAGCGCCTTGAGATAAGCCTTGCCATCGAACTCTTTGCGAGGTCCCAGCCGCAGCAGCAATACACGCCGGGCCGTATCGCCTGAGGCGTAGTACAACAGCAGCGTTTCACCAATCTTCGGCGGCAGGTCCGCTTGTTTCGCCAGCTCCCGCAGGCGCCCGTCCAGGGCGGCATCGAAAGGTTGCGCCGCGTTTGGTAACGAGCCGTCGGCGTACACGCCGAGCACCAGCAAGTCCGCCTTGCCGAGCTGCGCGGCCTGCCGCAGGCCAATCTGTACGGGCTCGCGACGCCGCACCAGTTCCGCTGGTGTGGCGTGCGCTGGATTGCTGGACTTTGCACTAGCGGACATCTCAAGTCTCCTGGTGATCTACAGGCCCCACGGAATGCCGAGCAAGTGCCAGGCCGCGAACAACACGATCCACAGCACGAAGACGATGATCACGTAGGGCAGCATCAGCGCAATGACGGTGCCGACGCCGGCCTTGGGGTCGTACTTCTGCGCGAATGTCACGATCAGCGCGAAGTAGGCGTTGAGCGGCGTAACCGCGTTGAACGGCGCATCGCCGACGCGATAGGCCGCCAGCACCGCTTCGGGATCGACGTTGAGCCGCATCAGCAGCGGCACGAACACCGGCGCGAAGATGGCCCACTTCGGGATCGCGCCGGTCATGATCAGATCGAGCACCGCGACCACCAGGATGAACCCGATGAGCAGCGTGAGCGGACCGAGGCCGGCATGCTCGAGCACATCGCCAAGATTCACGGCGGCGAGCGTGGCCATGTTGCTGTAGTTGAAGAACGCGAGGAACTGGCTGATGACGAACAACAGAAAGATCAGACTCGCCAGGCTGCGGATCGCTTTCTCCATCGCGCCGACGACATCCACCGTGCGTTTCATCGTGCCCGCACCGATGCCATAGGCCCAGCCTGCAGCCAGGAACAGAATCATGATGAATACGATCAAGCCATTCATGAACGGCGAATCGCCGATGAGCGCGCCGGTTTCCGGATTTCGCAGCGGCGCCCCCGCCGGCAGGCTCAATGCCATGAACACCCCGAGCACGACCAGGATGGCGGTGCCGGAATAGCGCAGCCCACGCGTTTCCTCTTCAGTCATCGCGCTACGCTCGATCACAGGCTCGTTACTGCTGTATGCGCCGAGCCGCGGCTCGACGATCTTCTCGGTGATCAAAGACACCGCGACGGTCAACACCAGCACCGAGGCGACCGAGAACCAGAAGTTCGCGGTGAGATCGATGGACAGCGATGGATTGAGCAAATGAATGGCATCGTTGGTGATGCCGGTGAGAATGCCGTCCAGTGGCTTGATCAGAATGTTGGCGGTAAAGACGGCGGCGACGCCCGCGAATGACGCGGCGAGGCCAGCGAGGGGATGCCTGCCGAGACTGAGGAACGCCGCCGCCGCCAGAGGGATCAGCACCAGATATCCGGCATCTGCGGCGATGCTGGAGAGGATGCCGATGAAGACCAGGATGTACGTCATCGCCGCCGGCGGCGCGACGTTCACCAATTTGTGGATCAATGCTTTGATGAGTCCGGACTCTTCCGCCACGCCGACGCCGAGCATCGCGACGATGATCACGCCGACGGCGTTGAAGTTCATGAAGTTGGCCACCACGCCTTCGAACATGAAGCGGAAGCCGTCCGCGGTCAGCAGACTCTGCGCATTGGTGGTGAGCTGCTCGATCTCGCCGGTGTCCGGATCGATCGACTGATAGGTGGCGCTGGCACCGAGCAGGTAGAACAGGTGCGACAGCAAAATCACCAGCGCGATCAGCAGCACGAAAATCACGACCGGGTGAGGAACCCTGTTGCCCACCCGCTCGATCACATCCAGAAATTTTTCGAAGCCGGATTTGCGGGGCGCGCCACGGGTCGGCTCGGTGTGCTCGGGACCGAGCGCACCGGGACTGATCGTGTGGTTCCGCTTCGCCATAACCACCTCTGCGGCCGTGCCCGCCGCGCACGGACGATGCAATCAAGCCGCTTCGAGCGCGTCGCGCAGGGTCTGCTCGGTGTCCTTGTCGAGCGAGGTCTGATAGACCTTGCCTTTACCGGAAAATCCCTTCAGCCCCTCCAGCACTTTGTCGACAGTGGCACGGCGCACGAGCACGAACAGCGCCGAGGAGCCGGGTTTGAAGGAGGCGGCGATGTCTTTCATCATGCGATCGTCGAGCCCGATGTCGGTCAACTTGCCCGTCACCGCGCCGGCCGTCGCGCCAACCGCTGCCCCCAGCAGTGGATTCAGGAATATCAAGCCGATGAGCATGCCCCAGAAGCCGCCGCCGATGGCGCCGGCCGCGGTCAGGCTGGTCGCCTGATCGAGCTTGGTCTTGCCGGCTTCGGTCTTGGTGACAACCACCGAATCCTCCAGGTCGATCAGATGCTGCTTCTGCATTTTCAGCAGCGCGGTGCGCATCTCGAACGCCGTGGTGGGATCGTCGAACACAACCGCGATCAGCGTACTCATCGTGCATCTCCTGGTGGCGAGCTGACGAGGATCGAAGTGCGGCTCCGGAACGTCTATTGGGCCAAGGCCCAACGCATCGCATTCTTGCTTGGCGTATCAAGCGATTGCATGCACGCGTCTTCGCGCACCGGCGACATCGACTCCTCCCTGGCGGACGAGACGCGGGTCGCCCCTTGGACTGCGATGGTCGTGATCGTGCTCGCGCAGATCATGATGATCTTCAACATCTCGACGCTGCAGGTGTCGATGGATGCCATCGCGGGCAGCCTCGGCACCGCGGCGACGACCATTGGCACAGTGATTGTTACTTATGCGCTGGTCGTCGCAGCGCTGATATTGCCGGGCGCGCGGATCGCGCAGTTGATCGGATCACGTCGCGTGTTTCGCACCGCCGTGGGACTGTTCGGCATCAGCATGATCGTCATGGCGGCGAGCCTCGATGTGACATTGATGATAGTTGCGCAGATCCTTGCCGGCATGGCCGCGGCCGCGCTCGTGCCGACGCTCGTCGTGCTGGTCGCCGACAACTATCGAGGTCAGCAACAGGCGCAGGCGCTTGGCTGGTTGGGCGCCGCGCCGGCGATGGGCATCGTGCTCGCCTTCCTGCTCGCAGGATCGTTGACCAGTTGGGTGGGCTGGCGCGCCATGTTTGGATTGTTGGCGGCGCTGGCACTGGCCCTGCTGAAGTTCAGCGACAAACTCAGCGCCGAGCGCCGGCCCTCGCCTGTCGACATCGATTGGATGGGCGCAGCACTGGCGGGCGTGGGCGTGGTACTCATCAGCCTGGGCACCAGCAATCTCGCCTCCTGGGGCACTTTGCTGGCACGACCCGATGCACCGTTCGTCCTGTTGGATCTGTCGCCGGCGCCGCTGCTGGTGCTGATCGGCGTCTTTCTACTGCAAGCGTTCATTTCCTGGTCGCGACGGCGGCGCGATCAGGGCGCCGACACGCTGGTCGCACTGGAAGTCGTCTCAGGCACTTCCGAGCGTGCCGCCCTGCTCTCGATCTTCATCGTCAGTGCGATTGCATCAGCCATCACTTTTCTCATCCCGCTCTACATTCAAGTCGTGCAAGGCCACGGCAGCTTCGAGACGGCGTTGAGCGTGATTCCCTTTTCGGTGGCAAGTTTCATCGCGGCCGTGATGGTGGTGCGATTGCAGAATTATCTCAGTCCCGCACACATCGGTCGCTACTCGTTTCTGCTGGTCACAGTAGGGTTGGCGCTGCTCGGCGCGACCATCCGCAACGACTGGAGCCACTCCATGGTGATCTTCGGCATGGCGGTGGCCGGGTTTGGCGAAGGTGCGCTGGTGACACTCCTATTCAATGTATTGGTCACGGCATCACCGCGAGAGCTCGCGGCCGATGTCGGCTCGGTGCGCGGTGTCAGCAACAATCTCGCAACCGCAGTCGGCACCGCACTCGCGACCGCTCTGATCATCGGTTTGCTCGACCGCAGCGTTCATTACGAGCTGGTGCACAACGCGAGTCTGCCCGACCGAGTCACGGCCCAGGTCGACCTCGACAACATCGCATTCGTCAGCAACGACCGTCTGCAACAAGTGCTCGCAGACACCGCCGCGACCCCCGAACAAGTCGCCGAGGCCGTTCGGATCAACACCGACGCGCGCTTGCTGGCGTTGAAAGCCACCTTCTTCGCACTCGCCGGCTGCGCACTGCTGGCATTCTTTCCCGCCGGAGCGCTGCCCGGCTACATTCGCGCCCCCGCCGCCACTGCACCCGCGTGATCAGTAAAGAGCAATTCAACTGGCTGCCGCTGGCGATTCTGGCGAGCGCGCAGGTGTTGCTGGTCTTCAACATCGCGACGCTGAAGATTTCCATCGAGGGCATCATCACCGCGTTCGACGCCGGCTCGGGCATGGTGAAGACGGCGATCATCATGTACTCGCTGATGGTCGCGGCCAGCGTCCTGGCGAGCACACGCCTGGCCATCATCGTCGGCCCGCGCCGCATTTTTCGAATATCGATCGCGCTGTTCGGTGCTGCGATGGCGGTCATGGCATGGAGTCCCAACGCCACCGTGCTGCTCCTGGCTCAGATGATTGCTGGCGCCGCGGCGGCGATGTTGACACCAGCCTCAGTGCAGCTGATTGCAACTCACTACGCGGACGAGCAGCGAGCCGTTGCGCTCGGACGCCTGAGTGCAACGCGAAGTCTGAGCCTGGCGCCGGCCTTTCTGATCGCCGGCGCCATCGCCACCTGGACCGACTGGCGCCTCACTTTCATGTTGCTGTTGCTGCTGGCCGCCACCATTTACCTTGGCAGCTTGTATTTGCGTCACGATGCCGGCCTGCTGCCCCGGGTAAGAATGACTGTCACGGAAATGGCCGGACTCGCCGCAGTTGGGGTGGCGCTGGTGCTGATCGGCCTGGGCAGCGACAACCTGATCAACTGGGGCGTGCTCAGAGCGCGGCCCGGGGCCCCTTTCAGTCCGCTGAATCTATCGCCCGCGCTGCTGGGCATGTTGTTCGGCGTGGTGCTCATCAAGCTGGTGCTGATCTGGTTGGCCAGGCGACGGGTCGGCGGCTGCCTGCGCGTGATGCAACTGCTCAACACCCCGGTGCAACGTTCTACGCTGCTATCGATATTCACCATCGCAGCCGTCAGCTCCGGCGTCACCTTCCTGATTCCTTTATATATAGAGATCGTGCAGGGACGCAGCAGTCTGGTGACCGCTTACGCGCTGCTCCCCTTCACGGTTGCGAGCTTCATCGGCGCGCTTTCGGTCAGCCGCTGCCGCGGTGCAGCCATGCGCAATGTTACTCGCTATGCCTTTCTCGTCGTCGGCGGTGGCCTGGTGTTGCTGGGAGGCATCGTGCGCAATAACTGGAGCGACGCATCAGTCGTCCTCAGCCTGGCTGCGATCGGGCTGGGTGAAGGAGCGCTCGCGACACTGCTGTTCAAGACGATCGCTTCTGCTGCACCCACGGACATCTCCGAGGATGTCGAGCCGCTGTGCTCCGCGACCAGTCATTTCGCAGCTGCGGTCGGAGCGGCGATCGCGGGCGCACTGGTCATCGGCGTTCTCAGCGTCAATGTGAATCGACATCTGGCGCGCGACCCTGCGATCGGCACCGAGCTGCGCGCACATCTGGATCTGAATCGAGTCGCCTTCATCAGCAATGATCGATTACAGCAGGCGCTAGAGCAGTCGCCGCTCGCGCCCGAGCACATCGCGAACGCAGTGCAGATCAATACGGACGCGCGGTTGTCCGCGCTCAAGCTGTCGTTCTTCGCACTCGCAGGACTGACCTTCGTCGGCTTCCTGCCGGTCGCCCGGTCGCGATAATGATGTGTCAGAAGCGGCAGGTCGCTGCGACGCCGGTCGTCGAAGGCATTCGCTCCTTGGGCACGATGACGACTTGTCCTTTCATTCGCAGCACCGCGGCAGCCAGATCGCTCAACACATCGCCGATCTCCGGATCGCCCAGCGCGCCCGGCTCGATCCTGCCGGACTGCGGATCGACCCGGCCCGGAATCTGCCGATCGGCTTCGACGAGTAGATTCTGCACGCGACCCGCGACGGCGGCCGCCGCCACCTCGGCCACATCGTCAAATCCCAGCTGACGGGCCCGCGCCACTTCATATTCGCGCACCAGTACTGCCAGACGTTCCAGATACAAAGGCTCCATCTGCTCCCATGCGAGCGCACGCAGCTCGTCCAGTCCGATGGCACCGGGATCCACATCGACGCCCATGCTCAGCAAATACGGATTGCGGCTCAGGTTGCGAAACGGCGTGTGATACTCCTTCAACGCCGCCAGCATCAACGGCAGCTCGGTGGGCTTGGAATGATTCTCCATCACGCCGCGATCGACCGCGCGGAAGAACCGGTCTCGGTCCCGATCCATTTCCTCCTTCTTCTGCCCGACGCCGTGATAGATGGGCGTCTGACCGGCTGCCGAACGCACCGACTGATGTTGCGGCGTCAGGTCGGTGCCGAGCGCCTCGGTGAGGGTCGCCGGCGTATCGATGAGCTCGACCGGATCGAACGCATCGCGATTGCCTTCGAACAGCTGCGCGCTATCGCGCGTCAGACACAGAATCTGAAAGCGATCCGCCGATTGCGAGATGCGCAGCAGCGGCTTGAGATAGAACGTGTCGGCGACGATCAGATTCTCCTGCACCGGCCGTTGCAGCTCGAACACTTCGAACAAATCCGGTGCCGCCAGCATGGCCAGGCCGTCGGTGCGATGATTCCAGAATTCTTCGTCGTGGCTCAGCGGTTGAAATTTTTCCAGGAGCGGGCGCACCTCTTTGCGGTCGTACTTCTGCAGCAACGAGCCTTCCATCTGTCGCAGCAGATTGCGATAGCGAATCGGGTCCTGCAGGCTGTCCGGATGGTGCCGGTGTGTGTACTGATAGAGCGAGATGCACGGTGGGCCATGCTTGTCCAGCAGCGATAACAGTTGATGAGTCGAGAATTGCCGCATGACGCCCCCTCAATGTCTGATCTGCTCGCCGGTCAGACGCTCGGTGCTGAGCAGCGAGGTCACTTCCTCGCGAGACATCAGGCCCGAGGCGACGACCACATCGACGATGTCGCCACCGTCCGTCAGTGCCTGCCTCGCAAGCCGCGCCGCGGGTTCGTAGCCGATATAAGGAATGAGTGCGGTGATCACGCCGACGAACGAGCGCGAGTGTTGTTCGAGACGGTTCATGTTGGCTGTCACCCCGATGACGCAATGCTCGCGCAATGTGGTCACCGCGGCTGTCAGAAACTTGAGATTCTCGAACAGCACATGCGCCATGACCGGCACGAACGCGTTGAGCTGCAGCTGGCCAGCCTCGGCCGCCATGGTCAGCGTCATGTCGCCGCCAGCGACCACGAAGGCGACTTGATTGACTGCCTCGGGAATCACCGGATTCACTTTGCCCGGCATGATGCTGGAGCCCGCCTGCCGCGGTGGCAGAGTGATCTCGCCGAGTCCGGCCTGCGGTCCGGAGCTGAGCAGCCGCAGGTCGTTGCAGATCTTCGACAGCTTCATGGCACATTTCTTCAATGTGCCGGACAGCTCCATGAAACAGCCCACATCGGTCGTGGCCTCGACCAGGTCCGGTGAGGTGCGCAGCGCATAGCCGGTGATGTCGGCCAGGTGCTGCCGCGCCGCCTCCGCGTATTGCGCATGCGCCGCTATGCCGGTGCCGATCGCGGTCGCGCCCAGGCTGATCTCGCACAACTGATTCATCACATGCTCGAAGCCGAGACACTCCTCGGCGAGCGTAATTGCGAATGCCTGGAATTCCTGTCCCAGCGTCATGGGCGCGGCGTCCTGCAATTGAGTGCGCCCGACCTTCACGATGCCGGCGAACTCCCCGCCCTTGGCATGAAAAGCGGTCGCCAGGGACACCAGCTCGACCTGCAGGCGCTCCAGCGCCAGATACAGACCGATCTTCAACGCGGTCGGATAGGTGTCGTTGGTGCTCTGGGAGCAGTTCACATCGTCGTTGGGATCGATGTGTGCATAGTCGCCCTTGGGGAAGCCGCCCAACTCCAGTGCGCGATTCGCGATCACCTCGTTGAAGTTCATGTTGGTCGAGGTGCCCGCGCCGCCCTGCATGATGTCGACCACGAATTGATCGCGCAGTGCGCCCTCGCGAATCTCGACGCAGGCTCGCTCGATCAGGTCCGCCTTCCAGCGCGCCAGGGCGCCGAGGTCTGCATTGGCCTGGGCCGCCGCCTGCTTGACGCAGGCGTAACCGTAGATGAGATCGGAGTACACCGAGATTGGCCGGCCGCTGATCGCGAAGTTCTCGAGCGCGCGCAAGACGTTGACACCCCAGTAGGCATCGAGCGGCACCTCACGCTCGCCGAGGCTGTCCGCTTCCGCGCGTACGCGGCCGCTGCCCTGCGGCTGCGTACAGACACTCCTGCGAAACGCCTCGTCCGCTTGAGGATCGCTCATGGTTCGCCCTCGGGTGGTCCGCACTGTCGCGAGGAACCTAGCTCACTCAGCAATGGATACGCGTAGGACCTAGGTCCAACTGTGACTGATGGGGAGGACGCCGAGAGTCACCGACGGTGAGCTCCTCGATATCAGCGCGCTCCTCGATATCAGCGCACTACAACTTGCTGCGCGCGGCTGCGAGCGAGTACGTCAGCGACTACGCGCACTACTTTGCGGGTGCAATGGTTTACTACGCGCTGCTGTCGCTGGTGCCATTACTGGTGCTGCTCATGGCAACGGTGGGATGGCTGCTGCGTCTGTCGCCCCTAGCGGTCAATGTCGAGCAGCAAGTCTTGAGCACGGTCGAAATCACGTTCGGCGCAGACCTGCGCAGCGCGGTCGAGCAAGTGTCTGAGTACCTGCAGCGCGGCTCGACGGTGGCTACGCTCATCGGCATCGTCGGCTTGTTGATGACCTCCTCCGCCCTGTTTGCTCATCTGCGCATGACCTTCCGCGCGATCTGGAAACATGCACCGCCGCTCGCCTCGGGTTCGATCCTGCTCGCGCTGCGCATGAAATTCACCGAACGCATCATCGCGTTCGGCATCATGCTTGGCGGCGGTGCCCTGCTGTTGGCGCTGCTCGCAGTCATCGGCGCATTGCAATGGCTCGTAGCATTACCCAGCGAGCCGACATTTCTCAGCGATACGCTCGGCTGGCTGCTGCCGCTACTCGGCTCGCTGATCATCGCTCCGCTCACGTTCGCTTTGCTGTTGCGGACCTTACCGCCAGTGCACGTCCGCTGGCGCGACGTGCGGCTCGCTGCTCTGCTGGCCGGACTCACCTGGATCTTCGGCGCCGAAGTCCTGTCGATCTATGCCGCGCGCGCGGCCCAGAAATGGAGCGCCTACGGTGCGATCGGCGGCATCCTCATCGTCATGTTATGGATGCACGCCATGTGCAAGATGCTGTTCTTCGGCGCCGAGCTGAGTAAGGTCACTTACCGGGCGCGGGCCCACAAGAGCACGGGCTACTAGCTTTGGCCGTTTGCGATGTACGCAGGCGCGGGGGCGTTGGTATACGTTGGTATCCCATTGCACGCCATATTCTCGTTGTAACGGAACATAACCGTATCTTGCGAGGCCCGCAGCGCCGTCAGCGTCGCGAACCACGACTTACATACGTCAACGGAGATTCCCTTCCATGGAGTCGAGATGTTGCAGACCTGCACCCAATCTCCCAGGAATGTAGGCAACACCATGAGCTGGGCGCCGTTGTCGACGAACAATGATCTGATCTGCCCCGCGCACATCGTGGCAGCTGAAGCAGCCCCAGACATGCACATCAGCATCACACCCAAAGAGACCGCGACTCCAGAACGCTTTACTACCATGTGACTTTTCTCCTGCGAATGCTGGATGAACTTTAAGCAAAACCTTAGCCCGCACATCGATCGATATGCGCGATAACCAATCATCAGTTTGCTTGTCGAGCTGTCGCTGCGCGAGAGCTGGTCGATGACATACCTTCCTTGGCTGGGGTTCCACTCTTTATTGTGTTGTCCTAGTTTTCAGTCATGCCTGTGTGCATGTCAACAAGTTACAGATCGCACTTGCGAAATTCAGGGTTTTTCCCAAAACAACCTTAGTAATGGAAGAACGCCTCCTGCACGGCGCTGCGATCCAGATCGTGCGCCAGGCACAGTTGCAACAATATCCGGCTCTTCTGGGGACTTAGCTGATCGGCGACCACGAAACCCAGGGCATCATCATCGAGCTCCACACCGCGTTCGACATCGCCGCTGCCAACGCGAGTGGCGCGAACGACGATCACGCCCGCTTTTGCCGCGTCCGCCAACGCGCTCACCACGGGTCCAGGTGCGTTGCCGTTGCCGACGCCAGCAATCACGATGCCACGCGCGCCTAGCGACACGCTTGAACTAACCAAGTCGGGCTGCATGCCGGAGTGCGAGTACAAAATGTCCACTCGCGGCAAGCGGCGCTGAGCAAACGCCGAGAACATCGACTGTGCTGTGTGCAGCCGCGTTGGCCTGCGGAAATAGCGGATGCGACCCAGTCGCGCCGTGCCGAGCAAGCCAGGGCCAGGTGAGATGAAGGTCTGCACATCCGTCGTGCTCGACTTCGTCACGTCCCGCGCACTGTGCAGATCGTCGTTGATCGCCAGCATCACGCCGCGATCGTGCGCATCGCGGTCGGCCGCCACCGAGACCGCGTTATATAAATTGAGTGGCCCGTCTGCGCTCAACGAGGTCGCGGGACGCATCGAGCCGGTGAGCACGACCGGGCGACCGGACGTGATCGTCAAATGCAGAAAATACCCGGTCTCCTCGGCAGTGTCGGTGCCATGCGTGATGACCACGCCGTCCGCCGCATCGGCATCGAACAATTTATTGATGCGGTTGGTCAGTCCCTGCCAGAGGACTTCGTCCATGTCTTGACTGCTCATCTGCGCAAATTGCTCGCCGCTCACCGCGGCCAGCGTTCCGAGTCCGGGCACGCTGTCGATCAGCTGCTCGAGCATGACCGAGCCGGGACGATAACTGGAAGACGTATCGCTCGAGCCTCGACCCGCAATCGTCCCGCCGGTCGCCAGAATGTGCACTCTCGCCATGCTCGGCACTTTTGCAGCGATGCCGCCGACTCGCAATTAGCCTCTGGTCCAATGAGTTGCGCAGCGAAGCTGCACGTACTCTGCGGCATCGACCAGGGAGAGTGGAATGAATTTTCCATACCTGCCGGTGCTCGCGTTCCTGCTTGGCACCGCATCCATCGCATCCGCCGAAGACGTCGTGACACTCACCAGCGGCAACCGCATGACCGGCGAGATCAGGGAGTTGACGCGCGGCGAGCTCTCCTTTCGCATCGCCGGTGTCGGTCGCGTCGACATCGACTGGCGCAATGTGGTCGAGCTGGAGAGTCCGGATCGTTTCTATATCGTGCTCAGCACCGGCGAGCGCGAGGTCGGCACGCTGTACGTGCATGGCGGCCAGCTGTCGATCACCACCGATGCCGGCACGCGTCGCATCGACACGAATGAGGTGGTCCGTATAGCTCCGGCCACCGAGCGACGCCTGCTCGAAGGCTGGCGCGGCTCGATCGACGCCGGTATCGATTTCCTGTCCGCGAACAACGAGCTCGACTGGACCCTCAATGGCGCAGTCGAACGACGCACCATGCGTTACCTGACCAAGCTGCAGTTGAACTCGCTCCTGCGCCGTCGCAGCGGCGACGTCGCGCAGCGACGCAATCATTTCGAGATCGGCTCGCGCCGCTTCCTGGCGGATCGTTGGTTCGTGCTCGGCCAGTTGCATCTGGAGGAGGATCGCGAGCTGGATCTGGATTCGCGAGTACTGCTCGGCGCCGCACTCGGCCGTACGCTGAGCCAGACCAATCGCGCCATGTTCGCCGTGTACGGCGGAGTGGATGGAGATCGGGAAAAATTCCGCGGCTATGACGCGGACACGATCTTCGAAGTGCACGGCGCGGTCGAATGGGAATGGTTCGCCGTCGGCACCGAAAACGGCATCGATTTCAGGACCCTTGCCTTCTACGCGCCGGACAACTCACGCGTCCGCGTCGAAGCGCAGATCGCCTTGCGGCGGAACATCACCGACAATTATTTTTGGGCGCTGCGCGCCTACGAGAGTTATAACAGCGACCCGCCGGACGATCTGGAAAGCAGTGACACCGGCATCAGCTTCAGCATCGGGCGCGACTTCTAGTAATCGCGCCCGCTTCGATCTACCAATGCGCTACACCGCCAATCGAGTGGCTGCCGCCATTCGAGCCAATCGGCACACTGTATTTCACATCCACCGTCAGTTCGCTGCTGCGCGCCGGCCGCTCCAGCACTACGCCTGAGGCCGCGATCAGCTTCACCAGCTGCGCCAGCGAACGCACCCGCATCTTGTGCATCACCCGCGCGCGATGCACCTTGATGGTCTTGAGCACGGTGCCGAGGTCGCCGGCGATTTGTTTGTTCATGCGACCTTCGACGACGTGCGCGAGCACTTCGCGCTCGCGCGGCGTGAGCGTTGCGATCCGCTCTTGCACGATCTGTCGCAGACCGGTCGCGCGGCGCTGCTCTTCATCCATGCGCAACGCTTCTTCGACGGCGCCGAGCAGCTCTTCGTTCTCGACCGGTTTGGTGAGAAAGTTGACTGCGCCGGCGCGCATCGCGATCACGCTCTCGGCGATGCTGCCATGACCGCTCAAGAAAATGATGGGCCGGTCACACCCTGCGTCGACCAGCGCCGACTGCACATCCAGACCGCTGCGATCGGGCATCGCCAGATCGAGCAGCAGGCAGCCGGGCACGGTTGGATCGTGGTGTGCGAGAAACTCCGCAGCGGATCCAAAGCAGCGCGTGACATATCGGGACGCGCACAACAGACGGCTCAGAGCCCGTCGCACATCGGCATCGTCATCGACGATGAACACGGTAGATGGTGTCCTGCTCACGAAAACTCCCGCTATGCACCCGACGATACATTTCGATGTATTTCGCGCGCTCCGCGACGTGGCCACATTCTGGGAAGCGCGGCCCTATATGCAGCCTGCTACCACGATCTCGCGGTGAACCAGTGCAGTCAAGGACTTCCGCGTCGATCATGCGGCAGCGGCTTACGCGAGTAGATCGGGATTTGCCGAATCGAAACTCATTTCGTCGTCTCCCTTCGTATGTATCGGCAACGTCACCCGACCCTCGCACCCCACTGGCAGCGTCACTCCGACTTGTTCAGAGCGATCGCTGTAGCTTCCGTGTACGTGATACGCACTTCGTCACCCGGCTTGAGCTTCTGCACGAACTTGGTCGCTTCGGGATCCGAGATCGCCACCGTGCGCACGATGCCATCCGGGCGTTTGAAGGTCACGGTATCGAACGACTGATCCACCGATTGAATGACGACATCGGTCGATACCGACGCGGTGACCGATGCGGCGGGCGCCTCGCCGGGATTAGCCCGACTCTTGGAGATCGTGGTGCGCGGCTCATCCGACGATGCCGAGCCTTTCGGCACCACTTCCGCCGCCAGCGCCTCCTTGTAAGTAGCCGTCACAGTATCGCCCGGTTCAATCTGGTCGAAGTTTCGCACCTCGGGCCCAACCACCACCAGCGTGTCGACACCGTCGGAGGTCCGCAACACCAGCGACCTGCTGTCGTGGTCCACCGATTGCACTGTCGCCGTCGCTTTAGTGACATTCTCCTGCGACACTTTTTTTGGCTCCCCTGCCAGCCCCAATAGCGGCAGGCAGGCCAGAGAAACAACCACAATGGTCCGGATCATGATTCACTCCTCGATTGAATTTTCTGGATTCGCTCGCGCACGCCGCGCATCGCTCGCATGCACACCGCGGCGCACGCGAACAACAGACTGAAGGCTGCAAAGACAGGCGCGGGCCCGGCGGTGTGCGGCATTTGGGCCACGCGCTCCGTGTCGACCTCCTCCGTGACCTCCTCTTCCGTCGCCAACGGCACGATCACGAGCTTTTGTGCGGTATCGGCCGGCTCCAGCGCCATCACCGGGCGACTCACCTCCACGTACGCTTTCAAATCCTGATTCGGCGCGAGCTCCGACACGCGCCGCGGCTCGCCATCGATGAGCACACGAAAATCATTCGGCGGTGTGATGGACTGCGTCGGCCCGAGCGAGCCATCCGGCAAGTGGAAGCGCACTCGCATGGTGTTTCCTCGCACCTCCACCACTTGCGCATTGAACACCGCGTAATCCTGACCATCGCGCGATATCACATCCAGACAGGCCTCGGCTGCCCGTGGAAAACGGGCCAGCACCTCGTCGCTGAATTGCACGGCGGCGCAGTCCCTCGGGTTCTGCGCCAGGACCGCAGTAGCGACGAGTGCGAGGATCGCGCCGAAGGTCACGCGAGAACGGATACCCATGGTCTTCTCCTACACGGTCGGAAAGTTTTAGATGGCGGCAGGTTTCTCGCGAGGCGGCGGCGTCATGGCCGCGGTGGCCTCGTGAGTGGCATCGAGCAGACCGCGCACCACGAATCGCCGGGGCGCAGGTCCTACGAATCGAAATGGGTAACAGGTCACCAACGTGATGACCGGCTCGTCGGTACGCCGCAGGAGCGCGGCATCGCTGCGATCGACGACTGTGATCGACGTGACGCGATAGACGTAGTGAAAATTCGCGGTCCGCACTTCGATCGCGTCCCCGACGCGAATGTTCTGCAGCGGTCGAAACGTGCCGTCGCGATGCGCGGCCACGCCCAGGTTGCCGCCCTCGCCCGGCCCGGCCATGCCGGCAATGAGCCCGGCGCCGCGATTGAGATTGACCTCGCTGCTATCGGAATAAAGTGGGGTGCGCAGGCCTAGCGAGGGAATTTCCAGCGAGCCGAGCAGGCCCGAGACCGATGGAGTCGGCGCAGCGCTATCGGCGGCCGGTGCTGCCGGTGCGACGTCCGCTGTGGTCGTCGCTGCAACCGAGGTCGCGGTCGCATTGGCCAGATCGGCGCCGCCGTTGATGGCCGCATCCATTCTGGCCGCGAGGTAGAGCACGATCGACAGACACGCGAGGGCCCAGCACGCACGTTCTAACATCCTGACTACGCCACTCGCGCTTGCTCGAGCCATGTGCCAGCTCTGATTGTTTCTGGGGAGAGCAGCGTCGGCTCAGACTGAACATGCAGCAATTAGCCCAAGGTCCAACCATGCGGACCATGCGTGCAGCGCTCGACGTGGCCCTGCTGCGCGCCTAGACTCGGAGAAAATCGCATGCGGTCCGCAGCGGAGATTGCCCCATGACGACCCTGCACTTCACACCCCAACCTGGCGTGTCGGCTGTGTTGAAACTGCTGTCAGGCGCCTGCCTGCTGCTGACCGGCCAGGCGTTCGCAGACGGCCCGGTCACGGCGGTGTACAAGGTTCAGGAATTGTCCTTTCAGTACCGGCTGCCCAGACAGTTTCAGGCCTGCCATGAATTGCAGCAGCGCGTAGCGGTCATCCTGGTCGCGGTCGGCGCCAGAGACGACATCAAGGTGGATGTCCGCAACTGCGATGCCTACATGATCGGCAACGACGACATGATGGATCCGCTCCCGGGGCGCACCGGCTCCGATCCTTTCGATCGCGGCGACCCGTTCGACCGCAACGATCCGTTCAACCGCGGCGACCCGTTCAACCGCTCCTCCTCCACCTTCCGCAACCCTGCCAACGATCGCCGGCAGACGGCCAGCATCCGCGTGCAACTGCAGATGCCGGTCGAACTCACGCCGGCCGTGATGAAGGAAATCGAAAAAGACAAGTCGCGTCGGGAGCTGGTATCGCGTGTGACCCGCAATCCAGCGGCGGCGATGAATGATCCGATCGTGTTCGAGGCGCAACGACAGGAAGTGGCGTTGTCTTCGCGGACCGTGCGCCTGAAGCCGGAGGATTGCGACCTGCTCGAGCAGATGCGCACGCAGGTGTTCCGCAAGCTCAATGTAAAAGTGACCGGCGGGACTGCCAGTTGCGGCCGCGATTCGTCACGGATCCCGCCCCAGATGACCGTCGAGGCGCTGCTGCCGACCGGCAAGCTGCTGCCCATGCCCGATCCGGAGCGGGAGAAACACAACAAGAGCGGCAGCGGTCCGTCCGAAGCCCCGGCCGCGCAACCGGCGCAGCCTGCAGAGCCCCCACCGCAGGCGCCGGCACCACAATGAACGACGCCGCTATTTCTGCAGGATGATTTCGTCCTGGCGGTGGAGCACGCGTGCGCCGGCCACGATGGCCGCCGCTTGCGCGAACTGATCTGGATCGTGGGCGCTGAACAGACCGACGATCCGGATCGCGCCGATCTCGGCATCCGCGATCACAATCTTGGTGCGATTGACGTTGTTGAAACGGGCCACGGCCGACGCGATGGTGACGTTGTCGAGTGAGATCTGCGCGATCGCTGGCGAGGGCAGCGACGGCACCACATTGCCCGGCCCCGGATCGAGCGTCAGCTCGCCACCTGCATGCAACAATACTGCCTGCTCGCGATCGTCACGCGCCCAGACCAGCACACTGCCTTCCTTGACATGCACCGCGCCGCCCGTATCGCCGAGTCGACGGACGGAATATTCGGTGCCGGTCGCCTGCGCATAGACGTCACCGGAGCGCACTACGAACGGCCGGCTGGAATCCTTGGCCACTTTGAAGGTCGCTGCGCCACTGAGCAGCGTGATCTTGCGGTCGCGGTCCGATAACGCAAAATCGATCTTTGCGCCATCGGCCAATGTGACGACCGAGCCGTCGCGCAATTTCATGATTTGATGCGCGACGAGGCTCGACTGCTCGCGCGGCCAAAGACTCAACGTCACAACGCTGACCACGGCGAGGCAAGCAGCGATTGCCGCCCATCGCGGCACGGCTCGTCTGACCATTGCAGGCTCAGGTGCAACATCGTCGGATGCTTGCACCGGCGGACCGCGCGTCACCGCGGCTTCCATGACATGCAGACCCGCTTGCGCTCGCAGGTAAGCGCCGCGATGCCGACGATCGGCTGCCAACCAGGCTTCGAGCGCTGCGCGGTCTTGCTCCGTCACATCGCCGTAGGCTAAGCGCGTTGCCCAGCGGGCCGCCTGCTCATCTACGCCATTTGCTATTACTGGACTGGCGTTTGCCAAGTGGCGTTACCTTCGCTTCAGTGGTGCGCGGCTCCGGCTCCTGCACGGCATTCAGCACGCTTTTCAGGCC